>JACQUW010000180.1 GCA_016210115.1 Deltaproteobacteria bacterium | reverse complement strand
GTCCACACAGAGCCTGGCCCCTTTTTGCCCCAACACCACGACCTTGGAGCGATCGGTCAAAAGCGGGGTGCGCTTGTGAAACGTCACCTCCCCTATCCCGAAGTCCTCCCGAAAGGTGGACAATATCCCGATTAAAGGCTCCCCTATCGTTCCTGTTCCTACTACGTGTACGACTTTGGACATGGCTCGCCTCCCTGATTGAAATATGGCTAATGTTCTGTGTTGTTTAAGCCCGATCCGTCGATCACGGGCCGGGGCTTTTTGAGAATTGCGAGCTTATTCCGGATTTGGGGGTTGAGGTGGGCTCTTGCTCGTGGCTCCACCTCGCTTGTCGCGTCTGGTCCACACGCCGTTTTCCCCAATTCCTAGTCTTTCAATTTTTCGGTACAGCGTGGAGATGCTCATTCCCAACAATTCGGCTGCGCGCTTCTTGTCTCCAGCGCTCTTCTCGAGAGTGCGCTCGATATGGCTCTTTTCGTAATCCTCAAGCGCGCTGTTGAGGTTGTCCTCTTCGGATACAGCCCTGGCAGGCGCCGTGCCGTAGGGGAGATCGGCCACCGTGATCCACTCGCCGCTTCCCAGGATCATGGCCCGCTCGAGCACGTTGTCCAGCTCGCGGATATTGCCTTTCCAGGGGAGTGACATGAGCGTCCTCATGGTCATGTTATCTACTCCCTTGTAGCTCTTTTTCATTTCAAGATTGTGGCGATGGATCAGGTGCTCGACCAGCAGAGGGATGTCTTCACGCCGCATGCGCAGTGGCGGAATTTGCACGCCAATGACATTGAGCCTGTAGTAAAGATCCCCGCGAAAGCGAGCGGCGTCGACCTCCTCTTTCAGGTCTCGATTGGTGGATGCGAGGATCCGGACATCCACCTGAACCGGATTCGTAGAACCGACGGGCAAAACTTTCTTTTCTTCGATGACGCGGAGGAGCTTCGGCTGCAAGCTGAGCGGCATCTCACCAATTTCGTCCAGAAAGATTGTGCCTTCGCGAGCGCGCTGAAAAAGTCCTTCCTGAGAGGCAGTGGCGCCGGTGAAAGCCCCTTTGACGTAACCAAATAACTGGCTTTCGAGAAGAGTTTCCGGAATAGCGCTGCAGTTGACGGCTAAAAAGACGTTGTCTTTTCGAGGGCTGAAAAGATGGATCGTGCGGGCAACCACTTCTTTGCCTACGCCGCTCTCACCCGTGATCAATACCGTGGCTGGAGTGGGAGCTACTTTCTCAATCAGCGTCATGATCTCCTGCATGATGTGGCTACGGCCTACCGGGTAATCGTGAAAGAACTGATCGTTGATCTCCCGGCGAAGTATCTGAATTTCCCAGGCAAGCCTCTTATGCTCCATCAGGTGACGAATCTTTCTCAGGACATCCTCGAAGATTAAGGGCTTTAACATGTAATCCTGGGCGCCCAAACGAAGTGCCTCTATCGCGGTGTCGACCGAAGCGTAGGCAGTCATGAGGATGCTCAAGGTTTGGGGAGATATTTCCCGTATGTGCTTGAGAACAGCCAGCCCATCCTCTCCGGGGAGCCTTAGATCGGTGAGAATAAGGTCGAAATCCAGCTCCGTTGCGAGCTTTATTGCCGCTGGCCCGTCCGCAGCTTCATAGACCTGGTAACCTTCCTGGCGGAGGAGCTCGCAGAGACTCTTGCGGGCCGCCTCTTGATCTTCTGCTACAAGAATAGTTCCTGCCATACTTCAGGCCTTATGCCGTGTTCGCACGGTTGCGAAAGAGATCCATATGTTTTTTCTCACGAATGAGAAGAAAACCATAAATTTTACTCATGTCTAGGGTGTAAAGCAAATGTTAGACCAATTTAGATTCGGGATGAATTCGATTGGGCAGATTTGTCAAAGAGGGCTTGTGAGTTCTAAAAGGGAGAATTCAAGGGGAGCGAAACGCGAAAACTGGCGCCTTTTCCCGGCTCGCTGGCGTACGATAGCGTACCCCCATGGGCCGCCACGATCTGGCGCACGATCATCAAGCCGAGTCCCGTACCAGAACTTTTCGTCGTGGTAAATGGTTCAAATATGTCAAGGCCCGCTGGAATTCCCATGCCGGTATCGCTAACTTCCAGTACGATGTGATCCTTCAGTTTATACGCCTCAATGGTCATCGTACCGCCGTGGGGCATTGCTTCGGCGGCGTTCTTACACAGGTTCAGCAGGGCCTGCTTCAGTCGCTCCGGATCTCCCAAAACCAGCGGCAGGTCTTGCGGGAACGAGCGCTGGACGCGGATTGCGCGCGCAGCGTAATCTGCCAGTTCCAGGTCCAGAAGTTCTGTTGCTATCGTTTCCAAGGAGATAGGCTCGAGATTATATTTCCCGCGGCGGTAGAGGGAGCGGAAATCATCCAGCAGGTTGCTGAGCCGTTTTATCTCGCTTATGATCGTTTCGAATGCCGTCATGACCGTATCGTCCGAGCTTTCCCCCTCTCTGGCAAAATGGCGCTCGAGAAGCTGGGCGGTCATATACATGCCGTTCAAAGGATTGCCGATCTCATGGGCAAACTTAGCGGCTGTCGCTCCGATGGCTGCCAGCCTCTCGGATTCGAGAAGCTGGTCCTGGAGTCTTTTCTTTTCAGAGATGTCGCGAACAAAAGCGACATGGCGAACCTCCGCGTCCTTGGCGATCTCGGTGACCGACAGTTCGATGGGGAATAACTCGCCGTTTTTATGCCGCCCTGTGAGCGTTCGGACGTGTTCGCCGGTCCTCGTCAAGTCGCCGCTCTTTGTCGATCCGGAGAGATAGCCGCTATCCTCACGCCCGTAAGAGTCGTCCATTAGAATGCCGGCTTTCTGTCCTTGAATTTCGGCCCTGGTATAGCCGAAGATTCGCTCAGCAGCCGGATTGAAGAGAACAATGCGTTCATCTCGATCGATAGAGATAACCGCGTCCTGGGTGGTTTCAACCAGGCTCTGCAATCTGACCTCAGCCCGCCGGTGTTCAATCAACGAAGCAATGTAATTTGCAAGCCCGGTCATCTCCAGGAGAAACTCATCCTCGACCGGAACACTCTCGGTGTTTCCCAGACTCAATACACCGATCACGCGATCGTCGACCTTCAGCGGAAGACAGACGAAAGTCCGGCAGTTTAGCTTGCGAAGCGTTTCATGCGTGTACTCCGCCCTCTCGATGGCATTGGTGTCGACCAAAGGCTCGCCTGTGCGAGCCACAATGCCGGAAAGGGTTTGCTCGATAGGCACCTCTATGAGGAAGTTCCCTTCGGGATCAGGCGGAATCCCCTTGGTCCCCTTAAAGACCATCATGTTCCGTTCTTGATCGTAGAATTCAATTGCCACCATCGGAAAGCGAGTCCCGGAGCCGATCTCGTCGACGATTTCTTGAAAAGCTTTCCGGAGTGATCGGGTATGGAGGATAACTTCGGAAATTCTGTGCAGCGCAAGCAGTTCCCGGTTGCGTCGCACGAGTTGTTCCGCCGCCCTTTCGCGCTCTTCGATTTCTGCGACCAACACCTCATTCGTCTGAGCCAGCTCTGCAGTCCGTTCTCGAACTCGTATCTCCAAATCGTCCCTGGCTCTGCGCAGTTCCTCTTCTATCTGTTTACGCGCAGTGATATTGCGCCCTTCGGCGATCAGGAACGTTACGCGGCCAATTTCATCCAGGACGGGCTTGAGCGAAAAGTCAAACGTTCCGACCGTTCCATCCGAAGCACGGTGGTCGACTTCGTAACGGATGAACTTTCCTTGAGCAGCTTCCGCCACGGCAGCTCTGAGGCGATCCTGGGCTGCAGAGGAAATATCCCACCAGGGCGTCTCCCAAGCCAGCCGGCCCACAACGTCCGAGCGGATAAGGTTCCGATACTCCAGGGCCGTATTATTGGCCTCGAGAACAGTGCCGTCGGGTTTGAGGAGACCTACGAATTCATACGTCTGATTAAAAATCGCATCGAATCGCCGCCCGCTTTCGCGCGCTGCCTCCTCGGCTTTTTTGCGCTGAATCACCCAACCTAGTTGTGTCGCGACTGTCCAAACCATCTCAACCAGGCGCCTGTCCTCCGGCCGCGATTCGAGCATAAAAAATACGAGAACAGCGAGGACCTGATCGTCGGCAAGAATGGGAACGCCCAGGGCAGCTTTCAGGCCAAAGGTTTTGGCGATTTGTGCTCGCGGGTACATGTCCGGTGCGGCTGAAATATCCGGTATCCACTCCGGCTGTTTGGTTGTCCATACCTTTCCGGGCAATCCAACGCCCCGCGCAAAGGTCAGATGCTCGCTCACGGTTCTAAAGGGCTGCAACCCTTTGCCGCAGTCGCACCAGGCCGGGCTCAGTTCAAGAGCAGTCCCGTCGGAGAGTGGAACCCAGGCCTCAGCAAGATCCCAGCCGATATTTTCGCATACCTTTTGAAGTGTGATTTGGACAGCGGAGGAAAAATCCTGACTTTCAGCAATCGCCTGCGTAACTGATAGAAGGAGACGCACCTCTTTCTCCGCGCGCCTTCGCTCGGCGATTTCTGCTTGCAGCGCCTGAATCGATTTTGTCATCTCTGCCGTGTGGGGCTGCTCCATGATCTCTAGACTGCGTTGCATTGGCGGCTAGAGCCGCGGCACCCTTTGCCCTCACTCATCGAAACTGTACGGCCCCCCCTCCCATCAACCGTCCCTTAAAAATGCTACTTCTTCCCGTCCATAAACGTCAAGAGCAAAGACTTTCAATGTTCTCCTTTCGCAACTCTGCAATCAGTTGCCGGCTTCATTACCGGAGGTAAGAATCAGTAACTCTACACTCCTCTTGAGCGCTGGATTGTTGGCGGTTTTTATAAAACGCTGTGGCATATATCTTGCTGATTCTATGAAGCAGAAATCCTATTGGAAAGCGCAGAGGGTTCTGCCGTTATGGATAAAAGCGAAAAGGACGAAGTGGCTCGGGAGCTGCGCCGCCAACGCGAAATACTTTTCACGGAGATGGCGGATACCGACGCCGATTTAGGTTTTATTGCTGAGGATCGCGAGAGTGAAATAGAGGAGCGGGCCCAAGAGGAATTGGCGTCTCGCCTCCTTTCTCGGCTGAGCGATCGGGGCAAACGACAACTGGAGGAAATCGACGCGGCTTTAGAACGGATCGCCGCGGATGCTTTCGGAAACTGCCAGGGATGTGGGGGGCTGATCGCGCTTCAGCGGTTGCGTGCTCTTCCCGCGACTCGTTTTTGCATCGCTTGCGCATCTGAGAAAGAAACGCCGGCGATCGTTCCCTTGGAGGAGCCTCTGCCCAAAGGGAGGCTTTTTGGGGAGCTGAGCGTGCTGACGGATCCCGAGCTCCGGAGCTTAATTCTGGATCTTGTTCGTGAAGATGGGCGGGTGGACAGAGAAGAGCTGAGGGTGGTGTGTCGGCACGGCGTGGTTTATCTGGATGGTGTTCTCCCGAGCGCGGCGGAGCATAGTATTTTGCTTCAGCTTTTGGAAGATGTGGTTGGCATCCAAGAGGTGGTTGATCGTATCCAGGTGGAAGAGCTCCTGTGGGAACGCGAAGACCGCGCCAAAGAAGAGCAGCCCGAACTGCTCCCCCCTGAAGAAATTCCTCCCCGGAAGGAACCCTACGGGACCGAGGATATTGTCGAGAGCGAAGAGCAGGGGACGGACTATGTTCCACCGCTTCGTCCTATGCCGGAAGAGGAATGAGGCGTCTCTGTTTCTATGAATGAAATCCACATACAAAGGCTCGACTCTCCAGGCGTTGGCGAGCAGGATATAGAGATCGTGGAGCGTAAAGGACTCGGGCACCCGGACTCAATCTGTGACGCCGTAATGGAGCGGATATCTCAGGCGTTATCTCAGGCCTATATCCAGCGGTTCGGGAAGATTCTCCATCACAACTGCGACAAGGGACTCCTGGTGGCGGGACAAGTTGAACGACAATTCGGCGGAGGACGGATGGTTGAGCCGATGCGTTTGATTATCGGTGACAGGGCTACTGAGATGGTAGGCAAAGAACGGCTGAAAACGCGTGAAATCGCCGTAGAAGCGGCCAAAGGCTGGTTCCGTGAAAATCTTCCCCGCCTGGATCCAGGGCGCCATTTGCAATATCAGGTCGAGTTGAGGCCGGGCTCTGAAGAGCTGGCAAACTTGTTTCTTGGCAGCGCGAATGTACTCGGAGCCAACGACACCTCAGCAGCCGTGGGCTACGCGCCGCTTACCGAAACCGAGCGTTTGGTCCTTGAGACAGAACGTTATCTGAACTCTCATATCTTCAAGAGTCGCTTCCCTGAGACCGGGGAGGACGTGAAGGTCATGGGAGTGCGCACGAAGGATCACCTGGACCTGACGGTTGCCATGCCCCTTCTGGATCAATATATCGAAGGTGAGGCGAAGTACTTTAGACTGAAGGACTCAGTTGAAGGGGTTTTATTGTCCTATCTCCACAGCCGGCAGGAAAGGCTTGAGAAGATAACGGTGAATCTTAACAACCTGGATCGCCCTGGGGCAGGGATGGCAGGCATGTATCTATCCGTCCTGGGAACTTCAGCGGAGGATGCGGATTCAGGAGAGGTGGGTCGCGGAAACCAGGTGAATGGGTTGATCGCTCTGAATCGCCCCAGAGGCTCGGAGGCGGCGGCTGGAAAAAACCCCGTAAGCCATGTGGGGAAAATCTATAACCTGATGACCCACCTCCTGGCTCGCCGGCTTCACGCTGATGTCCCCGGGCTGCGCGAGGTTACGGTTTGGCTTTGCAGCCGGATCGGCCAGCCTGTGGACCAGCCGCAGATGGTATCGGCGCAGGTTGTTCTGGAGAAAGGTTGCGCGCTTTCCGACGTTTCCGTTCGCATACGACAGATCGTGGGGGAAGAGTTCGCTCGGATGCCCGTGTTCTGTGAGGAACTCGTCCGGGGGGTGTATCCGATCTGCTAACCGTGATGTTCCGAGATCATTAAGATAAGGAGGGCACACCGATTTACACCAAGCTCTTAGTTCCGCTGGACGGATCCCGGCCATCGGAAGCCATACTGCCCTATGCACGCAGATTTGCCAAGGCGCTTGAGCTGCCAGTAGAACTCCTGCACGTCGTCGAGCCCGAAATCATATCGACTTATTCCGCTCCGGATCATGGCCGGCTGGATATTGCGGAGACCAATATCAGGCGCCTCGCAGTTGAGTACCTCGAGCTATTGGCAGGATCATTTCCGGATCCGCAGCGTCCAGCGTGTTTCGTAAAGGTGGGCAAAGCGGCTGATATTATTATTGCTCAGGCGGTGGCCCGGAAGGGGACGCTCATCGCCATGGCGACTCACGGTCGATCCGGGCTACGGCGCTGGCTCCTGGGAAGCGTGGCTGAAAAAGTTCTGCGTCTCGCCGGCAGCCACGTTATGCTCGCCAGACCCACTGAAGCGGTCGAGACCAGAGGGTTATGTGCGCTGAAGAGCATTCTCGTAACTCTGGATGGGTCGCGTTTGGCGGAATCGGCTCTGCCTTGCGCGGTTGCCTTGGCAAAAAAAATGGATTTAGAGGTGACCCTCTTGCGAGTTTATGCGCTGCCGGTCTCGGCTTATCTCGCCAGCGAAGAACGCGCCTGGAATTACGTGCAGCTCGTGGAACAGAGCCGAGATGAAGCGAGAGCTTACCTCGAGAAAAAGGTGCAGGAGCTGGACGCCGCTGGCCTCAAAAAAGTTTTTTCGCTCGCCGTTGAGGGAAATGCCGCAGCCGAAATCATCGAACTCGCAAGAAAGTCAGCCGGTACTCTAATTACGATGTGTACGCACGGCAGAAGCGGGGTGGGCCGATGGCTGCTCGGAAGTGTCACGGAGCGCGTCGTCCGACACGGGGAGAATCCAGTGCTGGTTGTTCGGCCGGCCCAGCAGAGGAGGTAAGAATCTTTTCCGAACACGCTCTAATGGTGCTCCGGGAGCGCTATCTAAGACGTGATGAGGCAGGCCGGCTGATTGAAGATCCGCGTGGAATGCTGGAACGGGTCGCTTCCGCCATTGCGGCGCCCGCCCGGCAGTTCGGCGACGATGCTTCCTACTGGGAGGCGCGCTTTCTCGATCGGCTCGAGAAGCTCGAATTTCTCCCCAATTCTCCGACTCTCATGAACGCGGGTCTCTCAGGAGGACAACTCGCCGCCTGTTTTGTGCTCCCCATCGAGGATGACCTGGATTCCATCTTTGCCGCGCTTAGTCGCACGGCGCGCATTCACCAGTCCGGCGGAGGAACCGGATTCTCTTTCGGCGCGCTTCGCCCGGAGGAGGACCGGGTGCGCTCCACCGGCGGCATCACTTCCGGTCCCCTCTCCTTCATGGATCTTTTTGATCATGCCACCGCCGTGATCCGGCAAGGAGGAAGACGACGCGGGGCGAACATGGCGGTGCTTCAGATCGATCATCCGGACATCGAAGCGTTCATCAACGCCAAGAGAACGCCCGGACGTCTCGAAAATTTCAACCTTTCCGTCGGGGTGAACGATGCGTTCTTCGAAGCCCTGGCAGGCCACGGGCCTTTCTCTTTGCGCAACCCGCGGACCGGACGAGTGGCGCAAGCTGTGGAGTCTGAGGCGCTATTCGATTCGATCGTCCAGGCGGCATGGACAACCGGAGATCCGGGGCTTCTATTCTTGGATGAGATCAACCGCCATAATTCTACCCCCTGTCTGGGACGGATTGAGGCCACCAACCCATGCGGCGAGCAGCCGCTGCTGCCGTACGAATCCTGCACTCTCGGCTCTATTAATCTCGCGAAATTTGCCTCCGGGAGGGATCTGGACTGGAATCGTTTCGGCAGCGTGGTGCGCGATGCCGTCGTGTTCCTCGACAACGTCATTGAGACCAACTGTTATCCCTTCAGGGAGATCGAAGCGGCGACTCGCCGCACGCGAAAAATCGGCCTCGGCGTCATGGGGCTGAGCGAGCTGTTCGCTGCTATCGGTATCGCGTACGATTCGGCGGAGGGTTTGGCGCTGGGGAGCCGCATCGCCAAATTCCTGACGTCCGAGGCCAGGGCGGCCTCTGCTCTCCTGGGCGAGAAGCGGGGTTCGTTTCCGGCCTTCTACGATAGCGTGTGGCCGCGGCGCGGATTTTCGGCCTTGCGCAATGCGACGGTGACCTGTGTGGCGCCGACGGGGACGATCAGCCTCGTTGCGGGCTGCTCGAGCGGCATCGAGCCATTTTTTGCGCTCGCCTTTACCCGGCGCGTGCTCGACGGTCGTCTCCTTCTTGAGATTAATCCGATGGTCCGGGCAGAGCTTTCCCGGCTGGGCCAAGAAGGAGAAGCCGCGCTCCAGGAACTGCACACACATGGTTCGATTCGACAGATTGAGCACCTTCCCGAAGAGTTACGACGCCGCTTCCCGATTGCGCTCGAAATTGAGCCGGAGTTGCACCTGCACATGCAGGCGGCGTTTCAAGCAAGTGTCGACGCCGCAGTTTCAAAGACAGTCAACTTTCCCAATCATGCGCCTGCTTCCGCTGTCCGAGACGTCTTCCTGCTTGCCCGCAAGCTCAGGCTGAAAGGCATCACCGTTTATCGCTACGGTTCCCGACGGGGACAGACACTCTCTCTCGTGGACGAAGGGGTACGGCACGACTGCAGGGAATGCGCGGTTTAGGTTGTTTCGCTCAGAAGCGCAATAAGGAGATCTAATTGATGAGGTTTGGCGAAAAAAAGAGGCGCGGCTTATTATTTCTTAACGCGGATTTGTCAGGCCGATCCCCTATCAGTAGGGCATAAGAGTGCCCTTTTTGTGGAGAGCACTCTACGCCCTATTTGCGGATCGAGAATTCGGCGCACCGCGCTTAGCTACAACTAAGCGGCTCTCTTCCTGTCCTCACGCGTTAGCGGAACCACCTGAGGCTTTACGATCTCTTTAAAATCCGCGTATTTTAGTCTCACCGTCTGCTGATGGTTACCCGCATTGAAGAAGATGGTTTCGTCCTTTTCCAGAGCAGGGTCCACATAGACGGGCAGGCCGAAAAGCTCTCCGAATGGCGGCATGGCGCCAATTTCACAATCGGGAAAAAGGCGCACGAACTCATCCTCCGTCGCCAGCGATACTTCCTTGGTTCCAAGCGACGCCCTGACCCTGTCAAAGTTGATCATCTTGCTTGCCGGCACGACGGCCATCGCGAAAGCGCCATCCAGCTTGAGAATCACCACTTTGGCCATTTCTTTACCCGGAATATGCTGGCTTGCGGCGATCTCTTGAGCCGTGAAGGCCTGTGGGTGGTTGTAGAGCTCATAGGAGATCTTTTCCCGATCCAAAACTTCCTTTAATCTTCTGAGTATCGGCATAATAGCCTCCTTGCTAACAAAAGAGCCTTTGTTCCCTTTTCTCTCAGAACCGATCTAATCGCAAGAACTGTGCCCTGCCGTGCTATTCAGTCGACGTCAAATCTCCGAATAAAACCAGATGACTTCTTCCTAGACATGATACAATAGTCTATCACTTATTATCAGTACTGCGAACAGGTGCGGTCGACAGGTCCAAGACACCATAAGAAGGATCTCGACAACACGCAATTCTTGCTGGCATGGCATGGAATGTGCTCCGACTTCCTGACGGATCGAAGCCGCAGTCGTCTCAATTGTGAAGTTGAATTGCTGCCATAAAATCACCGCCGCTCTACTGACCAAGGAAGAAAATTATAGGAAGAGGAGGGAACAGCCATTAATATTCCAATCAAGATAACCTTTCGTAACATGCCGCCTTCCGAAGCTATTGAGAGCAGCATCCGAGACAAGGCGGTCAAGCTGGACACCTTCTATGAGAAAATCATGAGCTGCAGGGTCATGCTCGAGGCGCCACACCGCTACCATCGAAAAGGGAAGGTGTTTCGTGTGCGCATCGACATGACTGTGCCCGGTGGGGAACTGGTCGTGAATCGTGCGCCGAAGCGCATCATAGGGACGCCGCTGCATCGACTCAAGGAGCCCGATGCTGATTTAGCGGTTGATCGCCAGCCGAGCAAGCCCGATGCGCACGAAGATATTTACGTGGCCATTCGAGACGCCTTTGACGCCGCCCGGCGAAAATTGCAGGATTATGCGCGGCGACAAAGAGGCCAGCTGAAAATCCATGAGCCTATGGCCCACGCTCGAGTGAGCAAACTCTTGTCAAATGAAGGCTTTGGTTTTTTAGAGACGGCTGACGGGCGGGAGATCTATTTTCACGAGAACAGCGTACTCAACGAGGATTTTGACAGAATGAAGGAAAATATGGAGGTGCAATTTACCGAAGAGCAGGGCGAAAAGGGACCTCAGGCGAGCAGCGTGAGGGTTATTGGCAAACACCACGGCTGAATCCGAAGAAGCTGCGATTCTCAGCGGCCACATATGATTGATCGGATTATTGTCTGTCTTGACGGATCATTATTTGCGGAGCAGATCCTCCCATACGCGCGAGGAATCGTAGGCGCTACGGGGGCGGCCCTCACGCTGCTTCGCGTCTTGGAAGTTGAGCGGCAGTTTGCGGCGGCTGAGAGATATGTGCAGGGGCTCGCCAGGCACCTGGGCGTCGAAGGCAAGTTAAAGAGAGGTTTTGAAAATGTGCCCGCAGCCGTACTGGAGGAATTGCGGGAGCGGCCTGCGGCGCTACCGGCGATCACAACGCATGGGCGAGGCGGGTTATTACAGGCGGCAATTGGGAGCGTGGCGCTGAGCGTGATCCGTGGCGCAGACAGACCCGTCTTCCTTTATCGACCACGAGCGCCCGCTTCCGCGGGAGTCGCCGATAAGACTCTCACTATCTCCACTGTGGTTGCGCCGCTGGACGGGTCCGATTACTCTGCGAAGATTCTGCCTTTTGCTGGAGAGATTGCGAAGCTTTTGAAGACGAGACTTCAACTCGTGCAGGTTCTGCCGGAAGAAGGGAGCCAACCCCAGATTCCACGGGAATTGAAGCGCGACATTCTGGAATCTTCCTATCTTCGCAATGTGGCTGAGGAGAGCAGGAAAAAGTACGGCATTGAGGTTGATTGGGAGGTTCTTCACGGCGCGCCCGCAGAAAGCCTGTGCAGCTACGTCGAGGGGCGCCAGGATCTTCTGCTGGCCATGACTTCTCATGCCCGTGGCGGATTGGAACGGGCAATCTTCGGCAGCGTCGCCGGAGAATGCGTCCGCCGGGCCGGCGTGCTGATGATGGTTTACTGGCCGTCTGCTTAGCCGAAGCTTTCCCGTCGAGCGCGATGAGTCCGGCCGAAGAGACTTTCAAGCTGTCAGCGGTGTTTAGTTTTTGTGGAGCCCTTTAAACTGTTCAGGTTTCGGGCTCTGTTTGTGTGCCGCGAATCCTTTCCGGCGCGCCTTTTCTTTCCAGCGCATGAGCCCTTGACGGAGGTATTTCGGGTCAAAGCCTAAGACCTCGCAGATATTCTCAAATGAAAAAAGCCAGTCGCTGTTTTTGCTCAAAATCCAGTTCTCCGCGTCTCGGAACAGAGCCTTTCCTTTGCCGCCTTGTTCGCGCACATACTTTTGGAAGCAAGCTACGGCGTCTTCCAGGATCGCCAGCATAAGCTCTTCCTCCCCCTCCCGGGCGGTTCTCCTGCCCAGGATCTCGAGAAGATCTTTATCCATTCCAAAATCGGAGCGCTCGTCTGTATGATTTATCGTGGTGTAGTACATAAATGAATTCCGGTTAAGGGTTTACGCCGATCTCATTAACTACCTCTTTGTCAGGAACGCGACGAATGAAGAGGACGGGGCAGGGGGCATTACGGATCACTTTTTCAGCCACGCTTTGACCGGCCTTTTCTGCGACAGAGGCGATTCTATGCGAGGAGATGACAATTAAATCCGAAGCCTCTTTTTTCGCCCAGTCGACGATCTTTTTGTCAGGGACCCCAGGCTCGACTTTTTCCCGGATCGTGACCCGCGGCGTCAAATCAGCGAAGTGGGTGCTCAAGAAATGCGCGAGAGCGAACTGATGGCGCCTGAGAAGGCTTTCAGCGTAAGGAGATGCATGCTCGAACGGCCTGGTTTCGTCTTCTCCTCTTTGCCGGTTCTGAAACCCATGGTAGGGCACGACATAATAAGCCGTAACTTCCGCTCCCAAAGCCTTTGCCAGATTGAGGGCATATCGCACTCCCTCTACTGACCTTTCCGAGAGATCTGTGGGAGCGAGAATTGTTCTGATCCTCTCCATTGAATTTCTCCGCATCATGAATTGCGAAGTGAAAGCGCGTAGGGTTTTTCCGCATAAAACGTGCCAATTTCCAAGAGCCGAATAGTAACGAGATTGGAGGCATGCCTCTGCGGAGGACTTTGCATTCTTGCAACATCTTCCGGCTTCTTTGTCGCTATTTAGAGAATTTAGCGCAGGCCGCGAGGCAACAGGATATAACAGGGTCGTAAAGCTCTATTCCCAGAGAATGAGTCCGATGCCTGAGCCAAGCGCGTAGAGAACGAACGCTAAAAGCGTAAGCGCCTGGGCAGGGATCACGCGCGGCGTGACTTCAGGATGGCGCAGCAAGGTCCTGGCGGCGAATGAGGCGGGAATCAAAAACAACGCGCCAAGCCATACTCCGATTGGCACTCCTGCGAATGGCGCGATAGCCAGGGCTGCTCCGGAAAAGCACAGGATGGCGACAAAGACTCGTGCGGCTTTACGCGGCCCGAGCCTTACTACCAGATTGAGCCTTCCCGATGCCAGATCTGCGCGGTAATCGGGGAACTCGTTGATCAATAGGAAAGCTGCGATGAGAAGCCCCAGCACGCCTGACCGAAGACCAACCTCCGGAGTTACTGTTCCCCGCTGCACGAGATAGGTGCCGGCGGTTATGAGCGGCCCGTAACAAAGCGCGACGGCCAGCTCGCCCAAGCCCCTATAAGAAAGCCGAAACGGAGGAGCCTGGTAGAAAAAGGCGCAACCGACTCCTCCCACTCCCAGCCAGAAAACGAGCGGCTCCCGGTAACCAAAAATCACCAGCCCTGCGCCAATGCCAAGCAGGTAACTTACAGCCGCAATCGCAATCGTCTGATGACGGGTGAGCAGATTATCGACAAGAACCCGTTTCCCGCCTGAGAACGGGCTTCGGTCCTCGGCAGCGACGGCCAAATCGGTCCCGGAATCGAAGTCGAAGATCTCGCCCGAAGCATTCTTGGCAACTTCTATGCAAAAGATGCCGATGACCGTGAGCACCAGCCAGTCTACTGCGAGCGCTCCGTCTCGCGCGGCAATACATGCGCCAAGAAACATTCCAGAAAACGATGCGAGGGAGATTTTCGGGTCTGCAAGCCGCCAGAGACCCAGCAAAAAACTTCTCACTTTTCCGCGCCTCCCTGCTGCCAGAATCCATGCCTTCCCGGTTTGATCTTTGAGCATGATCTGTACCAATAAAGGAAATGGCGTGAGACGAGTATCGTCCGGTCGAACTGCGCATCCTTTGGAACAATTTTCGCCGTGGCGCACGACTGACAAACCTGAGGCGCGGACTCAAACAATCCTCGGCAGAATCATTCGCACGAATTTTGTTTCCGTCGATGCACAACAATTCTTTGAGCTGGCGCAGATGGCGGGTATGCTGGTTCAACGGACCGTTTGCCTAACGTTCCGCGATAACAGCTCTCGCCTCAAGGCCAGAGCTTGCGAACCGATGCGGGCAGCAAATATTTGACGTCCTCGATCTCCCCTTTGCTGGTGCGCCTGGCCAACACCTTAAATACGGCGCGCGCGACTCGTTCCGGGTCGACCGTCACGTCATCTTTGTAGGCCTTTCTGATGTGATCCAAAAATTGCTCTTTATGACGCTCTTTGACCGGCTTCCCCGTGAGTTTCCATCCCTCGTAATAGAAGCCACGGATGAGCATGGGGAGCTGGGCGCCGAGCTGCACAGCCTCTTCAATCGTTAGCCGGTCCCGGAGCGCATGAAGAACCGCGCGTAGCCCCAGATAGGCCTTGTGCGGATCGCCCTCCCACTCAAGCTCGTTCATCAAATCATTAAGCCACGCTCGAGTCTTATGGATTGTGGTGTCGATCACCTCTAACCCAGCTTCGTTCATGGGATTACCTCCTTAAGATTTGGGCTGAAGTGTGTAACTCCAGCTTCGGCCTTCAAGAATTCATTTTTCCACACCCCTTCAACTGATGCGTGGCAGAAGGGGCACCGCCCATCGTCAAGCAGGTTACGCCTTACTGTAAAGCCGAAACGCTGTACCAACCTGTTTCCACATTGATAGCAGGTCGTATCTTCATGCACGTTGTCCGCGAGGTTCCCAATATAAACGTGGCGGAGACCCGCTTCCTTGCCAATTGCCCAGGCGCGCATGAGCGTTTGCCGGTCTGTCGGCTCCACATCTAACATCTTGTATGCTGGAAAGAAGGCGCTGAGATGCCAGGGAATCTCCGCTCCAACCTCTCTCAGGAAAATAGCGATCTGTCGCAGCTCCTGGTCCGAGTCGTTATGGCCCGGCACTACGAGCGTGGTTACTTCCACCCAGATTCCCAACTCTTTCATGAGACGTATGGTGTCGAGAACCGGCTGCAGTTTAGCGCCACAAACGCGGCGGTAGCGCCTGTCATCGAATCCTTTCAGGTCGAGATTGGCCCCGTGCAGGTACGGTTGGATCATTCTGAGCGCTTCCGGCGTTATGTAGCCATTGGTCACGAACAGGTTTCTTAAGCCCTCGTTTACCGCAAGTCTCGCCGCATCGTACGCGAGCTCGAAGAAAATCGTCGGCTCCGTATAGGTGTAGGCGATCGTTTTGCAGCCCGTCTGCAACGCCCCGCGGACAATTTCTTCAGGCGAAGTTTTCTCGCCGAGGATCAGGCCGTTACGGTCTCCAGCCATCTGCGAGATCTCCCAGTTTTGGCAGAATCGGCAATGGAAGTTACAGCCCACTGTGGCGATAGAATATGAGCGAGTGCCGGGCAGAAAGTGAAAAAAAGGTTTCTTTTCTATTGGATCAATGTTGAGTGAGATAACGCGATCATAAACCAGCGTGTACAAAACTCCCGCTCGGTTTTCCCTGACGTGGCAGATGCCGACCCTTCCGGGGGGGATAAAGCATCGGTGGGCACACAAGTTACAGATCACTGCCCGACCATCGGCCTTTTCATATAATAGAGCTTCCTTCATTCTTGGTTTAATCCTAAAGAGTTATGAGCAATGCGCATGCCAGCAGGGATTGTCCAGTTTATTTCATGATTGTGCCAGCCATATTTTTCGAGACTCGCGAAATTAGATTGCGGAGAATCGCAAATGTGAAAAACGCCGCCCATTGCGCGGGCTCGGAGAGCGGGCAGCGGTTTTCATGGTCAAGGGTGATCGTTCCAGATGATGACTATTCCCTCGTAAGCTTCGCTGAAAACCTTCGGTTAGCTGGGGGTAAGCTCTTTGGTATGAGTGTTGCGAGCCTGACATATCAGGCGAGCCTCAAACAGGATACAGGCTTAATTCGGGGGAACCGGGATGGTTTACGATTCGGTAGGGCGAATGAAAGGCGTGATGTCGCTTGCTTTAGCCCTAATGCTCTTCGGGTGCGCTACGGTGTCCGTGCAAACCAATTATGACAGAAATATCGATTTCGGACGCTATCGAACATTTGGTTGGATCGGAGCCCACGACCAACCGAAGCCTCCACCCGAATGGGTCGACAAACTGGTGCGGACGGCACTCGAACAGGAGCTCCTGAAAAAGGGATATCAGAAGGCGAACGGACGAGAGCCAGATTTTTCCGTTGCTTATCATGCGGCCGTTGAAGAGAAAGCCGTCTGGCAACTGCTCGGTCCCGGAACCTTGATGCCAGGCGAATGTGTGCGTCGTTTTACTTACCTGGAAGGAACTTTGCTCATAGAATTTGTTGACTCGAGATCAAATCAGGCGGTATGGCGTGGCTGCGCCTCTGATGTGGTGGGCGACCGCGAGCGGGCGCAACGGCAAATTCCGGCGGCGATCAAGCAGATGCTAGAAAGATTTCCTCCGAAACAATAATGGAAGTTCAACCGAAGATGTCAGATAACTTTAAACTGCCGGCTGCGGTATTGTCGCCGATGATCGAGGCAGCCCAACTCGGCTACTCAGTCACGAGTGATTTGACCCCGCTGGAGGAGGCCATCGGGCAAGAGCGGGCGGTAAAGGCGCTGGAGTTCGGCCTCCACGTGAAAAGCGCCGGGTTCAATATTTACGTATGCGGGCCTATCGGCATGGGAAAGTGGTCGATGGTTAAAGAAATGGCCAAGCGTGCGGCCCATGGAGCCCCCACGCCTCCGGATTGGTGTTATGTTAACAACTTTCAGGACCCTTCCAGGCCGTACTGCCTCGCGTTCCCCGCCGGCCAGGGCCGTTCCTTTAGGGAGGCGATGGCCGCGTTAATTCAAAACCTGCGGCGAGACATTCAAAGGGTTTTTGAGAGCACCAAGTATCTCGAGGCCAAGGCGAAGATAGAGGAAGAGACGGTAGCCAGGAAGCAGGCGCTTTTTGAAGAACTGACGGAGCTCGGACGGGGGCACGGATTCGGCTTCAAAGAGACACACCTGGGGCTGGCGTTGGTTCCTCTAAAAGCCGGCCGTCCTGTGACAGAGAAAGAACTGGCCGCACTGTCCAGGGCAGAACGAGACGAAATGAACGAAAAGAGGAAAGCTCTGGACGGCGAGATCCGTGAGTTCCAGGTTCGTTTGCACGCCCTGGACCATGAAGCAGGGCAGCGTGTACGGGAGATGGACCGCGAGGTCGTGCAACTTGTACTGGAGCGGCCATTCGAAAACCTACGAAAATCTTACGAAGCCATGCCTCAGGTGCTCGACTATCTGGAGAAGGTCCGTGAAGACATTCTTGCGAACTATAAGGACTTCCTGCGTCGAGAAGCTCCTGCTCCGGAACTTCCGGGCCTGGAATTGATGGGACGCCACCTTGATCTGACGCGTTACCAGGTCAATCTAATCCTGGAGCACCAGGCCGATGGCGGGGCCCCGGTAGTGGATGAATCACATCCGACTTACGCCAACCTGGTCGGCAAAATCGAGCGCAAGGCCCACATGGGCGTCGTCTATACCGATTTTACCGAAATAAGAGCCGGGGCTTTCCTGCAAGCGAGCGGCGGCTACCTCATTTTGAATGCCCTGGACTTGCTGCGCCAACCTTTTGCCTGGGATGCCCTCAAGCGCGTGATTAGAACACGAGAGGTCAAAATCGAAGATCCTGCCGAATTCTACGGTTTCTCGACGATCGGCCTCAGGCCACAGCCGGTACCCGTCGATGTCAAGGTGATCCTGATTGGTCCCCCGGTCCTTTTTCATCTTCTCCAGGCCTACGAAGAGGACTTTCAAAAGATCTTCAAGGTCAAAGCGGAATTCGATCTGGATGTTACTCGGGATGAGCGCCAAGAAAGGCTCTACGCTCGGTTTGTAGCCAGCCTCTGCCGGGATGAAGGCCTGCCGCACTTCGGATCGGATGCGGTCGCCGAATTGATCCGGTATGGTTGCCGCCTGGCCGAGCGTCAGGATCGGCTGTCGCTGCGGTTGGGTTTGTTGGGAGACGTGGTCCGTGAAGCAAGTTTCTTGGCGCAATCAGGAGGTTGCACTCTGGTCTCGGGGAGTGATGTTGAAACCGCGATCGCCAACAAAAGATACCGTTCCAATCTCCCTGAGCAGTGGATCCAGGATGAGATCAAGGAAGGGACTCTAATGGTGGATCTTGAGGGTGAAGCGGTCGGCCAAGTCAACGGCCTCTCGCTCCATTTGCTTGGAGAATATGGGTTCGGCCGTCCCTGCCGGATCACGGCGAGAACATTCATCGGAACCAAGGGCGTCATTGATATCCAGCGCGAGGCCGAACTTGCCGGAAATATTCACAGTAAGGGTGTCATGATATTGGCCGGGTTCCTGGCAGGAAAGTTCGCGGGTGCCCATCCGTTTGCCCTCAGTGCCACGCTGACGTTTGAGCAGACTTACTCCGAGGTGGAAGGAGATAGTGCCGCCGTCGCGGAACTCGCTGCAGTGCTCTCTAGCCTGGCGAATGCTCCGCTCCGCCAGTACCTGGCGGTTACAGGTTCCGTGAACCAATTGGGCGAGGTGCAGCCTATCGGTGGAGTCAATGAAAAGATCGAAGGGTTCTTTGAGTCCTGCAAGAAACACGGGCTCAAGGGAGATCAAGGTGTCATCATCCCAGCCCGCAATATCAAACATCTGGCCTTACGCCGGGAAGTGGTTGAGGCAGTCGAAGCGGGCAATTTCACTGTGTACGCCGTTCATACGGTAGAGGAGGCACTGGAACTACTCACAGGGATGCCGGTGGGGAAGCGCGAAGCTGACGGACAGTATCCTGAGAACACCTTGTATGGTCGGGTTGCGCGGCGCCTGGAGGAGATGGCGCGGATTGTAACCACCTGGGCCAAGAGGAAAGAAAAAGGTTGGCAAGGGAATTTACCAAAATGAAAAAGTCCTCACGCATTCGTGACTCACGTTTCTTCAAGTGAGATCAGCCGGCAAAGCTGACCGGCCAGATCCCATACGCTGATCATCTCCATACATTTCCCAATCTCGCAAAGAAAAGGGCGCGCTCTTTTTTCATCTGTGACAAAAGGTCGGCGTCGGAGGATTGCTGTAGGGCCACTTTCCGTATTTGCCCAGTTTGGCATAAGTTCTGCACTCCCAATAATTGGTCCCCCTGAAGCAAGGCAACAAGATGAATCCCGAAAAGGAAGTCTTGAAACACCTTCGCGCGCTCCTGGAAAGAGATATTCGAATCAATCTTCATCGTTATCCCATTCATCTTTTTTTCCAGGACGGCGACCTGGTTATGGAAGGGGAAGTCGAGGACATCTCTGTGAAAAAAGTCGCGCTGGAGCTCGCCGGGAGTGCTCGAGGTATCGGGCGCATTATCGATCGGCTGAGGGTAGTTCCCGCGGAGCCTATGGGAGACGCGGAAATCGGGGATCACGTATGCAGGGTGCTGCTCGAGGAACCTGCGTTCGAAAATTGTTTTATACAGGACGCAGCTGACGGTCGTGCGCAGACAATCACCGAGGCTCCGCCGGAAGTTGCTGGAATGATTGTGGTGGAGGTATCCGACGGTGTGGTGATGCTCAACGGCCAGGTGCCGAGTCTGGCTCACAAACGGCTGGCGGGCGTCTTAGCATGGTGGGTGCCCGGAACCCGCGATGTGGTGAATGGTCTCGAGGAGGTCCCCACTGAGCAGGAATGCGACGAAGATTTGACGGATGCGGTGCGTCTCGTGTTGGAAAAAGACCCGTTTGTCAACGCCGATAAGATCCGCGTGAGCTCGAAAGATTTTGTCGTGACCCTCGAAGGCTTTACCACGCATGAGACGATGCGGCAGATGGCTGAAAGAGATACGTGGTACGTTTTCGGCGTGGATCGGGTAATCAACCGGATTCAAGTTCAGCGGTAGGAGTTGCCGTGGGACAGGTATTTTCCCGGATCAAGTTTGCTGCAGAACCCAAAGGTTGTTGAGGCGTATGACTGATGTGAGCTGACGTTACTGAAAAAAATTGGCCCAGCAAAACAGGAGGTGACCTATGTCATTGCAAGATTTTTGTCGGAAGCGTGTCGTAACGATTTCCCCCGACGCAAGCGTTATGGAGGGCTGCCGGATGATGAAAGACAACAATGTAGGGTGCATTGTTGCCGAAGATGATGGGAAATTGTGCGGAATCCTAACGGACCGGGATATCGCGTTGAAGGTGGCGGGAGAGAAAAGAGATCCCCAAATGACCAGCGTCCGCGATGTGATGACCCGCAATCCGGTGCGAATATCGGTCGAGAAAGACCTGCGTGATCTCACGGCACTGATGCATAGTCATCATGTGCGGCGGGTCCCGATTGTAAACGGCATTGACAAAACACTCGGAATCGTGACCCTCGATGATCTTATAGCGCTGCTCGGAGACGAGATGTCGGAGATCGGAAAGGCCGTTTCCGAAGGCTTCCCTCAAGGGAACGCGTAGGGCTTGGGTCGTCGAAGAAGCAGTGGGGCGGGGCCTATATGCCGGCCCCGCCCTTCGGGGAGTTTTATCTGCCACTGCCTCTCATGAGTCTAGGCGTAAAGTCCTCTTAGAAGCATTGCCCGGCCCACTCGTTGGATAGCGATCATAAGCGCCGCAAGTCTTAGACTCGCGCGCTCTTTTCGACTCGCTTCAAGGACGCTCCGGAAGCTGCGCGTCATCATTTCCTTAAGTTGCTTGTTGATCTCGTCTTCCGTCCAAAAGAAATTTTGCAGGTCCTGAACCCACTCGAAATAGGAAACGATGACTCCGCCAGCATTAGCCAGGATATCGGGAATCACCAAGACTCCCATGTCGGCCAGAATCTTGTCGGCCTCCGGCGTTGTCGGGCCATTGGCTCCCTCGGCAATAATGCGGCATTTCAACTTACCTGCGTTCTCTTGTGTGATCTGCATCTCCGATGCGCTCGGGATGAGTATGTCGCAGGGCAGCTCCAGAAACTCTTTTCCGCCGATCTTTTCTCCCTCCGGAAATTCGAGGAGTTTATTATTCTGTTCTTTGAACCTGGCCACAGCCTCGACCGGAAGACCCCTCGGGTTGTAGATCCCGCCTGACCGGTCGCTCACACCCACCACGCTGACTCCCAATCGGGCGAGCTCTCTTCCTGTGACCGATCCCACATTACCAAAACCCTGAATCAAAACGCTGCACTTTTGCAGATCCAAGCCCAGGCTATCTACTGCCTGTTCGAGCGCATACACCACCCCTCGCCCCGTCGCTTCCTTGCGGCCCAAGGTTCCGCCAATAGCCACGGGTTTTCCCGTGACGATTCCTGGAACCGCATAACCCTTGTGTTGGCTATAGGTGTCCATAATCCACGCCATAACCTGTTCATTAGTTCCCATGTCGGGCGCGGGGATATCGATTTGCGGTCCGATAAAATTCAATAATTCCGCCGTGTAACGGCGGGTCATCCCCTGTATTTCCTTCCTTGACAATTGCTTCGGATCGCAGGCGATGCCCCCTTTTGCGCCGCCGAACGGGAGCCCCGCAAGAGAGCACTTCCAGGTCATCCACATCGCGAGAGCAGAGACTTCTCCGAGATTCAAATCGGGATAATAGCGAATGCCTCCCTTGAACGGACCCAAGACGTCGTTATGCTGCACCCGGTAACCCGTGAAAACATGAACGCTTTCGTCATCCATTCGAACAGGGACACTCACGATCAAAGCGTGGTCCGGCTTTCTCAGCCTGGCCCGCAGATTAGGATCCAAATCGATGCTATCAGCCGCCAAATCCAGTTGCCTCAGTGCCATCTCGTTGACAGAGCTGTTGGGACTAAGACTTTCCATCGGAAACGCTCCTCCACAAAGTAAGAACTGCGCATTGTTCCGCCTTCGGCGAGTTTCTGCATTGGCGCCACAGGCGCGCCCGGCGCTGCGCGTTGTTAGACTCGGCACCGGTCGGTGAACAAATCTTTGGAAACGCGCCGCTGAAAGATTATTGACCTATCTTGGTTTCATGGAAAGACTCAACGTGCTGGAGCGCTATGTACATGAGTTCGCCGTGAACTGCGTCCTTCAGCGCGACACACTCCTTATCCACATCTTCAAGCAAGCCGAGATACGATTCCACCCCAGAGATAGTGTAAAGACGGATCATCTTGCCTTTGAATTTTTGAAGAGCCTTTTGCATACTTTTCCCTCCTTTTTTTCGACTACACGGAATTTCCGTAGATCACCTGAACACGGAACTTAGCACGTTCCATGCCACAGAATCAGAAGACTCCCGGAGGCAAGAATTTTTTCCCCGCCTCTAGAAGGTTACTCCGTGACACCTGTCTTTTGGCGCGTAATTCAATTTCATCTAACTTCTCCCGGATCTCGCGTGTCTTTGCGCGCGTATCGCGGGAAGACAAGGCAGCCGGGAGTCTGATAGCCTCTCCTATGACAAGGCAAACCTTCGTGAAGGGGCGTGGAAGCTCCATCCGGTCCCATCGAGATCGGAAAACAAAGCTATGTCTTGAAGCTACGGAAACAGGCAAGATTACGAATCCAAAGGACGACGCCAGTTGGACGGGTGTTCGTTTCACCACGTGATAAGGACCCCGTGGCCCATCAATGGCGATCCCACAGGCCTGGTACTTTCCCATGGCATCGCGCAGGCATTTCAGTGCCTGGGCGCTTTCGAACTCAGGGATCTCCACACAGTCATACCCGAAACGATGGCAGATGTTGAAGATGACCTCCCCGCGAAAGGATCGGCTGGTGAAGACACATCCGTTGCGGCCTCGAAGAAGAAAAAGCAGTGATAGATACTTGCCGTGCCAGAAACAGAGAAGGACCCGCTCCCCACGGGTGAGCCTGCTGTCGAGCTCTTTGACTCCGACAAGCTCCTTGCGCCAGGTGAGGCCGTTGAGGTGAAGCAGTAGGGACCCCATGTAGCCCAGAAGACTTACCCACAGGCTCTTTTTCCGAAGACTCTCCACGCCTTTTTGCTCCATGCCACGGGTGACATACAAACGCGAATTGACTCTTAGCCTTCCATCTTTCCCGGCAGGGAGAGCACGGCATCGCCAACAGCGCGGGCAACATTGCGCAAAATTTCCCGTTCCCTTGCGATGCGCCTTCGAGCTAACCGTAATGGGCCAGCTCCGGCCTCCTTATCACTCAGTTCGCTCCTCACAAGGGATTTGTAGAGCATGAGAGTCATCAGAGCGGTTCGAGACATGGAAAGTTCGTGCGCGGTCTTTCGAGCCTCTTCGCGCAAGCGCTCCTTTTCCTCACCCTCAAGCGCCGCGATCCAGGATAGTGCTCCCACAAATTCACGCGAATTTTCGGTGGGCAGAAGGCGACCGTTAATACGGTCGCGAACCACCTCACGAACCCCCGATGCATCAAGCGCAACGACAGGCACGCCGGCGGCCATAGCCTCTGTCAATACCATTCCCTGGGTCTCGCTGTGAGAAGAAAAAGCAAACACGTCAAAAGCATGATAAATCGCAGGCAACGTTCTGGGATCAACAACGCCGATCATGCGCAAACGATTCCTTAGACCGAAGGCGGAAAAAATCTCTTGGATTTCTTTGCGCGAAGGTCCGTCCCCGACGACGAGAAAATGAACGTTTTCCTGAGACAAGAGGAAGCTCGCCACGGCTTGAGAGAGAAAATGTAAGTTTTTTTCCTGCGCCAGCCTGCCTACATGCCCGACGACAAAAGCGTCTTGTGGGATCCGCAGCCTGCGCCGCGTTGCCTGACCGTCTCCTTTGGCAAAGGCGTCGAAGTCAACCCCGGTAGGAATCACGGCCATGCGCGTTGTAACCCCGCGAAGGCGAAGCAGTTGCGCAACCGACTGGCTCGGAGCAATGACTGCGGCACACAGATTGCAGTACCCTGTAACCAGCTCAATGATAAAGCGCTTCATCTTTGGTGAGTCACCTGGGACATAATGGGTGTATTTATCGTAAATCGTGTGATGCGTGAACACGATTGGGATTTTCCGCGTTGCGGCCACCCTGAGCGCGGTGTCACCGAGCAAAAAGGGATGGTGAGAATGAACGACATCGGGCCGGAATTTTCTGAGGGCTCTGGCCAGCTTGCCGGGAGTGGGTAACGGGAGGGAAAAATCACTGCCGTTGAAACGCTGCACGGCCGGAAACCGAATGACGTCTGTTTCCAGCTTTGGCGAGCCCTGAAAGACGGGGGCGGCGATAAGGACGCGATGGTCAAGTTTGCGGAGCTCAGAGGCGAACCCATCCACGCTCCGCGCCACGCCGCCTACGTGAGGGGAATACGTGTTGGTAAGCATCAAGACATTCATGCGGCCTTCTTGAGGCGGTTTCTTCCTGTGAGCTGGGGCAAAGGATATGCCACAGGAGGTCAAGCCGTGTACCGGTCAATGAACGAAAGAAAGTTTACAGCCGAAGCGTGCAAATTCTAAGCTCAAAGCCATCATTTCCAAAGACGCGATGAAACGGACCCCGTCATAGTCAACCATGCGAAAAGCTGTCGATCATGAGAGCTATGTGCCGTACGCAGGAATTCAAGACCAGGTCAAAAGCCCAGAGCCTAAAATGCCGGTTGAAGCCCAAAACAGCCGGCTTCCCCCTCCCTCTTGACAATAGGTCATAAAACCCTTAAACTTCAAATAGTTAGTGAGCTTCCTTGCCGGATCTAAAGAACACCTCTAGCTGCCGGCTTCCGACAGAGCCTCCATCGATTTCCGCGGGCGATTACGTCCGGTATCAGCACCTGAACTGACCATTTCGAGTTGATCCCCCGGCTCATTCTCAGCTCGGGCTTCCTGGCTTTGCATTCAACCTGGGTAAACAGGAGCGCGCTAATAATCAAGTTCTAAGGAAAGGGAAAAATTCATCGGGAGTAAAAGATATATGGAAAAGCAATGGTACGTAATTAAGACTTATGTCGGCTTCGAGGATCGCGTGAAAGCCCTCCTGGAGCGGAAGATTCGGGAGACAGGCAACAGGGACGGCTTTGGAGACATTCTTGTGCCCACAGAAAAGATAATCGACCGCGTACGGGGAAAGAGGCAGACGGTAGAGCGCCGACTCTTCCCCGGTTACCTCCTTGTGCAAATGATTTTCAATGATGAGGCCTGGAACCTGGTTCGCTCCGTTCCCAAGGTGACAGGCTTTCTCGGACAAACCAGGACCCCTGCTGTAATTTCTGAAGAAGAGGTAGCGAAGATAATTCAACGAGTTGAAGAGGGGAATATTGCTCCCCGTCCTAAAGCGCTGTTTGTCATCGGGGACAGGGTGAAAGTTGTTGATGGGCCGTTCCGTGAGTTTACTGGCACGGTAGAAGCAGTTAATCCCAACCGCTCACGGGTCCGTGTGGCGCTCAGCGTCTTTGGGCGACCAACTCCTGTGGACCTCGACTTCATTCAAGTCGAAGCCGCCTAACGACAGGGACTGAGATAGAGGAATATAACATGATCAATGCAACTCAGCTTAGGGCAGGGATGTTGATCGTTCATGAAGGGGATCTCTACCGTGTTACTTCGAAGAAGCATTTGACGCCGGGTAACAAACGCGGCTTTATACAAACGAAGCTGAAAAATTTGCGAACAGGAATAGGCACAGAGCACAAGTTTCGTTCAGAAGACCGCGTTGAGCAAGCCACGCTCGAAACTCGCACGATGCAGTATCTCTATGCGGATGGGGATCTCCGTATCTTTATGGATACGGAGAACTATGAGCAGATTTCATTGAGCTCAGAGGAACTTGGCGATGTCCTGCCTTATCTTCTGCCCAATCAGATCGTCGAGATCGAGTTTTTTGACGCCAGGCCTATCGGAATCAGCCCGCCGTCGAGCGTGGAACTCGAGGTGACAGGGACGGAGCCTACTGTCTCTTTGAGGCGCCGTGTTGCGTGGGCGTAAACGGGTTTGGCGGCTGATGTGTTCACAAAGACTGTTAGTGATAGCTTGCGGGGTTTTCAGGTGATCGACAATGGAGAGCCTGGGCCCTAGCCAGGCTGGTTATTGACACCCAGGTGGACCAAAAGCTTTGTGCTTGCTCATGCATGACCCTTGAAATATCCGAGAAAGATACGATGCCCACGATCTTGCCATCAATAACCACCGGTAGTCGCTTTATTCTCCTTTGGGCCATCACCTCGACAGCTCTCAAAAGTTCTTCCCCGGGCTTTTCGACAATGACAGGTGTGGTCATGTGGTTCGAAACCCTACACTGGTAGGGATTGTGAGCCTCGCTGAGGCAATTCAAAAGATCCCGGTCCGTGAGAATGCCCTTGATTGTCTGGCCTATCGTCACGACGAGGCATCCCACCCTTTTCTCCCTCATGCGTTTAGCGGCGCCGGCAGTATTGTCATCAGGGCTAATCCGAATAACATCTTTTACCATAATCTCTTCGAGTTTCATGGTTCCTCCTGAGTCTTTGGATTTGTTGCCCGCTCCGACGAAATCGTGAAATGTGTGCGGCAGCGATTAGGAGCACACAAGAGCTCTGTAAAAGTGCGGACTCATTGAGACCCCTGTTTTCCGCGACTTGGGCATCGGAGCAGACCGCCAGTTCCTTCTTGCGTCTGGATTCCGCAAGAGATGTGCCAAAAGAGGAAGGCGCCACTGGCCTGCTCTGTGGTTTGGTTTGCATTCCTCAAGCCTGTAGCAAACCCTCGGTCTGACAGGAAGGCAACGAGTCACCTGAACCTTGTAAAGAGGAATCACTTGTCGCGTTCTTGCCATCTGTATCCTGCCTCTGTTCGCAATCCTGAAATCGAACGCCAGATCTCGAAACAAACATAAGAGAATTTTTTGGCACGGGCGTTGCTCGTTCTGCTAGAAAAATAACTGAAGCCGAACTAAACACGCCCGACGAAGAGACGGGGAGAGGAGAGCGTTATGTTTGGTCTTGGGCCCGTTGCCACGTTTCTGATTATTGTGGGCCTATTGCTTATCAGCGGAATCAAGATCTTAAGGGAATACGAGCGAGCGGTCATTTTCAGGCTTGGGCGCATGGTGGATCCGCGCGGTCCCGGGATTACCTACGTTATCCCTTTCATCGAGAGGATGATCCGGGTGGAGCTTCGTACAGTCACGATGGAGATCCCTCCCCAGGACGTGATCACGAGAGATAACGTGTCCGTCAAGGTTAGCGCGGTCTTGTACTTTAGGGTATTGGAGCCCAATCGGGCGATTCGGGAAGTGGAGAACTATCTCTTTGCCACGTCCCAGCTTGCCCAGGTGACATTACGGAGCGTCTGTGGACAGGCTCAACTGGACGAGCTCTTGTCCGAGCGGGAGAAGATCAACAGTCGTATCCAGGAGATTCTGGATGCTCAGACCGAACCATGGGGGATCAAGGTGGTGTTGGTGGAAATCAAGCACATAGATTTACCGCAGGAGATGCAGCGAGCGATGGCAAAGCAGGCGGAGGCGGAGAGAGAACGGCGTGCTAAGATTATCCACGCGGAGGGAGAATTTCAGGCTTCGCAGAAACTGGCGGAGGCAGCCGAGGTCATCGGGAAACAACCGATGGCCTTACATCTTAGATTCTTGCAAAGTCTAATTGAGGTATCCGCGGAGAAAAACTCGACCATTGTCTTTCCGGTCCCCATAGACCTGCTGGCCTCCTTTCTCAAGAAGGGTGAAAACTGAGTGTCTCGTCGCACTGTTGCGATGATCTCTGCGTCTTTTTTTCCTCTCGTGCGAAACTTTCTAGAAACTTTCTGTTAGAGACTCAAGTAGAACCGCAAGATTCGTGGCATGAATGTTGCTGTTTTACCAAAAAATATCAAAGACCCACTTCCTGGAGGCTCGGCAATGAACAGTCCTGATAAAGCGATCCGGTGCGGCGTGGTCCTCGCGGCGGGAGAAGGCAGAAGGCTTCGGCCTTTCGTTCAGCAGTTGCGTGGAGACTTCCTTCCCAAACAGTATGTCAGGTTCGTAGGAACTCGCTCGATGCTCGAACATACCTTCTCACGCGCGGAAAAATTGATTCCCCCGGAGCGGCTCTTCACGGTCATAAGCCGAAAGCACCTGAGCCATCCCGAAGTCCGACAGCAACTTTCACAGCGCCCGCAGGACAGGCTTGTCGTTCAGCCGGAGAACAAGGAAACCGGACCCGGCATTCTTCTTCCTCTCATGCACGTGGAAAAGCGCTATCCAGACTCCACAGTGGCGGTTCTCCCGTCCGACCATTTCGTTGCAGAGGAAGGGCTTTTCATGTCGTATGTGGATCTGGCGTTCCGGATCGTCGAGCGGCACCCTTCCTATTTGATTCTCTTGGGGATACAGCCCACGGCTCCGGAAGCGGAATATGGCTATATCGTGCCGGGTCCAAAGGTTGACTTTCTCGCTCCTCTGCCTGTGCTTGGTTTAGCGCGGTTTGTCGAGAAGCCGCGTTCGTATATCGCAGAAGAGCTGATCCGAAAGGGCGGATTGTGGAATACCATGGTCATTGTTTCCAAAGTCAGAACATTGCTGGATCTTGTCCGAGATAGCGCGCCTGGCCTTTACCGGTGCTTTGAGACGATCGGCCGGTCTATTGGGACGAGCCGCGAGAAGGATGTCGTGGAGCGGAGCTATCGCCAGATGGAGCCGGTGAACTTCTCCTCGGACCTTTTCGAAGCGTTTCCGGTCGAACGTGTGCTGGTTCTGCCTGTCAGAGGCGTGGTGTGGAGCGACTGGGGATCGAAGAGGCGGGTTTTGGATTTCCTTAAACAGCGTCACGGAAGCGATCGATTTCGGACCCTCTCGAGAAATCGCAGCGCGGCGACAACAGCTTGCGCTTGGCTGGACGTGAAAAAGTCAACAATTATCTCTTAACAGAAAAGAGAAGTCTGAGGTGACTTCGTGAGTAAGCAGGACAAGTTTCTATCCTTTCCGTTGCGTCTGCCGCAGGAGCTGGATCGCCTCTTTGACCAGCTCATCCACAAACCTTGGGGGTTCAGCGGCGAGCTTCAAGGATGGAACCCGTCAATTGACCTCTACGAGACGCCCGATGAGTTCGTGCTTGAAGCGGACCTTCCCGGCGTCAAAGGGGAAGATGTGAAGGTAGAGGTAGAAGGCAATGAAATCATTCTGCAAGGAAGACGCTCTTCAGAGCGGAAGCAGACCGTCGGTCGAGTTCACTATCAGGAGCGGCAGGCCGGCGCCTTTATGCGCCGTATGGCTCTTCCGGAGAGCGTGGACAAGGATAAGATCCACGCAGACTTCAAGGATGGAGTCCTGAGGGTTATCTTGCCCAAGACCGCGAAGAAAGGTAAGCAGCCATGAGTCTGCCGGCAGCAAGCGAAACTCGATCAGAACAGGACACAATGGAAAAACTCAAAACGGCTTCACGCCCGCGTACACTGGGCCCGGAAGAGCTTCGTTTTGCGGTGAAGTATGACAGCGGATTTGCGACGACGGAAGAACTGTTGCCTGAGGACGAATTCGTGGGCCAGGAGCGGGCGCTGGCTGCTCTGGAGCTGGGCCTTGGAGTCGCCGGAGGTCGGTTCAACATCTTCGTTTCGGGCCTCGCAGGCTCTGAGAGACTGCATGCTCTGCAGCGATGGGTGGCATCGCGAGTAGCCAGCGCTCCAACCCCCGGGGATTGGGTTTATGTGCATAACTTCCAGTACCCTGATGCTCCTCGAGCTGTTTATCTCAGGGCGCGGCAGGGAGTTCAGCTGAAACAGCTCTTGCGCAACCTGATCAAGACACTGAAGGAGGATCTCCCCAAGGCTTTTCGCCAGGAGGCTTTCGATAAAGAGAAGGCGCAACTGAGGGAGAGGTACGGGAATCGGGCTCAGGAACTCAACGCGCAGTTGGATCGGCTTGCGCGGGAAAAGGGTTTCCTGGTTCAAGGCGGGCCGGGAGGCAATGTTATCATAGTTCCTCTGATCGACGGCAAGGTCCTCCAGAGCCCGGAGGAGTTTTCCCGGCTAAGCGAGCAGGAGCGGAAAGATATCGATAGACGGCAACACGAGTTGATGGCGGAGATGAGCCAGCTGACAAACAAACAGCGGGATCTGATCCGTCAAATGGAAGAGGATATCCGCCTGGTGGAGCGCCGATTCTGCGATAACCTTTTGACGCCGCTCATCGGCGCTATCGAACGCGAGATTGATAATGCGGAAGTCACCGCTTACCTGGGCGAGGTGCGCGAGCACATTCTGGATAACCTGGACGACTTTAAGGAGGCGCCCGCCGCGCCTTCACCCTTTGCTATGTTTCCAATGGTCCGGGAGCAGGACCCGTTTCTTGAATACGAAGTCAACGTGATTGTGGACAATTCCAATACCGGCGGCGCACCCGTGCTGGTTGAAATGTCGCCCAGTTATCTGAACCTGTTCGGCACCATTGAACGGGTTGTCGATCGCTTCGGCCGGGTGGTGACCAATTTTACCCGGATCAAATCGGGATCGGTGCTCCGGGCTCACGGCGGCTATCTGGTGCTCAGCCTGGAGGATGCTTTGACGGAACCGGCAGTCTGGAAGACGTTGAGACGCACCCTGAGAAGCCGGCGGATCGAAATGGAGACCTATGAGCCTTTCGCCCTTTTTTCCGCTTCCGGGTTGAAGCCTGAGCCGGTGGACATAAGCACGAAAGTCATTGTGGTGGGAAGTCCTTTGCTTTACCACCTCCTCTATGTGTGGGATGAAGAGTTCCGGGAGATTTTCAAGGTCAGGGCAGATTTTCGTCCCTTGATGGAAATCGAGGAGAGTCATCTGCTGGCCTATGGCCGATGGGTGGCGAAGCTGTGCCAGGAAGAAGGGCTGCCCCACTTCGAACGCGTCGCGGTGGAGCGATTGCTTGAATTCGGTGCCCGGCAGGCGGGCGACCGGGAAAAGCTTCTGGCCTCCTGCGCGGAGGTTTCTGATCTCGCAAGGGAGGCTGCCTACTGGGCACGCAAAGAGGACGGGCAGAGGGTCTCAGCCCGTCATGTGGAGCAGGCGCTCCAGAACCGCGTGTTTCGCTCGAATCGCATCGAGGAAGAGGTCAGGGAGTTGATCACCAACGGCACGATTCTGGTCGATATTGAAGGCAAGAGGGTTGGCCAGGCGAATGGACTCTCCGTGCTTGAGATCGGAGGCTATACCTTTGGCCGGCCGGCACGCGTTACAGCCAGCGTAGCCATGGGACAGGCCGGAATTATCAACATCGAACGTGAATCGCACCTGAGCGGGAACATTCACGACAAGGGAGTACTGATCCTTTCCGGTTATCTTCGCAACCGCTACGGTCAAGACAAACCGCTGGCGCTCTCCGCAAGTCTCTGTTTCGAGCAGTCCTACTCGGGAATTGAGGGAGACAGCGCCTCGTCGGCTGAGCTTTACGCGCTGCTGTCCCGTATATCGAACATTCCGCTGCGTCAGGACATCGGGGTGACCGGCTCAGTCAATCAGTGGGGAGAAGTCCAGGCTGTCGGCGGAGTGAACGAAAAAATCGAGGGTTTTTTCGATGTGTGCCGCGTCAAGGGGTTAACGGGAGATCAAGGAGTAATAATTCCGGCGGCCAATATCCGCAACCTGATCCTGAAGCCTGAAGTCCTACAGGCGGTGAGTGAGGGGAAATTCAACGTTTACCCGGTGCGCCATATCGATGAGGGTGTGGAGATCCTCACCGGAATTCGCGCCGGCGAAATAGGGGAGGAGGGAACCGTGAACGAGGCGGTGACCCGCAGGCTGAGAGAGTTGGCGCTAGGCCTCAAAGCTTTTGCGGTCAGCGGAGAGCGCGGAGAAGGCAATGGCCATTTTCAGGAAAGATCGTAAGCCTCTGAACGAGAGCGGCGGTTTCAGCCGAGCAGCGCTCGCTCAGGGATGCACTCCTAGAACGTTAAACCCCTTGCGTCTGAGTAGGTCAGCGACGCGATCCGGGTCTTCAGTTCGCAGGCGCAGATAGCATACCGCGCTCTTCCCCCAGCGATCCCGGTAAGTGCCCAACCCTAGAATCTCCGCCCCCTCCTCGGCGACAGTTTTTGAGGCGCTGCTGAGGTCCTGCCCCTTTCCTTCCAAAAGCAGGTCGATGCGCGGCGCGCCGGACACCGAAGCGCCCAACACATCAAGAAACGCCTGAACAACGTCGCTGGTTGTGATTATTCCGACGAGCCTCCCCTGTTCGAGGACAGGAAGGCCGCTGATCTTCTTCTCGAGCATTATCTGAGCTGCCTTTTCCAGGGTGCTCTCGGGACTGACTGTGAGCGGATTGTCCGTCATGACTTCGCTGATTTTGGTCCGCTCGAGCCGCCCCCAGTGCTCCTTTATGTCTCGGTCCGTAACGATTCCGACGAGCTGACCGTCCTCAACGACGGGAATGCGACGGAAGCCACCAAGCCACATCCTGGCCTGTGCAGTGGAAAGGTAATCATCGGGAGTTGCTGTCACTACGTCACGGCTCATGCGCCTACCGACTAACATGTGTTCCTCCCAACTCTCATCCCGCGATGTGAATCCCGAAAGGTTAGCGAAATTTCCGAGATTCTTAGCGGACGGAGCGCTATCTTACTGGAATGACTTCCGTAAACCCGGCAACGGAGACCCTCGTCTCAAAGCTCCCGTCCGGAGTCGCCCGTAAAGGGGCCGATGGCTTATACGTAAACCGAAGAGTTCCCCCAGGAGGTATTTCTCCGGGAACGGTATAAAATATGGCGTCCCCTGGCGGGTTGTCTTTGGGATGGCGCTCATCTTTCCAATGCCAGGTATAGCGAATGAGCACTTGAGCCTCGCGGAGCGTGTGTTTCGAATTATTCATCAGTTCTCCGGTGACCTCCCCATCTCTGATCACGACGTTGCGCAAAACGAGAGCCTCAGACGAAGGCGCAATCGTTGTCGCTGCCGCGCTGAGCGTGGGCGGGTTGGCGTCGGTGATCGCGCAGAATGTCGCTGCCAGAATAAAGCCGATAAATTTTTTTCTCATGGCTTGTTCCTCTCTCCAGAAATGTATCTTACCCGTCGTTCCCGCGCAGGCGGGAACCCAGCACCCTATAGAGCAGCTAATAACAGGATCACCTACTCATTTTAACCCTGCTCCGAGCAAAAGCCAGAGGTTGTCATGACTACCTGCCACTGCGATAATCTGCAGCGCTCTTGAGCATTTACTGTCTGGAGAAAGATATTCCGTCTCTCGCTGCTTCATGCTCATCGCTTCCACCAAGCTAATACTCCCTTTCTATTTTGAGCCGCTCAATTTCTCTGCGCTGCCGTTCAAGCTCGGCCTCGGTTTGTTCGAGCTGGCGCTCCTGCTCTTTTTGCTTTTCCTCCTGAGACTGGAGCTGATCGCCTACAAGCGCGCCCGCGCCGAGTCCAAGCGCGCCGCCGATTGCGGCTCCGGCTCCAGCGTGGCCAACGGTGCTGCCCACGATTCCCCCGGCAGCGGCTCCTCCCAAGGCTCCGATGCCGGCCGCCTTCTCTCTGGTGGTCAATGGAGTAGCACAAGCGGACATCACCAGCGCCAAAGAGGTCACAATGAAAATCTTCATACTTTTCATTATCCACCTCCGGTTTTCATGATCTTGAGGTCAGTTCTCGCACTAGAAGTGCCAACGAGCAAGAAACATGCCTGGGATCCTGATCTTTAATCTGTTGTTTTTGGCGGTCCCCTGGATTGTTTTTTGCAAACACTACATATTTTTACTGTCTCGCTTGTCACATGTGCGAACTGCGTAGTATGGATGGCGACACGTTGCAGAGGAGCCGGATTTGCCTTAAGGAAATTAGTGGAGGAGAAGCGATGGAAAAGACAAAGCTCCTGGGTGTGGTTCTCGCAATAGGGTTTACATATGTTGGCTCTGTGACTTGGGGCGCGGAGGGCGACTCGAGTGGGGCGCTCTATCGCAAATATTGCGCGTCATGTCATGGGGAGGATGGCAGGGGAAATGGCTCGGTCAGCCGGTATTTGAAAATAAAGCCTCCGGATCTAACCCTGCTCAAGAAAAAGAATAGAGGAGTCTACCCTTTGCAGAGAGTCATGAGTTCGATCGATGGCAGCCGAACGATCCGCGCGCACGGAGACGCTCAGATGCCTGTCTGGGGCGAAGTTTTTGAAAAAGAGGCCGAGTCGGAAAAATACCAGACACTGAAATCGCTTTTAAGAGTCAAGGTTATCGCCGAGTATCTTGCCACGCTCCAGCGATGATTCGCCCGGCCTGACGGTTAATCAAAAAGCCGCGGTCGTGTACCTCGGCGTCTGCAGTCTGCCTGCAGGCTCGACACGGATGCGCGCGTCAACGATCCGACATCCTTCTCCCGGCGGCAAAGCAAAGATGGGGTTGAGATCCAACTCGCTGATTTCCGGGACCTCTTCCACGAGCCGCGAGATTCGCAACAGCACATCCTGGATCGCCAGAAGATCGGCTGCGGAATGGCCGCGATATCCTTCCAGCAATCGATATCCGCGGATCTCCTGGATCATTTCGAAAGCATCGCGCTCAGTCAGGGGAGTGACTCGGAAACGCACGTCACCCAGGATCTCGACGTGAATCCCGCCAAGGCCGAAGGCGATCAGCGGCCCGAAAAGAGGGTCTTCAGCCACCCCTACCATGACCTCCACTTCCCCTTGAATCATCGGTTGAACCAGAACGCCTTCCATCGCATCAAGCCGGCCTTCTTTGGAAAGGCGTCGGCAAATTTCATCAAACGCATCCTTTACCGCTTGCTCGTCAGTTAGATTGAGCCGAACGCCTCCCATCTCGGTCTTGTGGATGATTTCGTGAGACGCGAGCTTCACGGCGACGGGAAAACCGATATCACGGGCCAGAATGGCGGCTGCCTCAGCGGTTTTGGCCACTCCCCCTGAAGGCAAAGGGAGCCCCATCGCAAGAAGAACCGAACGCGTCTCCTCTGTGGAAAGCCAACCGGCGCCCCGCTCATCGACGGCTCGCCCACACAGCTGTCGGGCAACATCTGGATGAATATCGTCGAATGCCGGAATGAATCCGACAGGTTGTGCTCGCCACTCCGCGTAGGCGGCCACTTTGCTGAGAGCGCGTCCTGCTGATTCCGGAAAGAGATAGGTGGGAATCTGCTCTCCTGAGAGACGCAGCGGCGTCCGCGCAGCTCTCCCACCCATAACGCATGCGAGGACCGGTTTTTCGTTTCCACCCGAGCCGCGCGCCGCCGCCACCCCCTCTCGAATTGCCCGGTCCACTGCTTCCGTGCTCGCCAGTCCCACTGAAATGTAGATGACGATGAGTCCGTCTATCTCTTCGGCTGCCAGGATTGTTTCGATAGAACGGCGAAAATCATCGGGCGTTGCTGAAGCGATCATATCTACTGGATTAGCCACGCTCGCATTGGGCGGCAGGAATCCCCGCAGGCGGGCTTTAGTCTCGCTGGAAAGCTCCTGAACGACCAGGCCTCCGGCCTCGCAGCTATCCGCGCAGAGAATGCCCGGACCTCCTGCGTTCGTCAAAATTGCGACACGCCTTCCGCGAGGCAAGGGCTGGCTCCCGAGCGTTGCCGCCAGATCGAACATCTCATCGAGCGTCTCCGCGCGGATGATGCCCGTCTGGTGAAACAGGGCTTCGACCGCGACTTCACTTGCGGCCAGCGCTGCCGTGTGAGATCCTGCGGCGCGTGTTCCAGCCAGGGTCTTTCCGGCCTTCATGGCGATAATCGGCTTGCTGCGACTGACACGCCGCGCGATTCGCGCAAAGCGCCTCGGGTTGCCGAATGACTCGAGATAGAGAAGAATAACATTCGTGTTCGGATCTTCTTCCCAATATTGAAGAAGATCATTGCTGGACACATCGGCTTTGTTCCCGACGCTTACGAAAGTTGAGAGTCCGAGTTGCCGCTCCTGAGCCAGCGCCAATATCGCCAGGCCGAGCGCGCCGCTTTGGGACGACATAGCGACGCGGCCCGGCGGAGGAAAAACCGGCGAGAAGCTTGCGTTTAGGCTTATTTGCGGGTCGGTATTGAGCAGGCCGAAGCAGTTGGGCCCGACCATGCGCATGCCATAACCTCTAACCTTTTCAGCCAATCGTTGCTGCAGTTCCCGTCCCGTTGCGTCAACTTCGGCGAATCCGGACGTGATGACCACCAGGGCCTTGACGCCGCGATCGGCGCATTCGTCTACCACTTTGAGAACGGCGTCGCGGGGCACGGCGATGATCGCCAGGTCCACGGTTTCCGGCAGATCTCGGACTGAGGGATAAGCGCGGATCGAGCAGATCACGCTCGCATTCGGGTTTACCGGGTAAACCGGTCCCTGAAAGCGGTTCATGATGAGCGCTTCCATGAGCTGGTAACCAATGCTGCCCGGTTTGCGCGAGGCGCCGACGACCGCAACGGACTGCGGCTGAAAAAACGGGCGCAACGAAGCCGTCGTAAGGAGCCGGTCTCTCATCTCTGAGCGCGTGACACTCACTTCGGTGGGCTCAACGGAAAGGGCGACCTCCACATATCCGTCCGCGGTTTTCTCTTCCAGCTTAAAACCCGAGTTACGAAAGACCTCCAACATCTGCCGGTTTTCGACGCTAGTAACCGCCCAGAAGCGAACAACGCCACTTCGCACCGCCAATAGCGCGAGCCTTTCCAGAAGGAGTGTGCCGAGCCCCTTGCCTTGGAATTCATCGTCGACGGTAAGAGCGATTTCAGCCGACTTTGAATCATGGATCACATAGGAGCCCGTGGCAATAATGGTCGGCGCTCCTTCGATTGTCCGAAGGACAATCAAGGTGATCCTCGAGCGAGGATCGGAAGAATCGCACAATGAGTCGATTAGCTTCGCTCCAGGATCTGAGATGGAGAAAAAGCGTCGCCGCTTGGACTCTGGAGAAAGCTGCCCGAAAAACTGTGCTAGAGCTTCCCGATCTTCGGGGCGAGCTACTCGAATCGTGGCTGTGGTGCCGTCGCGGAGGATGATACGTCCGGATTCGGCGGAGTCCTGGTACGGCGCCGGTAAGTAGAGCGCGGAGCTCTGGCTTGCTCGTGTGCGATCGAGACTTTCTTCAACATGCTGTTCCTGCACAATCGGCCTCCGTTCTGCTTGCGCTTCTCATGAATGAGAAAAGAGATACAGACAATCGAGCTTTTTTATCCAAGAAAATATTGGCCCTTCCCGCCGAAAAAGCAAGGCATGATTTTTGCGATCTGCACGCGAGCAGGAGAGATAAGATGTACAGCAAAATCTTGGTTCCACTGGACGGATCTTCCGTATCAGAAACAGTCCTACCATACGCTCGCTTGCTGGCCAATTCGCTGAAGCTATCCGTTGAGCTCTTGCGGGTCAATGATTCCGACCTACCCGCTGCGTCTTCGCCCCCGTCGCGAGGTTTGGAATATCTTGAAACGATTGCGCACACGTTTTCGAACAATGCAAGCACAATTTGCACGTTGCGGCTGGGGAAGCCCGCGGAGGCTATCCTGGACAGGGCAGAGCAGGCGGGCACGTTAATTGTCATGGGCACCCACGGTCGCTCAGGGGTTAGGCGCTGGCTTCTCGGCAGCGTCGCGGAAAAGGTTCTTCAGGGAGCCACTAACCCGCTGCTGCTGGTGCGAGGCAGAGACAGAGAGACCACTGCCGGCGAAGCAGCCTTGAAAAAGCTCATTGTGCCCTTGGATGGTTCCCACCTGGCTGAGCTGGTCCTGCCTTATGCGATGGAAGTAGCAGCCAGACTGTTGCTCGAGATGGTTCTTGTGCGCGTCTATGATTTGCCCTCTTATGAGACGTTGTCCCAGTTGGAGTGGGTTGTAGAAGAATTCAGAGAAGAGGCCACAAGCTATCTCAGGGAAAAGGCAAGGCAGCTTAAAGCCGAGGGCGTGCGAGCTGTCTCCTATCTGGTGCCTCGCGGTAAAGCCGCGGAGGAAATCGTCGAAATTGCGCAAGATACCCCCGAAAGCCTGGTAGCGATCTCCACCCATGGCCGGACGGGGATCGGGCGCTGGGTTTTGGGCAGCGTGACCGATCGGGTAGTCCGGTACTCGGGAGATCCTGTGTTAGTCATTCGCGCACAACCAGGGACTTGACCGTTGGATTCATTAACGGACAATGAATGTATGAATGAGAAAACTTCCCTAAGCGCGGGTCGCGTTTCAAGAAGGAACGGATGAGCCAATCCCCGATCACAAAAGGCGATCGAGCCGCCGGTTTGCTAACTGCTCTCCACGAAGCTCAAGCGCGAGACGGATTTCTTAGAAGAGAGACGCTGGAGAAGCTTGCTGCTCAGTTGAAGGTGCCGATTGCAGATATTTACAGCGCGGCGACCTTCTATCATTACTTCTCCTTTGATGAGCAAAGATCGAAGGTGAAGGGCAGGTGTGGCGGTCCGGTTTGCTCTTTGCCTGGAATGGCAAAGAGCGATCCGCAGGAGATGCGCGCCATCGCCTGCCCTGGTCTCTGCGACCAACCCGTGGCCGAATATAGCCTGGGACGATTTTTTGCCGACAAGGAGCATCACGGTGTTTTTCGTCTCCCTGAGTCGGTAGATACCGAGCAGGTCCTGTTTCGCGGAATCAATTCCAACAAGCCCCAATCGCTGAAGCATTATCGAGAAAACGGCGGCTTTGACGTTTTGCTCAGGTTACTCAATGAGGCTGATGCGGGCAATGCGCTCGACGAGTTGAAGGCCAGCGGGCTGGTCGGCCGCGGCGGCGCGGGATTTCCTTTAGCGCAGAAATGGCAGGCGGCTCGCAGCGCCGGCGCGAGTCCGAAGTATGTTATCTGTAACGCCGATGAAGGAGAGCCAGGGACATTTAAGGATCGGCCGCTAATTCATTTACAGCCCCATCTCCTATTGGAAGCGATGGCGATTTGCGGTTACCTGGTTGGAGCCGGCACCGGCATCATTTATCTCCGGTATGAATACCCGGAGGCGCTGGAGGTGCTGCGCAGCGCGATTGAAGAGGCGGAAGGAGCAGGACTGCTCGGAGCCGATGCGGGAGGCTCTGGTTTTGCCTTTGAATTTCACATCGCTCGGGGCGCGGGCTCTTATGTCTGTGGTGAAGAGACGGCGCTATTGAACTCCCTTGAAGGACACCGGCCCTGGCCCAGAGAAAGGCCGCCCTTTCCCACGACCGAAGGCCTGTGGGGAAAGCCAACGGTCATCAACAACGTGGAGACCCTCTGTTCGGTGCCTGCGATTTTGGCGAGAGGAGCCGGCTGGTATCGCTCGCTGGGCAAAGGAGAGAACGCCGGAACCAAGATCTATTCTGTTTCGGGCAAAGTGAAGAGACCGGGAAATTACGAGCTCCCACTCGGGATAACGGCGAGAGAGCTGATCTTCAGCTATGCCGGTGGCCCTGCGCCGGATCACACGGTCAAAGGCTTCACGCTGGGAGGTATATCCGGCGGCATGCTGAGCGCCGCTTCCCTGGAGCTTTCTCTGGATTATCACGCGCCTCAAAAACAGGGCGTCTTTTTGGGTTCCGGCGGAGTCGTCGTCCTTGACGATAGCTGCTGCGTCGTCGACTTCGCCCGCGCGTGCATGCTGTTTTACGAATCGGAAAGCTGCGGCAAATGTTATCCCTGCCGGATCGGCACTGTTCGACTCCGTGAGTTGCTGGACGGGTTGACGGGACGGGCGCTTCTTCCGCGGAACGTCTTGGAAAAGATGGAGGAGATCGGGTCTGTCATGATGAGCGCTTCTGCCTGTGGTCTCGGCCAGAGCGCTCCGCTCGTGGTGAAGGGAGCATTTAAATTCTTCTCGGATGAGGTGAAGCAGCACCTGGAAGAGCGACGCTGCCCGGCTGGAATTTGTTTTCTATGAGCGAGCGAAATCGGAACCCTGGTCCTCGACACCCCATGACCGGGATCGACCATTATACCCCTGCCGAGATCGCCAGTCTCATTGACTCAAGGGGCGTGACCAAAGCGAAGGCCCCGGCGTTGACTACCCTGGCCCTGGGAGTTCTGGCAGGCTGCTTCATTGCTCTGGGAGGCGTATTCTCCACGCTTGCAAGCACAGGATCAAATTTGGGATTCGGGCCGACGCGCGTGTTATCAGGATTGGTTTTCTCACTGGGGCTCATATTGGTCATCGTGGCAGGAGCAGAGCTTTTCACGGGTAACAATCTCATCGTCATGAGCTGGATTGGCGGGCGCATCTCGGCGAGAGATCTGTTGCGCAATTGGGGACTTGTTTACATCGGCAACTTCATCGGCGCTTTGAGTATTGTTCTCATGGTCTACTATGGTCGTTGGTGGGACCAGGACCGCGCCGCGGTCGGGGGAACCGCGGTCGCCATCGCAACGGCGAAAGTGCATCTCCCTTTCTTCGTGGCTCTGGTGCGAGGAATCCTGGCCAATGCTCTGGTCTGTCTCGCTGTCTGGCTGGCTGCGGGAGGCCGGAGCGTTGTCGACAAGGTTTTCGGGATCGTCTTTCCGATCGCCGCGTTTGTGGCCGGCGGATTCGAGCACAGCGTCGCCAATATGTACTTCATCCCTTTGGGTTTGCTCCTCTCACAGGAGCCGGCGGTCTCTCAGGCTGCCGGCATCTCTTCCCATCAACTGGCCGGGCTGACCTGGAGCGGCTTCTGGCGGAATCTGGCTGCCGCTACGGTGGGGAATGTCATAGGAGGCGGTGTTTTGGTAGGGCTGGTCTATTGGTTCATTTATCTCCGCAATCAAGAGAGTCATGAGGAAAAATCATGAGCGGCTCGGCTGTCATTGACGGCAAGCTTGTGCGAGTGGAATCCGGCGACGCGATTCTGGAGGCGGCTAGGAAGGCCGGAATTCGCATTCCCACGCTCTGCTATGACCGCCGCGTCCAGCCATCGGGGACTTGCCGTCTTTGCATCGTTAAGATCAAAGGCCGGGGGCGTCCCGTGGCGTCGTGCGCTCAGGCGATTCAGGACGGTATGGAAGTCATTACCGAAGATCCGGCGCTGCGCGATTGGCGCAGGACAATTCTGAAGCTCGTCGCCTCCGAAAATCCTGCCGGCGATTGCGCTAAATGCATTGAAATCGGGCCGTGCGAGCTTCATCGTCTTACCCGGGAATACGAGGTGGACACCGGCTCATACCACGGGACAACCAGCGGGCGCCGCCTGGATGATGCCAACCCGTTTATTGTCCGCGATTATTCCCGCTGCATTTATTGTTATCGCTGCACCAGGGTTTGCGGAGAAGTGGAACAGGCCCATGCGATCATTCCGGCGGGGCGCGGATTCCGGAGCCGGATCGCCACGCCGTTCGATACGGGCCTTCTTGAGAGCCCGTGTACTTTCTGCGGCCAGTGTGTTCAAACGTGCCCGACCAGCGCGCTGATGGACAAAAAGATGCTCGGGAAGGCGCGAGCCGAGGAGGTGACTCGGGTACGCACGATCTGCCCCTTTTGCGGCACCGGCTGCGGCATCAACGTGCATGTGGCCAAGGAGAAGGTTATCGGGGTTACACCGGATTGGACGGCTCCGGCCAACCAGGGCTCGCTCTGCGTCAAGGGGCAATTTGGGGTCGACTTTATTCACAGCCCGGACAGGCTGACTACGCCGCTGATACGCAAGAACGGGCGGTTGTCAGAGGCTTCGTGGGATGAGGCCTATGAGCTGATCGCCGCGAAATTCTCTCAGATAAAAAGAGAATCGGGAGGCGGGGCCTTTGCGTTCTGGAGTTCCTCGCGCGGCACGAGCGAGAGCAATTACCTGATGCAGAAGTTTGCTCGCGCAGTGATCGGGAGCAACAACATCGACAATTGCGCGCGCACCTGACACGCCCCCACGGTCGCCGGTCTGGCGGTCATGATAGGAAGGGGCGCGATGAGCAACTCGATCGCGGAACTCGAGGAAGCGCCTCTCATTCTGGCCGTGGGCACGAACACGACCGAAGCCCATCCGGTGATTGGTTTGCGCGTAAAGAAGGCTGTCGCCAAAGGGTCGAAGCTTCTTGTGGTCGATCCGCGCAGGATAGAGCTCGTGAGCTTTGCTCATCGTTGGCTTCGCCTCAAGGTCGGCAGCGACATCGCGCTTTTCAACGCCATGGCGCGCCTCATTATCGAGGAAGAGCTTTACGATCGGGAATACGTCGCCGCGCGCACAAAAGGATTCGATGATCTGCGTGAATTTCTGAAGAGCTACACCCCCGCTTACGCCGAGCAGATTACGGGAGTTCCCCGGGAGGAGATCACGGCGGCGGCGCGAGAGTACGCGCGCGCTGAAAGGGCTGCCATTATTTACACCCTGGGAATCACGGAGCACTCCTGCGGCGTGCACAACGTCCAGTCTCTGGCAAACCTCGCGCTTCTTTGCGGAAACTTCGGGGTGCCCAACGCCGGCGTAAATCCTCTGCGCGGACAAAACAATGTCCAGGGAGCGGGGGATGTCGGCTGTATGCCCGATTATCTTCCCGGGTACCAGCGGACAGGCGTGGACGAGGCGAGAGCGCGCTGGGAGACGGCATGGGGAGTGAAACTCGACCCCAACCCCGGCATCACCAAAATCGCCGCCATCGATGAGATCCTCAAAGGTAAAGTGAGAGCAGTCTACATCATGGGTGAAAATACAGTAGTCTCCGACGCGCACGCGAGCAAGACACGTCGTGCATTGGAGGCGGTGGAATTCCTCGTGGTTCAGGATCTGTTCCTGACGGACACCGCCCGGCTGGCGCACGTGGTTCTTCCAGCCGCAAGCTTTGCCGAGACCGATGGCACTTTCACAAATACGGAGCGGCGCGTTCAGAGGATCCGTAAGGCCGTGGAGCCACCGGGACAAGCCAGAGCAGATTGGGTCATTGTTTCGGAACTGGCGACCCGGCTTGGCTATCCCATGCATTATGATCACCCATCGCACATTTGGGATGAGCTGGCCCGCAACACGCCCATCCTGGCGGGGATAAACTACGATCGGATTGAGCTCCAGGGGATTCAATGGCCTTGCCCGACGCCGGATCATCCGGGCACTCCTTACCTGCATAGAGACGAATTTTCCTCCGGCAAGGGCTCTTTTCAAACCGTGCCTCATGTGCCGGTGGCTGAGCCTCCGGATGAAGAGTACCCATTGATTCTGACTACTGGACGAAGGAGGTCCACTTATCACACGGGGACGCAGACAGGCCGGGCGATCGGATTTAACCGCCTCGTGCCGCATGAGTGGGTTGAAATGAATCCTCAGGATGCGGCGGACCTGAAACTCGTCAATGGCGAAATGGTGGCGGTTGTTTCGCGGCGTGGACGGGTCGAAGTCCCTGTCAAAGTCACCGACACGTCACCCGTGGGCGTGGTGTTTATGAGTTTTCATTTTCCGGAGCAGACTCTCACGAACGTCCTTACCGTGGACGCCTACGACCCGATTACCGAAACGCCGGAATTCAAGGCCTGCGCGGTGCGGATCGAGAGAAATCGGTCAGAGACGGAATAGAGGTTTAGACATAGGGTCACCGCCCCACAAGGCAGAGCTCTCTATGCGCGGCGTCCACCGTGTGCGGCCTTTTTCCCGCTGTTTTTGCAAGCGCCCGAAGCTGATCTTCAATTCTCTTTTCCTTGGGCCCGGCCCGGAAATGCCGGTTGTCCGGCGAGCGGTAGTGAAAATGGAAACGAGCGACTGGTATCGAATCGATGCCGCTATTGTATTGCAGCAGCTGGGGAGTAACGCGTCCCGTGGGCTCAGCGAAGTGGATGCCGTCCAGCGCCTGGCGGAGCACGGTGCGAACGAACTAAGAGCGCCTTACCACATTTCACCCTGGGCCATTTTCCGCGCGCAGTTTAAGAACGTGCTCATTGTCATCCTCCTCTTAGCGACGGCGCTCTCAGTCTTTTTGGGACATGGTATTGAGGCGATCACGATCGCTATAATTGTCCTCTTTTCGGCGCTGTTGGGCTTTGTCCAGGAATATCGGGCTGAGCGAGCCATCGAGGCCCTGCGCCAGATGGCAGCTCCGACGGCGACGGTTCTCCGGGGTGGCGAAGAGGCGGTCGTTTCCGCAGCCAGCTTAGTGCCCGGCGATATCATCTTTTTGAGAGCAGGGGATAAGGTTGCGGCTGATACGCGGTTGATCGAAGCGCTGAATCTGCAGATTGAAGAGGCCGCACTCACGGGTGAGTCTGTGCCTGTCGAAAAACAGACCGCGGTCCTGCTGGACGGCGAGCTGGCGCTGGGAGACCGCAAGAACATGGCTTACGCCGGCACCATCGTCACCTACGGCAGGGGGCGGGCTGTAGTTGTGGCGACCGGCATGAAGACCGAGTTCGGCAAGATCGCGGAAATGCTGGAGACGGTCGAGACCGGCCGGACCCCGCTGCAAGAAAATCTGGATAAAGTCGGGCATGCATTGGCTCGCGCGGCCCTGGTTGTCGTGGGGGTGATCGTCGCGCTCGGGCTGTTCCGAGGCCAACCGTTCATGGAGATGCTCATATTCGGCATCGCTCTTGCCGTGGCGGTTGTACCGGAGGCTTTGCCCGCTGTGGTCACCATTTCGCTGGCCTTAGGAGTGCAGCGAATGGTAAAGCGCAACGCGCTGGTGCGCCGGCTTCCGACGGTCGAAACGCTGGGTAGCATCTCGGTGATTTGTTCCGACAAGACCGGAACGCTAACCCAGGATGAGATGACGGCGCGCAAGCTTTTTGCCGGCGGATTGATGTTCGAAGTTTCAGGCTCTGGCTATGACCCACACGGTGTCTTTATACAGGACGGGTCACCCATCGAGCCGCCGGAGCCGTTGATTGCGCTCCTGCGCGCCTCGGTGCTCGCATCCGACGCGCAGCTTGTGCAGAGAGACGGACGATGGGAGATCCGAGGGGATCCGACGGAAGGGGCACTGGTGGTGGCAGCTGCCAAGGCCGGCTTGAGCAAAGCCGATCTGGAGGCCCGGTTTCCGCGCGTGCATGAGGTGCCATTTACCTCTGAAGCCAAGCGCATGACGACGCTCCATGCTTCTTCCTCAGGCATGATCGCCTGTGCCAAAGGCGCTCCGGAAATCATTCTGGACTCGTGCACGCACCAGTTGACGGTCAGCCGCGAGGTCGAGCTTGACAGGGGAAGCAAGGAGACCATCCTGACAGCGGCGCGACAAATGGCGGGCGAGGCGCTGCGCGTGCTGGCCGTAGCGACGAAATCGGACGCGACGGTGGAAAATGCAGAAAGCGGCATGACCTTTTTGGGGTTGGTAGCGATGATGGATCCACCCCGACCGGAGGCCAGAGCCGCGATTCGAAAGTGTGAGCAGGCGAGCATCAAACCGGTGATGATTACGGGTGATCACCCCCTGACTGCGCGAGCGGTGGCCCGGGAGCTCGGCCTGCTCAAGACTGGCCGCGTAGTAACCGGCTCGGAACTGGACGGCATGGACGAAATGGAGCTCCAGCGCGAGGTGGAAAACGTCGCAGTCTACGCCCGTGTTTCCCCTGCGCACAAGCTTCGGGTGGTCAGCGTATTGCAGAGGAAAGGCCACGTTGTCGCCATGACGGGAGATGGCGTGAATGACGCCCCGGCGCTCAAGAAGGCCGATATCGGCATCGCCATGGGGATTACAGGGACGGATGTGACCAAAGAGGCCGCGGCCATGACGCTCACCGATGACAACTTCGCCTCGATTGTCGCGGCGGTGGAAGAAGGGCGAGGCATCTTCAACAATATCAAAAAATACCTCATGTATCTCCTCTCGGCCAACATCGGCGAGATCGGTCTGATGGCCGGCGCGGTCCTCGTGGGCCTTCCTCTGCCTCTGACGGCCGTCCAGATCCTTTACGTCAACCTAGCCACCGACGGTCTCCCCGCTCTCGCTTTGGCGGTGGATCCCCCCGATCCCGACCTCATGCGCCGGCCGCCGCGCAACCCCCGGACCGGGATTTTCACTCGCCCGTTGCTGGCTCTTATGGCGGCAGGCGGATGCTGGTCCGCCGTCGTGAATCTCTCCCTGTTCGCCTGGCTCTTGAGGTCCGGCCGGAGCCTTGGCGAGGCGATGGCGATGATTTTCGTGGCCTTGGTCCTGATCGAGTTCTTCAAGGCCTACAACTTTCGCTCCGAACACTATTCGCTGCTGAAGCGGCCTTTCTCCAACAAATGGCTGAACATGGCGGTTTTGTGGGAGTTGGCCGTGCTTCTAGCCCTCATCTACGTGCCTTTCCTGCAGGTTTTATTCGGAACCTATTCGCTGTCCGCAACTGATTGGGGCGTAATCGTGGCTGCAGCCTTCACCATCTCGCCCGTGTTGGAACTGGTCAAATGGCTACGATCGCGAGGCTGGTTTTCGGAGCCGGAGCTACGTGCTGAATCCTGCCACGAGGGCTGAGCCGGGGAAGAGAAAACCATGTTGCCTCACTTGCGTCGGCCGAGGCCGCAGCGCCATATCATGTAAACTGGAGAACGAGTGTTGCTTGCGGGCGATAAGATGGGCCAATCCAGGAATGGGTTGGATCGGGCGAGCCGCAGTGATAGATGTGAAGGCCGCCAAATTTGAAGGCGCTCGCTTACCGAGGCCGGCGGGGGGCATCCCATGATTCTCTGGCTTCAGTTTATCGCCTGCACGGTGGCCATCCTTGTCGCGGGCACGCATCTCTCGAAATACGGCGACATCATCGCTGAAAAAACGGGGTTGGGGCGGACCTGGATCGGAGTGGTTCTCATGGCATCGGTTACTTCTCTGCCGGAGTTGGTCACGGGTATTAGCTCGGTAGCCCTTTTTGATCTGCCGGATATTGCGGCGGGAAATATCCTAGGCGCGTGCATGCTCAACGTCCTTATGATCCCCGTGCTCGATTTGATCGGCGGCTCAGCGCCGATTTCGACAAGAGTTCATCAAGGACATATCCTGACTGCAGGGTTTGGAATTCTAGTTCTCGGTCTCGTGAGCCTTAGCACTCTTCTTGGTACCAGTCTTCCCTCGATTGGATGGATCGGTGTGAACAGTTTGATCTTGATTGCCATCTATTTCTTGGCAATGAGGATGGTCTTCTTCTATGAAAAGAGGCGCATAGCAGAATTCGTCAAGGAGATGGCAGAAGAGGTTCAATACCGGCATGTTTCCAAGGCAAAGGCCTATACCATGTTCGGCGTAAATGCCGTTTTAATCATTGGGGCGGCGATGTACCTTCCCCATCTCGGCGCGGAGATCGCCGCAAGGACCGGTCTTGGCCAGACTTTCGTGGGGAGCGTTTTTATAGCGCTGTCGACAACCCTTCCCGAGCTCGTGGTTTCCGTTTCCGCCCTCACGATCGGGGCTGCGGATATGGCCGTGGGAAACCTTTTCGGCAGCACCGTGTTCAATATCCTCGTCCTGGCCATCGATGACTTCTTTTATACGGCTGGGCCGCTCCTCGCACACGTATCCGGAAATCACGTTGTGAGCGCCGTGTCCGCCATGGTGGCTCTTTCCATCGCCGTGATCGGTCTGACCTACAGGGCGGCTGAGAAACCGGCCTTGTTTGCTTGGGATTCTCTGGCGATCTTGGCGGTCTATTTTTTCAACCTGTTGTCTCTATACAACATGAGATGAATCCCAGCAGCGTACTTGATTGATAAAACGCGCATGTCTTGCAGGCAGAAGAGAGGGCGTGAATCTTGCTGTTCAGCCATGATCGCCTGGCTCCTGATTCATTTCCTGCGCTTTATTATTCTTGGCTCCCGATTTCTCCATTGAAGACATTGCGAGACCGTGCATCCTTGCGCATCGAGAGAATAACCCCGTGAGAGTTTTCGCGGTGTGATCACACCCACGGAGGAGTCTCACTGGCTGAGCAATTCATGGCGCATTCCACCTCTCAGTGGCCCGGAACTCACTGTTAAGACAAATAACAGCAGCTATTTTATGTAAAATGCAAAACGAAGCTTAGTCATGTGCTCTGGCTATTACTCTTTGCTTTCCTTTTTGATTCGTTCTAGCTCTTCCCGTTGACGTTCTAGCTCGGTTTCATCTGCCTTGAGCTGCTTCTCCAACTCCGCTTGTCGTTGCTGCAAAGCTTGAATTCGATCCCCAATAAGCGCCCCGGCGCCAAGCCCGAGAGCACCCCCGACTGCCGCTCCCGCTCCGAGATGCCCAACAGCGGCCCCCAGTATACCGCCCGTAGCAGCACCACCCACTGTCCCGGTGGCGCGCAAAAGTTTGCCGATATGAATCAAATTGTCGGCGATCACGCCCCATCCAACCCATCTTTCCATCCCATCCATCCCTCTGTAACGAGACCTCCGCAACCCATGTCTTCTCTTGAGAACACTGATCCTCCCTTCGCATCCGACCCGCCAACGCTGCGCTCGGCGAAACCAACGTTGCTTCTGCTCCTTGGATCGGCCCTGATCCCGACCCTTCTTATTGGGAACCGCCACCCGCTTCACTCCCAGCTCTTTTGCCTGACGCTTGTTCTCTAAACTGAAAAACCCTGCATCGCTGGCCACCAACTGCGGCACCCGACCAAAAATCTCCCGGTGCTTCTCAATCGCTGGAATCGAAAGCTCCTGATCCGCCGGCCGTTGTAGAAAAATCTCATAGTCCGTGATGATCTGATGCTCCGCCTCCTGGGTCTTCACGAGCTTCCCAAACTCCGTCGGCTTCGATAGCTTTCCCTTGCGGATCGCTTCGGTGTGCACCTCAAAAACACTGTAGAGCTTGTCCGCGTAATGACGATTTCCCTCAAGCACGCGGGCTTGGGTCTGCTTGAGCACTCGCACCGTTAACCCGTGCATCTGATCGAGATACTTCCCCAATCCCTCAATCAACACCTGCCCCAGCGGCGTCGAAGCTCGCTTCACCCCCGCAGCCACTTCCTCGGAAAAACACTTCGCCTGCTCCAGTACTTTGTTCGTTGTCGCCATCAGCTTCCGATACGCCTCAGTCCGCCGCGCCAAAGCTCCCTCGCTCTTTCTCATCGCCGAGCGCCCAATCTCAATCAGTCGATACTTAACGCTCCGGGTCCGATCCCGTAAGCGCGTTCCGACATCTCCCACCTCCCGCTCGATTCTCTTCATCGTGCGCGACAAGACCCTCACCGCATCCCCCAATAACCCACTGTCGGTGGGATAGTGAATGTCGGTCTCCGTTACCGTGGTATCGATCCGAAGCTTGCGCCCACGCACCACGCGCCGCTTGCGCCCCAAATCTACTACCCTCGTAAGAGCGGAAGTTGCGCGTAAATTGGCGGAAGCGTACGATTGGAGTCTCTACGTTGCATTTCGAAGAGCCTGGCACGAAGTTATTCCAGTTAGCCAACAACGTTCCTGAATTGGTCCTACCTGAGATCGTTCTTTCCCTGGCTGCGTTGAAAATCGAGTCCGTGGACATGGCGTTTGGAAATATTTTCGGCAGCAACCTCTTTAATATCGTGATACTCGCCGTTGATGATATCTTTTATACCAAGGGACCGATTCTCTCGCATGTCTCCAGGAATCATCTCGTCAGCTCCGCCGCTGCCATTGCGATGACTGCCGTTGCGGCTATTGCATTGACCTACAGAGCGAGCAGGAAGCTGCTTTTCTTTGCTTGGGATTCTCTAACCATTGTGGCAGTTCTATGTTTTCGCTTTGTCCGTTCTATACATGATGCGATAGTATCGCCATACCTATGAATAGTTACGGTGGAGGAGCCGAACCCGGCGGGTACGGTTATAGCCGCGACGGGCGGTGTACGGTAAAAATTAGAGGAGCTAAGTAGAAGTCGGAGAGCGGAGGAGAACGAGGCTCCCCCTTAGTCGGCATGATCGATCCGCCGCGTCCCGAAGTAAAAGCAGCGATTGATAAGTGCGAGCAAGCCGGCATCATGCCGGTCATGATCACGGGCGACCATCCCGTCACGGCCGGAGCGGTAGGCAGGGAATTGGGTCTCCTTAAAGGCGGGCGTATTATCACGGCCAGAGAGCTGGACGCAATGAGCGATGCTGAATTTGACCGCGAGGTGGGAAATGTTGCGATTTACGCCCGGGTCTCACCCGCGCACAAGCTTCGCGTTGTCAGCGCGCTCCAGAAACAAGGCCATATTGTCGCGATGACTGGAGACGGAGTCAATGATGCGCCCGCTCTTAAGAAAGCCGATATCGGGATTGCCATGGGAATAACGGGAACGGACGTTGCGCGGGAAGCCGCCGTCATGACGCTCACCGATGACAACTTTGCCTCCATAGTCGCGGCCGTGGAAGAGGGGAGAGCGATTTTCGACAATATCAAAAAATATTTGATGTATCTCCTCTCAGCGAATATCGGCGAGATCGGGCTCATGGCCGGCGCTGCCCTGGCAGGGCTTCCTCTTCCTATGACTGCCGTCCAGATTCTTTACGTGAATCTGGCCACTGACGGTCTGCCCGCTTTGGCTCTGGCTGGGGATTCACCCGAGGCGGACCTCATGCGCCGGCCGCCGCGCAATCCTCGAACGGGAATCTTCACCCGCCCGGTGATTCGTCTCATGCTGGGAGGTGGTTTGTGGTCTGCACTCGCAAACCTCTCCCTTTTCACCTGGCTATTAAAGGCGGGGTGGGGCCTTTCCGAGGCGATGGCGATGACCTTTGTCGCGCTCGTTCTGATCGAATTCTCAAAGGCCTACAATTTTCGCTCTGACCGGCGGTCGTTGCTCACCCGGCCGTTTCCCAATAGATGGCTAAATCTCGCTATTCTGTGGGAGCTCGCGGTGCTCCTGGCGATCGTCTATATTCCTTTCTTCCAGATGCTCTTTGGAACTTTCTCCCTATCTGTCCTAGATTGGACCATCATCGTGGCGCCCGCCTTGACAATCTCGCCGGTGCTGGAGATCGTGAAGTGGTTGGAGCGTCGAGGCTTGTTTGCAGGAAAGGTGCCCGGGGCCGGTGAAGAAAGGAGCTAAAATAGCCCATGAATAAAGTCGAGCAGGCTGAAAATTGGCGCACAGGTCTGGTGGAGGTAGGGCCGAATGCGTTCGCGTACATTCAGCCGGGTGGGGAGGCAGGCATCAGCAATGCTGGGCTGATCGTGGGTCAGGATAAAGCGTTTGTGGTAGATGCCTTGGCAACGACGCCAATGGCGACGGAGGTTTTAGGGCGATATCGGACCTTACAGGACCTGGAGCGAGCCCGAGCGCCTAAAAGACAACGTTGAGCGAGCGTACCGGGAATTTAGCGGCGAGCTTGCTTTAGTTTAGATGACACCGCTTCTCAGTCAGGCGGCTTGAGCAGGCCATCCATGCCTTTTAAGGTATAGTCCACTACGCGCTCTCCCTCTACGATCCGGTGGCTAAGCTGCCCGATACCTTGAACGTCAAACGTCACTCTCTGGCCGACGTTGATCCAACGGCCGAGGTCCATGGAACAACCGAGGCCGACTGTGCCGGTACCGAGAATATCGCCGGGATAGACCGTCTCGTTGTCGGAAGCGTATGCAACGAGGTGGTGAGCCAAAAAGCTGCGTCGATGCCCGGTGTTGCCTTCGAACCACGTTTCACCGTCGACGCTGACGCGGACGTCAAGACTAGCTTCGTCTATTTCGTCAGCGGTCACCAGGCAGGGACCCAGCACGTTGCAAAAATCTTTTCTCTTGGTCGGTCCGTAAGGCTCGCGCTCGTAGCCGTCTCTCGCGCTGCAGTCAATCAATATCGTGTAGCCTGCGATGTGCTTTTTGGCCTGTTCAAATGAGAGATTGCGACCTTCCTTACCGATCACAATGGCGATTTCGATCTCCAGATCCAATCTTTGGGTATAGTACGGATATGGAATCGGATCTTCAGGGCCGACGACGGAGTCGGGGTTGCCTTTGTAGTACGGCGGCCAGCGATACCAGGCCGGTTTCTTCGGCGCTTTGTGCGCTATGCTCATGTGCTCTTCGTAAATGGAAAAATCGCGGATCGAGCGCGGGCGCGGCAGCGGAGCGAGCAGTCGGACCTCTGACCGGGAGTAAACGATTTTTTCGCCCTTCAGGCCTCTTGGGTCAGCCTCTCCCTTAAGAATCTGGCTCGTATATTCCAGAGCTTGCCGCGCCGCTTCTTTTGATTTATGCGCGCCGCGCAGCCAGCCGATCATGCCCGGTGGGGTACGAAGGGCCGCGAGTTCCTGCGGCGTCGGCTCGTCTGTCTCACTTTTGAGATAAGCTCCGTAAGCGCTGCTAAGATCGACGATACGGCCGTTCTCGTTGGCATCGATCAACGCGCCAATGCGTCGGACCTTACCAATAGGGGTGCTGATTTCGAAACTGACAAGCTTCATTCTGTCTCCTTTGCATCTCCGGCGAATCGGCCTCTTAACAAGATAGCTCCGCCTCCGAGCTCAGCGCTTCCCGGTAAACATCATGCTCAACTCGTCGGCCAGGCTCTCAACCTGTTTTACCTCTTGGAGGTTGCGTGGAACAAGCATCTCGGCTTTCCCGGCGCGCTGTTTGATAAACTGAGCCAGCTTTGAGCGCGGGTCCGTATACCGGCCTCCTATTTCTTCCCGCTCAAAGATGGGCGCTCCCTCTGTCACCAACCACGCCGCAAAAAGCCTCGCCATATTGGGGTTTGGCGAACCTTCCGGCACGTAGATGTGCAGCGGCGAGACGGGAATGTAATTCTGAAAGAATTTGAATCTCTGGGGCTCACCGTTTTTGATCGCCCTTTCGGCGTTAAAAAAAGAACTCAAACCGGCAGGCGCCTCTCCCGCCGTAAGGGCGGCATTCACAGCAGGAGTACCTTTCTTGAGTATTGGTCGCGTGACTTCTATTTTTCTCGCGAGCTCCAGCGCTTTCGCCGTGCCCATCGCCAGACTCAAGATATCGAACGGCGACCCGCCCGCGACGTTCACGATCAGCCTTCCTTGCCATTGAGGATCGGCGAACTGCTCGAGCCGATCGGGGATCTTATCATCGCCGATCATTTTGGTATTCCAGGCAACCCCGTAAGTATTGTCGAACCAGGAAAGCATCATGCCGCGAAGTTCCTTCACAACGCGGCCTTCCGGCTCTCCAATGTTCGGCAACTCTTTGCCGAAAACATCCACCCAGGGATAGGCTTTGACGAGATTCGTCTCCACCAGCTTCATCACCTGACCGAACCCCCCCGCACCCAGTACATCCGGGTTCACCCGTCCGGCCGAGGCTTCCGTTATCACGCGCGTGACCGATTGCGTGGGATGCATTGCGACCCATTCCCAACGGGTCTGCAAACCAAAGCGCTTGTTGAAGGCATCGAGTAAAAGCCGGTGCGTCTTTTCGCGATTGGGCGTGCTGACCCAGACGATCAGTTTTCCCTCTTTCCTGGCGCCCTCAAGAACCTTTTTGAAGTCCGTCGCAGAGGCGGCCAGGCTGTTGCTTCCAAGAGGCGCGACCGACTGCAGAAACGCCAGCGCCAAAAACGCCGCGGCTCCCAAGATCGTCGTCGACAGTTTCATCAATCCTCCCTTTTTAGAATTATCTGTGGACCAAGCTTTCACGGGTAGAATGAATCTGTAAAGGAACCACCAGAACCAGTAGCCCAAAGACCATGAGCATCGCAAGCGCCGCTGCTCCAGGGATGTTGGGAAACTCCCACATGAGCCAGAGGGCGGAGCTCAACACGACGTTGCCCGTCGTCATCAACATGAGTGGAACTGTGAGGTCCCGCAGACTGTGCGCAACGACCCAAAGCCATCCGTTCATGACGTGAGGCCACAAAAGCGGGAGCAGGATGCGACGCAACGTTGTGCCCCAGGTGGCGCCGCTTACTCTTGCGGCTCCCTCCAACTCCTGGTGGATCTGGATAAGAGCGCCGTTCATGGTTCGGGTTCCGAACGCGAGGTAAATCGTGACATGGCCCAGGACCAGAATTCCCAGCGTTCCGTAAAGCGGAGTGCGAATGTAGAGCAACAGAAGAGCCATCGCCATAACAATATGTGGAACCGCCATAGGAGTGAAGGCCAGAGCGTCAAGCCATTTCGCGGCGCGGCCCTTGCTGCGCACGGAGTACCAACTAATCAAACTGGCCAGGAACATGACGAGCGTAGCGCTGCCGAATACGAGAAGCAGGGTGTTTCCCAGAGCGCGTCGGACCAGCGATTGGCTCAAAACATCACGGTAGTGATTCAGGGATACAGCCTGGAGCGCCTCGACAGATGGCGGCTGATAGAACGGCAACAAGCTGGTCCACAGCAGCAAGAGCAAAGGCAATAGCATGAGAGAGAAATAGGCGCCGAGGAAGGCAAGCGCAAGCCATTTCCAGCGCCCGAGAGGCCACTGGCGTGGGCGAAAACCACGGCCGGTCACAACGCGGAACCTTTCGCTTTGCCTTACGGCTGCGAAATAGGTCCACATCAGCGCCAGCGCGAAAACGAGCAGGACAGTCCCGAACGCGGCGGACAAACCGTAGCGAGGAAGAGCGGCTTCCGGCGTGCTGAGCAGATAGATGCGCGTGCTGAGCACGGGCACGCGCGCGGTCAAGCCGATAGCCAGCGGGATGTCGAAAGCCTGGATCATAACCATGAGAAAGTAAAGCGCTGTGGAGAGTAAGCTGGGGCGGATCAGCGGAAATGTGACGCGCCGGAGCGCTGTCCAGCGACCCGCTCCGGCGGCCAGAGCGGCATTCTCCAGTTGAGGGTCCATATTTCTGAGCGCGCCGCTGATCATCACAAAGGCGGTGGGAACCAGGCCCAGGCCACTGATGAAAATCATCGATCCCAATGAGTACACGTTGAACGGACTTCCGCTCAGGTTGAACAATGCGCGCAAGACCAGGTTGACCAGGCCACTGCCCGGATTGAGCAGTAGAATCCAGCCGAACGCCATGACCAACGGGGGCACAGCCATCCACGCGAACATCATCACTCGAACCGCGGACTTTAGAGGCAGGTCGGTCCTTTCGGTGAGCCAGGCGATAGCCGTGGCTATAGCTAAGGCAATGGTGACGCTCCCCAGGGCATAAGCAAGCGTGTTCAGCACGAGAAAAGGGGTGTCTCGCGGAGTAAAGGCATCGGCGTAGTTTTGAAACGTCAGGACAAAAGCCTCAAAAGGCAATTTTCCCGGCGGGGTTAAGCTGGTTTTTACAAGAACGAAAAGAGGGCTTATGACCAGAAGTCCCACCGCCACGGTCAATAAGAGTTGAACCAGGAAGGGTTGGCTGAACTGAAACCCAAGCGGCCATGCCGATGAGTCGCTGGCGGATCGTGAATGGATCAAAGCTTATTCAACTCGGGACCTAAGTTTACCTGTCTCGATTTCGGACAGGTATTCGCTCATCGATATTACAACTTCTCTTTCGCTGTCAATGCAGTGGGGTAATGCTCCAACATGTGGCGCACGAGAAAAAAGCAGAGAAATCTCTTTGCAGGGGGGAGCAAGATTTTTTCAAAAACCTTTTCCATTAAAGTCCTCACTTCTTGACATCAAGAAATGGGCGTGAAAAGGGACATAGACGAAGCACATTCTTTCACGTAGTGCGCGTGCTTGCGGCGCGGAGGAGAAACCTATGACTCCAGAGATCGAAATTAAACGGCTCTTCGTCGTGGATCAAAGCGGGATTTCGGGCGAGTTGGTTCTGACGGATGTAAGAGCCTACCAGCATAAGGACAATGGGATTTTTGGGTACAGTACCACGGCTGTCCCATACCGGGCGATCTCAGGAGTTCGGGTAAGTTGGCGACGGGTTTTTTGGCTGTTTGTCTTGGGTCTGATCCTGTTTGCGTTGGGCATATTTGCCATAGCGGTCGATGTCGAATCTCTTTTGTCGTCTTTTCAGTTTTCATTGGTCGCGCAGACGGCTTCCTATGTCCGTTTCTTGCGTTACGTTTTCTTGCTGGCAGGGATCGGCCTGCTGCTGTGCTTTTGGTTTTGGAAGCCGGCTGAAATCCAAATCATGACTCCGACAACTACCGTCGGAGGAAGGCCCAAGAACTACGAAGATGCGCGCCAATTCTGTGATCTGCTTTTATCACTGATAGATGAACAAGCCGCTGGAGGCGCTGCTGAAGAGAAACGCGAGACAACAAAGGACACTTCAGCCACAGAAAAAGAAGAAGCGAAAAATGAGACAGCAGAGAAAGAAAAAGAATGGCACCTGTGATTCTCCGCAGGCGAACCCTCGTGAAACTTTTTTCTTCCGCGACACCATCCGCTCTTACCCGATTGCGCTTTTTCGGGCATCTCCGAGCCACTTCGATTGACGTGAAATGTTATTAGTGAGCGCGCGCTTCTGAAAGCCCGGGGATTTCCTCCTGCTCGCGCACGGCACGGGCTGGCATCCGATTTGCTCCTCGGCTAACCAAACACCGCGAGGAGGAGCAAACTATGAAACAGAGCAGCGCGGTTTTATTCGTACTGTTTTTGATCATGAGCCTCCAGACCCAACCCGCCCACGCCATCAAGATCACGAAGGCGGTTATCAAGGAAGGGGTGGTTCAGGTTAAAGGAATAAAGGCTGCAAAAAACGCGGTTATTACCTGGGAGGGACAGCCCGTTGCGGTTACCCACTCCAAGCCAGGCGGCGCTTTTGGATTTTCAACGACCGCTTTGCCGCAGGACTGTGTCGGGGATCTCAGCGACGGCACCGAAACCATCCAGGTTGTGATTGAAAACTGCACCATACTGCCGCCGCCGCCACTTCCGCCGCCCGCGCAACCACGCTTAATGCCAGCCACAGGTCAGACCACTTCTTATCAAGCTTTCAAGTTAAATGGTGGGGGCCCTCAAGATGTCCCCGATGACGGAACGCTTCAATTGGGGGCAAACCTGCAATACGTCAATACCGAGTTGACGGTCATCGATTGCAGCACGGGTCTGGAATGGGAAAAGAAGACCGCTGTTGACTTAAAGCCGGATTCGGCGAATCTGCACGATGCCGATAACACTTATCGATGGTCCGGCAACGGGTCTCAGCAGACCATCTGGGACTGGCTGGATGCGGTTAATGGCGAAGGCGGAACCGGTTATGCAGGTTTCAGCGACTGGCGTATACCTAACATACGGGAGATCCATAGCACCGTTCATTTCGGGCAACCGGCGGTGGCTGTTGATCCGATAACGTTATTGCCCAATCCGGCAATTGATCCACTTCTCGGTCCGACGCGGACCCTGGCGACCTGGTCGTCAACCACCTCCATCACAAGCCCGGCCTCGGCATGGGCGGTGTTTTTTCTCACGGGTGCAGTTCAGGAGGTTGGGAAGAGCTTCGACAGACCGGTTAGGGCGGTGCGGGGTCCCGTGATCAGCGATCAATGTCAGTAGTGTACTGGTAGCGTTCCGACCAGGGGGGCCGATTGTAGGGGCGCGATTCATCACGCCCGATGCCGCCGCCCTGAAGCCGGAACGTAGCCCGATCACCTCTTGAAATCCTGCTGGCCCATGTGGGATAATCCGGCCCGCCATGAACAGAAAGGGACTGATCACCGTATCCTTCTTGGCCGTTTTGGTTTTGTGCTCCTGTGCTATGACTGAAAAAAGCAAGGAGGCGCTCAGCGATGAAAAGATGGACGCTATCAGCGCTTCCGGGGATACGGTTAAAGAGCCTGCCGGACCCGAACCTGCCGTTCCAGCCGTAGACGCTCGCCAGATAGAAATGTTGACATCGCCTCAGCCATCGGTCCAGCAAATACAAAAACCCGCTGCTTCTCCGCTGACCAATCCTGTCCCTTTTTTCAATCAGACCAACATCATCCAACAATCAAGATAAGGCGAAGATCAACCAACTCGCCGGCAGGCCCAATTCCTGAGGCTGTGAAAGATAAAACCAGTTGGAGAGACCCTATGGCAACTGACACTCTTCACTGCCTTCCGTTCTTTTCGCGCTAGCGGCCATCACAATCCACCGCTGACTATACCCTGGGCTCCGCGGCGTCGTAGGCATTGCCCTGGCTTCTCCTGGATGCGATTGATGCCTACAACGCACAGGAGAAAGTTCCGATATTGGGTTCCGGAAAGGTCGATCTAAATAAAGTAAGATTGATCGCGCTGGAAAAAGCGGAAAGGAGGCCCGTTGTCCGCCAAGGCGTGTAGGGAGCCTAGAATAAAGTCGCGCCCCCGAGGATGACTCCAACAGGAGCCTGAATGGAATTCATGGATTGCACTGCTCCGACGATAGCATCGCGAACCTCTTCGGTTTTCGATACACACCGATAGCTGATTCGCATTGCTTCGAACAACGGCTCTGTTCCCCAGCCGAAAGGAACCGCAAACCACCTCTGATCGTGGAAGCTGCCCCGATGAGCGACCAAAAGCAACATTGGCACCCCGAAAGCAACAGGGCCGCGCAGCAAGGCATAGGGAGTAACAGCAAAGCCGGTGTTCTCCATGATAAGCGCCGGTTTTTTTCCTCCCAGCCATGCTCCCATGCAGATCCCTACTCCATCGCCCTCATTCGAGACCTGAATGTAGTTCACCCTGGAATCCATGCTGAGAGGCTCGTAAAGCTCTTTGAACGCAGAGTCTGGGAGACAGGCAACAAAGTCAATTCCGGCATCAAAAAGAGCCTTTACCGCTTCATTGGCTGCTTCGGTCTTCATCGTGTCCTTTCCGGTTATTTTCCCTGCGCCAATTCCCGCGCAATTGAAAAATCAGCGAACTTATCAAAGCTCACGCTCTTCCCTTCGAATGGCGTGCCGATGAGGGTGTTCTCCAGAGCCTTTCTCGAGGGGATGCCGTCTCTACTAGCATATTTCACCACCAGAGCGAGAATCGATTGTGCCACGTTACCATCGACGCCGAGCTTTCTCTGAATGATCTCCTTAGCCTCAGAGCTCCGTTCTCTCATGAACTCAACCGCTCGCATCAGAGAGTGGATGACGTTTTTCACCTCCTCCCGGTTCTGCTCGACTTTTCTCCAGCTAGTTCCCGCTCCTGCCAGAAGAGTCTCCATGTAGTCTCCCAGGTTGAGGAGAGTGTGCCCGCCGAGTTTGTGCGCGAAGAGATTGGAGGGAACCTGCAAGACTGATGCAGCCAACGTCCCGCTCTGGAGTCCAGCAATCCGCGCGGGTTCTCCACCCACCGCAAGCATCTTTATATCTCTGTCAGGGTCAATTCCGTTTGCCTTCAGACCAAATCGCAGGGCGTGCTCAGTGGAGGCTCCATGACGGCTGATCCCAACCGGTTTTCCTTTGAGATCGGAGAGGGACTTGATGTCAGACCGAGCGACCAGCTCGAAAAACGTCCTGTTGAAGATGCCAGCGACCGTCACTACGGGGGCTCCGGCAGCGGCAGCTCGCAAAACGCTCGAGGAGCTCTGGTTGTAATCGACGTCGCCCGTAATCAGGCCTTTTACGGCCAGGTCTGAGCGCATCACAACGTATTGGACCGTGAGACCCGCCTGCTCAAAAAACTTCCTTTCGATCGCGACCCAATACGGAAGATTAGTCAGGACGGTGGCCGATGTGGCGACCACGATTTCCTTCGCACGGGCACCGGAAGGCACCCAAACAAGAGCCGTAACCAAAAGGCCCAGGAGAAACTTTTTAAAACGAAGCAAGTTATTCTCCTTTCCTTTTTTCCGCCCAATCCGTCGAGGCTTACCTGGCACCCTCCAAAATCTTTACGTTCTCAGTCTCCTCGATGAGCCGAACTAAACGGAACTTGTTTTCCTGGCCGTTCAGACTCGGTCCGTCGCCTCGGATGAAGGTCGGCTCCACCTTCGCGACAAGGAGAGCCGGGCCGGCTTCCGAGAGAAACCACGACAGCCTGGCGTTGAATCCGTTTAAATCCTCAACCGTGGCGGCTTTCTCGATTCCAGCAGCTCTGGCCATTCCCGCAAGATCCGTGTGGAATGCGGTTGGGCTTGGAGGCCCCTGGCGGCTCCCGTAAAGACGCTCATTGTCGAAAACCAGGATAGAAAGGTTCTTGGGCCTGTAGAGCCCAACCACTGCCAAAATACTCGGCGACAGCAAGGTGCCACCATCCGTATCAAGGGCTATAATCCTCCTTCGCGGCAGCGCCTGCGCCAGTCCAAACGCAACTGGCGTGACCATGCCCATCCCGACAGCGTACAGGTTCCCGGGACGATGAAGGTTGGTGTAGCATTCATAGGTAGTCCCAGCGAAAGCCGCTACCAAAATGTCGTTTTCGCTCAAAGACTTCCCTAGGTGGACCAGGATTTCGCCTCTCTCGACCTTCTTCTTCTTGGTCATGTTTTCAGCCTCCGCTTGAGAGCGCTCATTCTATTTGACAAGTTGCTTTTGCAGCCGCCGTCTGGCGCCGATTGCGAAGTGATGGTCTTTCTTTTTGAGATGCGGAGCCACGCAGAACCGAACCCCCAGAATTCTCGGAAGACGATGTGCTGGCCCGTGTTCAAGACGCTGGAACAACTTGAAAAAACTCGGTGAGTACCTGAACCCGGTTTGAATCGGACAATAGTCGATAAGGGATTTTGTGTCAATAACACGATTAGCCGGCGGCACCGAGAACCGGAGACGCTGGGATCATGACGCACAGATCCATAAAGCATCAACAATGAACGGCTAGCCTAGCCTTCCAGCCGGTTATCTACCCAATTGTTTGTCGGTTCGAATCACACGATCCCGAGCCTCTTCCTCGCTGGCAAAATTTTACCGCCCGACAATTAAATGCACGCTCGGGGGGGTCAGACGGTACCACGACTACGGATCGTCCCTTCCAAGAGTTTTGACCCGGCACTGGCGTAACATCCCAATTGATCTGGCACCCCCGATACTCTTCGTGTCAAAGGCCTTGACAGGTTCGGGGCGACTGGACGATATTGCAACCGACTCGCGTTTGACAAGTGGCCGTCTTTGGAAATAGGCCGACCAGCATTTGTCGCCGCCTTAAACGGTTCACTTAATCTAGCTGTGCGTAAGAGAGAGCCAAGCGTGTTCAGCTCTTCAGTATCGGAGGCAAGCGAATGGATAACCGAATCGTTATTTCGATCGTCGGCTTAGTCCTTTTTTTGACCATTGATCCTGCTTGCGTGCAAGCCGCTTCGACCACCAAAGTAGTCATCATGCCTGCGAGCTTCAGTGAAAGAGAAGGCATACTCGTCGTCGCTCAGGATCAGGGGTTCTTTCGTAAGCGCGAATTGGACGTTCAGTTAGTCTATGTCCGGACCGGTTCTGTCGCCATGTCCGCATTGACTGCCGGTGAATCTCACTTCTTCCACGGGTCTGCTTCGGGTGCCACTCTTGGCGCCATTGCGGGTGGGGTGGATGTGGTGCTGGTAGCTGGCTTGATCAACAAACCGACGGGCGCTTTCGTTGTTGTACCTGAGATCAAAGTTCCCTCTGATCTGAGAGGTAAAACCTTGGGCGTTAACAGCATAGGTGGAGGGAATTGGATGTTTGCTGTATTGGCGCTTGATCATTGGGGCCTTGATCTAAAGCGAGACAGAATCAATCTGCGAGCTATAGGAAACAACTCGGTGCTAGCTCAGTCCATTACCAAAAGACTGATCGACGGAGCCACCTTAAGTTACACGTTTGCTTCGGATTTAAAGCGCCAAGGCTACCGGGTTCTTGCCGATCTGGCCACCTTGGGAATCCCGTACCAAGGCTCTGGGCTCTGGGCTCGGCGTGGCTTTGTTATCCAATCTCCCGATATTGTCGAGAAAGTACTCACGGGCTTGCTGGAGGCCATTGCCTTCATACAGGACCCCGCCAATAAGGCTTCCGTTGTGAGGAGTCTTGCCCGTTGGCTTCATCTGCCGAAGGTCGACGACGCGGTTGAAGGCTATGATCTTATGAAAAGATTATACGAACGGAAAATCTATCCTGATGTCCAAGGCATCCGGAACTCAATTCGGCTCCTAGGCGCCGCCAATGAAAAGATCCGCGGCCTCAAGGCGGAAGATGTAATTGAAGACAAAATTGTCAAAAAATTGGAACAGCAAGGGCTTTTTTAAAGCAGCGCAGGTGAGTCGATCATTTTCGAGCGGAGGTAGCATTGTGTTAAGTGTCGTCCACATCGTGAATCAGTTTTTTGCTGGACTAGGCGGAGAAGAAAAAGCGGATGTGCCTGTAGGCGTCATCGAGGGAGCCGCGGGAGTGGCTCGGGGTCTCCAGGTTCAGTTCGGCGATTTGGCCAAGGTGGTATCGACTGTTTTCTTTGGCGACAACTACTTCCATGAACATCCTGAAGCGGCCAGGGACGCTATCCTTCAGGAGTTACGCCTCCGGCGGCCGCAAATTGTGGTTGCAGGTCCAGCCTTCAATGCCGGAAGATACGGTCTCGCGTGTGTGAAAATATGCCAAATGATCTCCGAAGAGCTGGGAGCGCCTTGTGTGACAGCTATGCACCCGGAAAACCCGGCGGTCGCAGCCTATCGGGAGTACCATAATTTGAAAGTTTTTCTTCTTCCGACGGCGCAGACCGCGACGGGAATGACCGAGGCGCTGTCAGCAATGGCGCGCTTTACGTGCCGGTTGGAAAGCGGGGCTGAAATAGAATGTGCGCAGGAAGCGGGATATGTTTCCCGAGGCGTTCGCCGGCTGGAAAAAACAGACCGTACCGGGGCAGATCGGGCAATAGACTTGCTTCTAAAAAGGCTACGGGGTGAGCCCTTTATGACCGAGGTGCCCATGGAGATTTGGGACCAAGCAACTCCTGCAGCCGCACTCGCCGATCTCTCCAGAGCTACCATCGCTATTGTCAGCACTAGCGGGGTAGTTCCTTGGGGCAATCCGGACGGTTTTAAAACTTACAGGAATACCTATTGGCGCAAGTACAACATTGCTGAATTGAAGTGTATGGAGCCAGGTCGCTGGGAAGCGGTTCATGGAGGTTACAACGTCTCCTTTATGAACCAGAACCCTCATTACGGTGTGCCTTTGGATGCCTTGCGGAGCCTCGAGGTTGAGGGGGTTATAGGAAGACTCTACCCTTCGTACTACGTCGTGCCCGGGAATCAAGGCGCTCCGTCAGTTATGCGGCGGATCGGTGAGGAGATTGCTGCAGATCTTCGAAGCGAGGGAGTGGACGGGGTACTGCTAGTGGCCACCTGAGGCACCTGCAGTCGCAGCGGTGCTGTGATCAGCAAAAAAATCGACGGGGCGGGATTGCCCGTTGCCGTGGTTACACCGATGTACCCTGTTGCAGAACAGGTGGGTGCCAGTCGGATTGTTAAAGCAGTCCGCATACCTCATCCTTGTGGCGAACCAGCCTTGTCACCTGAACTCGATGCCCGACTCCGGCGCGAAATAGTAACGACTGCTTTGAAGGCCTTGCAGTCAGAGGTCAAAGGACCGGCTCTTTTTGTGCCCAACATGGCCGTAGCTGCTTGAAAGGAAAGCGCGTCATGCATCTAGAGATGGCGGAGTTTCCGGTAACCCGGATCATTGTAGGAAACGAATTCGGCTATAGCTCTGGGACATTAAAGGTGGATGAGGAAGAGCTTAGGAGCCTTATTCTTCAGGACAAACGCATACACAATGCCTCGTTTGAGGTCGTCGTTCCCGGGGAGAAGGTTCGAATTACCGGTATTCGGGACGTGTTGGAGCCTAGGACTAAGGTAAATGGAAACGGGCAGGTCTTTCCGGGAATCCTTGGGCCTGTCGAGCCTGTTGGCAGAGGGAAGACGCAGCGCTTATCCGGCATGGCAGTCGTAACTACTGCGGAATACGAGGGGCTGGTTCGCGCGGGCAGCGGCGCTCAGCGCAGTGCCATTCTCGACATGTGGGGTCCAGGAGCAGAGAGTTCGCGTTTCAGCTCTCTGATAAACCTAGTGTTGATTCTGCATTTGGCGCGGGGGCTCTCTGAGCTTGAGACGCATGCCGCGATTCAGCGGGCGGAATGCGAAGTGGCCAAAAGGTTGGCTGAAGTGACAGTAGGGCTGAAAGCGGAACGGGTGAAGACGTATGATCTAGGTCAACAGGAATCGAACCTCCCACGAGTCGTTTTGATCCAGGGTTGCCGCACCGTTAGCCATCTTGTCCACTCCGGTGCGACTTACTACGGACTTTGTATTCGGGAGTCCCTCGCGACCGTCGTGCATCCCAATGAGCTGCTAGACGGAGCCATGGGAGTAAACACGACAAAAGGGATAGCGTATTTTCCAACAACCTGGGACTGGCAGAACCATCCTCTAGTTATGGCTTTGTATGAACAACATGGACGGAACCTCAACTTCGTGGGAGTCATCCTGGAACGCATCCGATTCGAGACGCACCAGGGAAAAGAAGTGATTGCCCACAATACAGCGCAACTAGCCGCTACTTTAGGGGCCGCTGGGGCCTTGGTAACTTGGTTTCCTTCGGGCAACGCCTTTGTGGACGTGATGCTCACAGTTCGAGCTTGCGAGCAGAGGGGAATCAAAGCAGTTTTAGTTACCTACGAATACGGAGGGAAAGACGGCGTGGATGCTCCTCTGCTCTATTATTTGCCGGAGGCGGTCGCCGTGGTAACCACCGGCAGTCGCGACCGTTGGATTAATTTGCCAGAGGCAGGAAGGGTGGTCGGTCCATACGAGCAGATTCAAATTCTCAGTTATCCTGGGGCACCGGTGGTTCCCGCTCGAGACGCTCTAAGCCTGGATGCGCGGGACATGATTATCGGTGGGGTAGACATTTGGGGTTCACAGTCTTGGACCTGCCGCGAGCACTAACACATCCAGTTTACCAGCTGAAACCCCCGGACAATTCACGGACAGCGAGGCAGAAGGGAAGTAGACCTAAGGACTTAGACCAGACCTCTTGATTTCGAATCAAGCGGCCTTGCTTGCAGTTGAAGCGTTCAGTCAATCCTACCTACTTCGTTTGTGCTCCGAAGGTCTCGAACCGAAACGACAAAAACATTCCTGCCTCTCGGTCCGGCAATTCGTTTTTGCTCCTGACATATCGGCATCGGACATGAGCGACATGAGCCCGGTTGCTTGCTACCGTTGGCGTTTTTCTAGTAGAGTAAACGACATGTGCGTATCCCTCCCCCTAGAAAGCCCGATGGAGACATTGCGGGATTGGAGCGTAGGGCGGGACGCGCAAAGGCTTGAACTTCCAAGGGAGAGGTGACCGAGCCCGGTTTAAGGTGCACGACTGGAAATCGTGTGTACCCCTAAAAAGGGTACCGGGGGTTCGAATCCCCCCCTCTCCGCCAATCCCCGATCACTTATCATTGCTCAGATTTCTTTTTTCTGTCCGCAGGGAGCACCAGGCGATAGCCGATTCCGCTTTCCGTGCGTAATAGCCGCTCTGCCGCTTCAGGGACCTCGATTTTTTTGCGCAAGTGCGTCATGTAGACCCGCAGATATTGGGACTGCTCTTCCACGTTCGGCCCCCAGACTTCCCGCAGCAACTGCCTGTGCGTGACGACCTTGCCCGAGTGCAGCGCCAGCACCTTGAGAAGCGCGTATTCGGTGGGGGTGAGTTTGACCTCCTGTCCCTTCACTTTAACGGTATGGCTGTTGAAATCGATTGTGAGCTGACCAGCCTCGAAGCAGGCATCCTCCGTGCCGTAAGGCGCGCGCCGCTGGATCGCGCGAAGCCGGGCCGAGAGTTCAGTCGATTCGAATGGCTTGGTGACGTAATCGTCGGCTCCAGCGTCCAAAGCTGCGACCTTATCCTCGGGGCTGTCCCTTACCGAAAGGATCAGCACCGGCACGTGGGTCCACTCTCGCAGGCGCTTCAGGACGGCGAGTCCATCGATATCCGGGAGGCCGAGGTCGAGCAGGACCACATCGGGTCTCCGAAGCGCTATGTTCGACAGACCTTGCCGGCCGCTTTCCGATTCCAGCACCCGGTAGCCCTCTTCCTCCAGGACGATGCGAAGGAGCTTCCGGATTTGCTTTTCATCGTCAATGACTAGAGCTGTCGGCCTCTCGCTCACGCGAAGCTCTCCATCCATTCTGGCCGCAGGCTCTCTACGGGGATTGTTATCACGAATTCAGCTCCGCCGCTGTCTCGATTGGCTGCATGGACGCTCCCTCCATGCGCTTGGACAAAGCCGTCCACGATCGCAAGGCCGAGCCCGGTTCCGCCCGGACGAGCCTGGGCTCCACGGTAAAACATCTCGAAGATGCGTCGCAAGTCTGTCTCGGGAATCCCCTTCCCTTCATCGAGCACTGACAAGATCAGGTGGTTCTCTTTGGTCTGCGCGCGAATGATAATTTTTGTCCCCGGCTCGCTGTTCGAAGCGGAGTTCAGCAGGAGGTTGCAGAGGCACTGCTCCAGAAGGGCCTGGTCCACTTTGACCATAGGCAGGTCCTTAACCGCTTCAATCACGATTTGATGCTCGCCAACGCTCTCGCCCGCGAGTTCTATGCCTGCCTGAATGATCTCTCCCACGTCAGACCATTCGAGTTTCGGTTGGATGACCCCGGCCTCGATGCGCGTCATGTCCAGTAAATTGCCGATCACCCGGTGGAGGCGCCGCACCGCGGCCTGGATTTCCCGAAGCGTTGCCTGTTTTTTCTCTTCTTCACCGACTTGCCTCGCCAGAGCATCGATGCCGGCTTGGACGGCTGACAAGGGGGTCTTCAGTTCGTGCGAGACGCTTTCCAGGAGCGCGCGCCTGAGATGCTCTGAAGCCTCAATGATCTCCGCATGCTTAAAGGCTTCTATGATGTGGTCTTTTTCAAGCACCAGCCCGATCAGTACCGCAAAAGCTTCGAGCAGATCCCTTTCGGTCAGGTCAAAAGACTCATCCGCCGGCGGACGAACGGAGAGCACGCCCATCACCGCCGTGCGCCCCTGCAAAGGCAGGTGCAGGGCCTCCGAATCAGGCAAAGTGTCAGTAAATTTTCCTGCCGGCATGCGGCGGCTAAAAGCCCAGGCTGCCACCCCCTTCTCCTTCTCTGCGAGAGCCAGAGAACTAGCTGGATGAGGAACATTCGAGAGCGTGTGGTCTGTTTGCCGCAGTAGAAGCGCTGCCTTTGCCGCGAAGATGGATTCAATGAGATTTACTGCGGCGCGAAGACCGGTATCCAGATCCGTAGCAAATGCGGCCTGGTGGGCGAGCTCATAAAGAGCAGCAGTCCGTCGCTCCCTCTGCCGCTCAGCCATCTCGCTGCGGCGCAGCCGGCTGGTCAGGTGTCCCATCGCCAGAGCTACTATGAAAAACATCGCGAACATCATCGCGTCATCGAACTTTTCGATGTAAAAGGTGAAACGTGGCTCGGTAAATAAAAGATTCCATAAAAGGGCGCTGGTCGTAGCCACCGCGAGAACGGGACCGCGGCTTAGCTTGAGACCCAGTGCGACGACAAGCAAGAGATAGACAAGGGCAATAGATTCATAGCCCGTGATTGGCTCAAGTAACCAGGCCACTCCGGTTACCAAGAGGGTGATAGCTCCAGCAGAGATAAATTCATTTACGGGTAAGGCGGACTGAGGGAGTATGCGGGTGGAACGGTCCTTTGAAGCTTCCTTTTCAGGTTGAACCACGTAGACGTCGATATAACCACTTCGGCGAATCAAGTCATAGGCGGGCGATCGGCCCTTCAACCAGTGAAGCCAGCGTGAGCGGGTTGGCTTACCGACAATGATCTGAGTGACGTTTTGCTCCCGGGCCACACGCAACAGGGCTTCAGTCACGTCATGTCCGGATGTGATGATGACATCGCCACCGAGTTGGCGGGCCAGAGAAAGGTTTCGTGTGATACGTTCCTTGGCCAGGGAGTCCAGAGGGGTGTCCGGTTCCACATAAACGGCCAGCCACGGACAGTCCAGCTCTCCCGCGATCCTCCGGGTCCAGCGAATAAGACTTTCGCCATGAGCGTCTGTCCCGACAGCAACGAGCAGCCGCTCGCCCGCCTTCCATGGCCCGCTGATCTTACGGTCGCGCATCGCCCCCCGGACATCTTCATCGGCTCTCTCGGCGGTGAAGCGAAGGGCCATCTCGCGTAGCGCGGCGAGGTTTTCGAACTTGAAGAAATGGGCCGCAGCCGCCTGCGCCATTTCCCCAAGATAAACCTTTCCCTCCTCTAGTCGTTCCCGCAGTTGCTCCGGCGTCAGATCCACCAGTTGAATCTCATCGGCCCGATCTAGGATCGAATCCGGAACCGTCTCCCGAACGGTTACACCAGTAATCTGACGCACGACATCGGCCCGGCTGTCGAGATGCTGGACATTGAGGGTTGTGTAGACGGAGATGCCGGCGTCGAGGAGCTCGAGCACGTCTTGATAGCGCTTCGGGTGACGACTGCCGGGAGCGTTCGTATGGGCGAGCTCATCGACCAGGACGAGCTCAGGGCGCTCGTCCAAGATAGCATCCAGGTCCATCTCTTGAAGCTCTACGCCTCTATATTCGACGGGTTTGCGAGGGAGGACGGGCAGATCTTCCAGGAGGGCTTCGGTCTCGCTTCTTCCGTGAGTTTCTACGACGCCGACAACCACATTCACACCTTCGCGCAGACGAGCGCGACCGTACTGAAGCATGGTGTAGGTCTTGCCCACTCCCGGGCACATACCGAGAAATACAGTGAGACGTCCTCGATTAGAGAACGCTTCCCGGCGCAGTTCCGCCAGGATGGCATCAGGGTCCGGCCGGATGTGTTCTGCCATAGAATGATTATAGCTTATGGAACTGCCCTAAGGCATCTCCCCTCTGCTTTGTGATGCTGGGCTAAGATAGCGATTCCAAGCTCCGGTGCCAAGTCCATTCCACGACGCCGGTCCCTGATAGTCGCGAGGACAACATGGGCTGGCAATGCAATCTTGCAGCGAAATAGAGGCTTCAAACCAGCTCTTTCTCGCTGGGGGTGCGAACCCTCTATCCCCGTACACGATAACGTTTTAATCTGTGGTTCCAAATGTATTCCTCAACAGAAATCCACAGAGTAAGAACGAGAAGGCCGCCCCAGAGGAAAAGAATAAAATGTCGCAGCTCTGGAGGGAGCAAAGCGGGCCATATGGCCGCAAGCCAAATTAGCCCTCCGATGACCGCCAATAGGTGAACACACAAAAACCTGCCGGCCCTCATGCGTTCGTAAGTGAACTGCGCTTCCAGCAGCTTGCGAAGCTTCGAACCGTTAGGATCAGTATCTCTGTCGATTGTGAATTGAAGAATGATTCTGCCCTTGCTTCCAACGTTGGCTCGTCGAGTTGAACGATTTTATGATGACTCCGATTTTTTCTCGCAGGGCCTTGCTCTCTGAGTTCCGCTGTGGTTGCCGCCGTAGGGTTACCGGCTGAGTTCCATGGTGCTCTCTTTGCCGGCCTGCTTCTGTCCTGGTGTTTCGACCCCGGTGGGGCCGCCCAACTGCCGATCGAGCGCCAGGTTAACCCGCAGCACGTTGACTCGCGGTTCGCCCAAGATGCCGAAGGTTCTCCCCTCCACATTCCCATTTACGATGGCCTTCACACGCTCCGCAGCGATGCCGCGTGCTTTCGCAACTCGCGGCACTTGCCACAGCATGGCTTCCGGCGAAAGATGCGGATCGAGACCGCTGCCGGAAGCGGTGACAAGCTCGATGGGGACGGGTCCCGGCGCCTCTGGATTCTGTTCTTTGAGCCGCTTCAGATCTTCCGTCACGCGATCTTGCAGCTTGTTCGAGGTTGGTCCCAAGTTGGACCCGGATGAAGACACCGCGTCGTATCCCTTCTCTCCCGCGGCCGAAGGCCGGGAGTGGAAGTACGCTGGGTTAACGAACCCCTGCGCGATCAGTTCGGAGCCTATGATTTGTCCGTTTTCATCAGTGACCAGGCTGCCGTTCGCTCTCCAGGGAAAGAGGAGTTGAGCGAGTCCGGTCATCGCGAACGGGTAGAAAAGCCCTGTTAAAACAAGAGTGACAATCGTCGTTCGCAGCGCGATGAGCATGGCTTGGTTCATGGTTGAGGCCTAGATAAGTCTAATGGCTTCCAAAATCAGGTCGATGAGTTTGATGCCGATAAAGGGGGCGATGACTCCGCCGACGCCGTAGATAAGAAGAGCCCGCCGCAGGAGCGACGCCGCGCCTAGAGGACGATACTTCACCCCGTGCAGCGCCAGGGGGATAAGCAAAATGATGATGATCGCGTTGAAGATCACCGCCGACAGGATGGCGCTCTGAGGCGTCGCCAGGCGCATGAGATTGAGCGGGGCGATCTCGGGATAGACGCCCGCGAACATGGTGGGGATGATGGCGAAATATTTGGCGACGTCATTGGCGATAGAAAAGGTAGTAAGAACGCCGCGCGTCATGAGCAACTGTTTGCCGATTTCCACCACTTCGAGCAGCTTGGTCGGATTGGAATCGAGATCGACCATATTGCCGGCCTCTTTGGCCGCCTGCGTGCCGGTATTCATCGCCACAGCCACATCCGCCTGCGCGAGTGCCGGCGCGTCGTTGGTGCCGTCGCCTGTCATCGCCACCAAATGCCCCGCGGCTTGTTCATCGCGAATACGAGCGAGCTTGTCCTCAGGTTTTGCTTCGGCCATAAAGTCATCCACGCCAGCCTCCGCCGCAATGGCGGCCGCCGTCAGCGGGTTGTCGCCGGTGATCATGATCGTCTTGATGCCCATTTGCCGAAGCCGGGTAAAGCGTTCTTTGATTCCGCCCTTGATGACGTCCTTCAAATGAACAGTGCCGAGCACCTGGGCATCGTCGGAAACGACCAGCGGAGTTCCTCCCTGGCGCGAGATGGTCTCCACCGCGCTGGCAATTTCGGCAGGGAAAGACCCTCCAAGGCTCTCGACGTGCCGTCGGATTGCGTCCGCCGAGCCTTTCCGAATCCGGCGCCGCCTGCCATTTTCGGAAAAATCGAGCCCGCTCATTTGCGTGTTCGCGCTGAAGGGAATGAACTGGGGGTGGTCCGCTATCTCGCGCCCGCGCAGGCCAAATCTCTCCTTGGCGAGCACGACGATCGAACGGCCCTCGGGTGTCTCGTCCGCTAGAGAAGCTAATTGAGCCACATCCGCGAGGCGCGCCGGGAGCACTCCTCGCCCGGTAATGAGTTCCGTGGCCATGCGGTTGCCGAGTGTAATGGTTCCAGTCTTGTCGAGGAGCAGGATATCGACATCTCCGGCCGCCTCGACCGCCCGGCCACTCATGGCCATGATATTCTTGCGGACCAGACGATCCATGCCGGCGATCCCGATAGCCGAGAGCAGGCCGCCGATGGTGGTGGGAATCAAGCAGACCAAGAGCGCCACGATCACGGTCGCCGAAATAGCGATATCGGAGTACAGGGCCAACGGCACGAGCGTCACACAGGCGAACAGGAAGACAAGCGTGAGACCGGCAAGTAGAATGTTGAGCGCGATCTCGTTCGGCGTCTTCTGCCGTCTCGCTCCTTCTACCAGCGCAATCATGCGGTCGAGGAATGACTCGCCCGGGTTGGTAGTGATACGCACCACGATGCGATCGGAAAGCACTCTGGTTCCTCCGGTGACGGCCGAGCGGTCGCCGCCGCTCTCCCGAATAACCGGGGCCGACTCCCCGGTGATCGCCGATTCATCGACAGACGCGATGCCTTCGATCACTCCACCG
>JACQUW010000179.1 GCA_016210115.1 Deltaproteobacteria bacterium | reverse complement strand
TGGACCTGCTGGTGCCGGCGACCGCGGAAATAGTCATCGAAGGCGAAATACCTACGGAAGGCCTGGAGCAGGAAGGCCCTTTCGGCGAATACACGGGTTACATGGGCATGGGTAAGTGGAACCCATTCTTCAACGTCACTTGTATCACGCATCGCAAGTCGCCTATCTGGAATTCCTTTCTGAGTCAGTTCCCCCCTAGCGAAAGCAGCTTACTCACTCGGGTCGGATTCGAGGCCAGGTTCTTCAAGTTCCTGAAGCACGAATTGAGTCTACCCAACCTGGTCGATGTGGCCTTCGACGAATCCAGCGGCGGGCGTCAGCTATGCGTGATCAGCCTGAGAAAACCCACGCAGGCCCAGGCGTGGTCCGCTCTCAACGGCGCCATGGCCCTGATGCCGGCGTACGGCAAGATCTTCATCGCCGTGGACGAGGACATTGACCCCCACGACCCGGACTCAGTGAATTGGGCTCTCGTTTATCGAATGCAACCGGACCGGGATATCAGGATCACTCCGGGGAAGGTCACCGGTCTCGACCCGTCAGCCGCGCCCCAGGAAGAGCAGAAGAAAAGCGCGCACCGATCCTACACGTCCGGGCTCATGATCAATGCGACTCGGAAGTGGAACTACCCGCCGGTTTCCCTGCCCAAGAAGGAGTACATGGACAGGGCGAAACAGATTTGGGAGGAGGAGGGACTGCCGCCGCTGACGCCAAAGGTGCCCTGGTTCGGCTACTCTCTCGGCTACTGGACTGCTGAGGATGAGGAAGAGGCTCAACTGGCGCTCAAGGGTGAGCATTACGAAACAGGCAAGAAGATGGAGCGGAACCAGATAAAAGGCTAGCCGATTGTTCCGCATCGCCCGACGCTGAATCGACCATTGGCTCAGATTTTCTCCACCCTCACGCGGATCGCGTGGTTGGCAAGCGCCTGGAGATCTTTGGGGTCTGAGGTAAGTGCGGTTCCACCGGACTCCGCAAAAGCGACGACCAGTGCATCGACGGCGGAACCTCGCCGAGCCTGCCTCCGCAGCAGCGCAGCGCGCCGCGCCAGCGCTTCGGGAATCCCCTCCACCACATCGCATGTCTTTAGAAAGCGGTTCGCGAGCGCGTCGCGACCCGCGTGACCTTGCAAGCACTCAACGAGGACAACCGACGGAACCACAGGCGGCCAGAGACCCAGTTCGCGGAGCGCAAGGATCAGCGCCACCGCCTCTCGGGACCGTTCAGCAAGCCTGCTGACGCCGCCGGAATCGAGGACGAGCACACCCGTCAACCCGCCTTGCGAACGGGACGTTGCGCCAGGCGCCGAGCTACGGCGCCTGCGCGCGCGCGCTGAGCAGCGCCGGGCATCCCGACCTCCGCGATCAGATCGGCAAGGTACCGATCAGTTTCCGCGAGTAGATCAAGCCTGCGCAACTCCGCTTTCACGGCCTTCTGTAGGAGCTCTGAGACCGGGAGGCCTCGCACCTTCACTTGCTTGTACATGGCTTCGGGGAGATAAACCTGCATTCGAGGCATACGTCTATCTATACACCCTTCATGAGAAGTCCCGCAACCCAGATTGTCGCCGCGCCAGCGCAAAAGCACGACAGAAAGCTATTGTGAACAAGAGCCGACACCGCTGAGCCCCTCTATGTATCAAGACCGTAGTGATTGTTGCGCCTGACCCAAGGTGCCCCTGAAAGTCTGATTCCCCGCGCGGATTGAGGTCGCGCAATGATGCCTGAAGCAGAACGAGACCCAGTGCAGGGGTCGCTGAGCAGGGAACGGCCGGCCGCGCGGACGCCTGCGCTCTTACTATCGTGTCCCGGAAATTCCTTTACATAAATCGTGGCTTGGTTTGGTGACTCTCCGAAGGTTCCTCAGGGGCACGCCTTCCGGTCGCAGCCGATGGGCCAGTACCTCGAGGCTCCAAGGTTGGTTATTTCCTGGTCTCTGCCTTCCACAACCTGTGCGGTTCTACGTCTGCGACCTACAGGCCTGCCCCTTCCGTCACAGGTTTTTGTGTTAACGAACTTTTGGGACACGCTCCTAGGGTCTCGTGTAGAGCTTGTCGATAAAACCCTCGTTCACCAGCCGGTCGACAATCGAATTGTCGGCGAAAGTCTCCAGAGGGGCATCCTTCTTCCCCATCACTTGAAGAATGGTCGAAACGCCTGCCTTGTCCACGCGGGGCACCTGGTCCAGATAGGTCGACGAGTCGGCGTATCCATTCTCCAGGAACGCGGAATCGTTGGAGTGAGAATACTTCGCAATGACTTTTAATGCTTTATTCTTATCGCGCTTCAGGGCCGCTACTCCTTCTATGTAAGCCCGCACGATCCCTTCGACGGCTTTCGGCGACCGCCGGTGAAAATCACGCGCGACTGCAATGACATTGTTAATATACGCAATCCCGAGGTCAGCGAGATTAACCAGGATCTTAATCGATGTCTGCGGGCCGACGTTCAAGGATGAGGTCACGGTACCGGCTATGGCTTGTTGCTGGAAAGCCACCGCCAAGCCTCTAGTGTCGCCGTATTGCCGGAGGTTCACCGCGCCCTCTAAACCATACTTTCGTAGCAGGATCACGGTCAATTGATGAGGGTAGGAGCCGATCCGCGTGATTCCGAGGGTCTTGCCGCGCAAATCCTCCATGCGGTTGATCTCGGGCTGAACCCAGAGCCGGTGGTACGGCCGATTGGCCGTGACGCCTACGGCTACGAGCGGAGCCCCCTGCAAAACCGCGTTGATAAGAGCGCTGGTGGCCGCTACTCCGGCATGGAGATCTCCCCCCAATAGCGCCTGGATCACCACCGGGCCGGTGGGAATGAAAATGAGCTCGGCTTCCAAGCCGTACTTTTCAAATGCGCCGGTCTCCTTCGCCATCCAGAGCCCGTGCATCATTGGACCGATCGAAGAATAGCCGAAAGTGATTCTTCTCGGCTCTGCCGCAAGGGAAAGAGAACCGAAGCAAAAAAGCATCCACGAAGCAATCAGCCACTCGGCCAGGATTCCAGTTGACTTTTTCATAGGGGTCCTCTCATGCGTTCAGCTTATCCGTCCGCTCTCCATCATTCGAGCAGATCCTGCGCCAGTTCTGACGGAGTTTCCTCGTTTACCATAGCATGGCTGTCTCTTATGAAAATGGCAATGAGCAAGGTTTTGTCCCTTCCCCCCTCGCGGGGGAAGGCCAGGATGGGGGGCCGATCGAAATAAGCCGGAACCCCCCACCTTGATCCTCCCCCGCAAGGAGGGAGGAAAGGGTAGTCATTTTCATCCGCTGTGTTGTACCCATGGGTACATGAATTACTGTGAGTAAGTCTTCCATGGGCTGGCACCTCCTGGATCGCTCTCCTTTAGTCACAGTCGCCGAGAGCCTGCAGTCGTCTCGAGTCCCGAGCATTTCTTACTTTATCGATACAAGCCAAGTCAAATGCCTCCACGGTTCCACGGTCGCAATTGTTGCTGGACCTGTGAAAATGAGGAAGAGAGTCAACTTGCGCTCAAAGGCGAGCATTACGAGACAGGCGGGAAGATGGAGAAGAATCGGATAAAGCGCTAGCTGGATAGCCAACAAAACCCTCGACGGGTATAAGGCGGTTCGCCACGGGATCAACGGCTAGAACCAGGCTCTCCAAAGCAACGGCCCCAAGCAGAGGAGGACCTGCCGGAGAGATGAAGCACGGCGTAGTTGTTTTCTGGCCATCCAAGGCGAGACGAACTTCGGCGACAGGCGAGGTCTCTCGCTGCCCGCCCGCGATCACGATCCGCTGCGAACGATTAGGAGTCAGTCCCAAGCGCTCCGCGAGTGGCTGAGGAACCACGACAAGAGTTGCCCCGGTGTCAACCAGGAACTCGACTTCCTCCTTGTGCCCTGTCGGCCCTGTAAGCGATCCTTTTATGCGAAAAACACCCATGCAAATTATCCTCTGTTTGCTATTCTAGGCTTCTTTATTCGGTGAAGCAACGTCATTCTTCGCCGCCGAATCAACCGGGGGATCGGCCTTCACGATGTCACCCTTCGTGAACAAGTGCTTGCGCTTACGTGCGGGTGTGAATCCAAACCCCTCGCAGTTCTGAAATCCCTCGGTTCCGAGGCCTCGCGCGATCTCCTCATCTAGAAGATCCAGCTGGTCGCGCGCCTCAACGGAAAAGTGCTTCCGAATCGCCGGACAGAGGAATTCGCGAGTGAAGACTTCCTCTGGTCTCTTGCCGGCGGAAGACGTTTCAAGCCGGATATGGTCCTCGAGCGGCGCCAGAATCTGCTTCGATTCAAGTTCGGTACGGATGTACTCGACGAGGCCCGACATAGTCACGGTCGGCACGAAACTAACAGGGTTCATTGCGGTTTTCCCTCTACGCGCGCCAACGCTTTGGGTGAGAGGCGCGTCTTTCAGCGTCCTTCTCAACCCAAGAGTTATGTGCCTTAAAGCTGATATTTGCTGATGTCGAGCGAACCATGGAACACACCCAGGATATCGATGTTTCCATCGGCCTTGATCAGGTAGGTTATGCGGTAGTGGCCGTAGAGAAGAATACGCACGTGGCGACTCGATGCCCAATAGCGATGGCCCATCTCAGGAAAGTCCACCAGCAGTTGAGCCCGGTTATACATCCCGTTGACGGTCTGGGTCGCCGCTTCCGGATTATCGGCCGCAATGTGCTCGAAGATGTCCTCGAGCCAACGCTGGGCTTCTGCTGTCCAAGTTATCTCTGCCATGAGCGGATGCGTCGGGCCATCTCAT
>JACQUW010000015.1 GCA_016210115.1 Deltaproteobacteria bacterium | reverse complement strand
ATTGCCCCACCTGTCACTAACGCTCTCTCGAGCCATTCGAAGCTGCCTTCACACCGTTCCCTGTTGCCCCACTCCTTGGCCGTACAATACCGCCTCTCACGGTTGTTGTTGCCGCCACTCTAAGCCCGGAACGCCCCCGGAGTCAATTTTAGATTCGTGCTGTGTCTAGCACAGTAGACTGAACATCGAACATCGACCTAGGCCCTCACCCTGCCCTGAAGCTGCGAAAAAATTCAAATCCCCCTTTATCCCCCCTGAAGCTGTGAAAAAATTAAAATCCCCCTCTTTCCCCCTTTTTCAAAGGGGGATGACTCCGGCAAGGAAAATGGAATTTTACTCTGTCAGTGCTTGGAATCCGTCTCTCTCGACTACGAGTTCCCCTTGAGCAGCCTGGCGAGATCCTTTTGAGAAAGCCCTGCTTGTTGCCGCAACGCCGTGATTTGCAGCGCAACATCCCAAGCCTCGCCCGCGTCTTTAAACCGCGCGGCGAATGTCGGATCCTGCATTTGCTTTTCCAGGTACCGATCGAAATTGGTTTTTTTCATGGCTCGGTTCTTTTGCGCCAGTCGCGCATTCGCTCCCGCGCTATGTTGAGCTCGCGCGCCGGGATCGTCTGGCCTTTATTGCGGATTGCGTGCAGCAGAACGATGCGGCGGTTCTTCATGAAAAACCACAATTTCATAAAGGGTCCTTGAACGTTGAACATTTAAACCTTTGAACCGAGTATCTTCTTCGCTTCTTCTTTTACCTTCGTACGTAACGTTTCGGGTTTAACTACTTGGACCCGGCTGCCGAAGCTCAAGATCCATCCCACCAACTCACTTGTATCTGCAACATGAAGTATCATCCGTAAGTTATTGTTCTTTAACGGGAACATCTGTTGGCTTGGATGCCAGGTCTTGTCTTTGACCCAGGCCGCGGCAGGCTTGGAAAACAATAGCTCCACCTCTATCCGCCGGCCACGCATGACGATCAGAGCGTCCCGGACATACTCCTCGACATTGAAACCCAACGGCATTTGGTAGGGATGATCGGTAAGGGAGATGGACTGGATACGTTCAACGGCGAACATTCTGACATCCTGGCGCAGATGGCAGTACGCGATCAGGTACAGGCCGCCGGCGGCGTACCATAGGTGATAGGGACCGACCTCGCGCCGGCCGGTGGCGTTTCGAGATGCCGAATAGTAACGGATCTGGGCGGTCCGTCTTTTGTCGATGGCCTGGGAGATGGCGTCGATGGTCTGCTTATGCCGGCGGTAGTTCTTGTGGGGACCGAGCCCCACGGAGAAGATCTGCTCCATCGACCGGACATATTCGAGGCTTTGAAGCGGCAGCGCCGCCGACGCCTTGCTCAACGCCGAGTTGAGCGAGGCCTGGATTTCAGTTCCTTCCAGCGGCCTCAGGAGATTCCGGCTGAGAAGCAGAGCCATGAGCTCGGTGGCGGAAAAGCCGAGGGCCGGGATGTCGCGGAAGCCTTCCATGAGCTTCCAGCGGGTCTGGCCGTTAAAGCGGTCGGTCACCAAAGGGAAACCCGCCGCTTCTAACGCTTCCAGGTCGCGCCGAACGGTGCGGGAGTTTTTCGGGAAATCTTCAGAGACCGAGTCGACAAGGTCCTGGAGAGTCAGGCCAGTCGATCCTTCCAGGCGCCGCAGTAGCTGCCATTGCCGGGTGATTTGATCGTTTCGCGGCATAGACCACCGGCTCCAATGCCGGTCTGGGTTGTGCGAGAACTCGACTGGCGGCGATCTTAAGCGATCCGGCGGCTAAAACACAAGAAAAAAATAGAAATCGTAAAATTCCAGCGAGCCTCCGCCCTGGAGCCCTCCACCCAACGCTGATTGACATAAAGCAACCTTCTCGGTTACCCTCCGCTCGAAAGCGGCGGCGCGGGCCAGGCGCGTCGTCCACATGCGGCCCTGGGTTTAACAAAGCGGGACCGAGCACCTGGCGGGCTATCGCGAATTGCTGAGTTGATTAAAGGCTTCTGAGGCGACAATGTGTTGCTTACTTGCCATAGTCCTGATCGTTCTTTTTTTCAGCGACTCGCAGGCAACAGAGTTAAGGATAGGCCTCATTCCCGAGCAGAATGTTTTCGACCAGGTGGCCAGATACAGACCGCTCGAGGATTACATCAAGAAGAAAATAGGAATGAATATCAAGTTCACGATGCTGTCACGGTACGGCAATATTATCGAGCATTTCACAAACAGGGGTTTGGACGGCGCCTTCTGGGGAAGCTTTACGGGAGCCATGGCGATCACGAAATTGGGCATTGAGCCTGTCGCCCGGCCCGTATCACGTGACGGGAGTTCTACCTATCATGGCTATATCTTTGTCAGGAAGGATAGCAACATACGGAATGTAGCTGATATGCGAGGAAAGATTATCGCCTTCGTCGAGAGGGCGACCACCGCAGGCTATATATTTCCAATCGCTTATTTCAGGGAGAATGGCGCAAGGGACATCAATACCTATTTTAAGGAATACTACTTTACCGGCAGTCATGACGTCGCGATACGCGCGGTTCTCAGCGGGCAGGCAGACGTCGGCACCACGATAAACACCATATTCAATCAGTTGGCTCGAGCGGATCGCAGGATAGAGAAAGAGCTGATGATACTTGCGAAATCCCCCCGGGTGCCGGCCAATGCTCTCGGTATCAGAAAAACCCTCGATCCCGAGGTAGAGAGGCGCCTGAGAGATGCGCTGCTTGGAATCGACCGGGAGCCGGACGGCAAGAAAATCCTCCAGCGCTTCGGCGCGATAAGATTTATACCAACGGTTAAGGAAGATTATAAGCCGGTTTTTGATATTGCCAGAAGGGCCGGGATAGACGTCGAGAATTATGTCTATATCAACGAATGAAAATTAAGCGCAAGATTATTCTCTCTCTTTTGGCTCTCTTCGTTTTTTTTACGTCAGCGACGCTGATTTCAACGTTGTACATAACCGATACAACCGAAGAATTAGTTCGGGTTATCCGGCTTCACCAGGTTGAAAACCTCAGACGCAGCCTGATCATCAGCATCCAAACCGTCCAATCCGAGCTTTACACCGTCTATACCCCGCTCGGGCACGAGCTTGATCTGATCGTTCAGAATATTTCCATTCTGGATGAGTCCGCCGAAAAGTGCACCTCTTGCCACCATAAGCCTGAAATCTACAAACAGTTACAAGATATTCGATCCCGCATCCAGGATTACAAGATTGCCTTAAGCTATTACATCACCGCGGCGGCCAATAAGAAAAGGATTGAGAAGAGCAAGATCGAAGCGGCCGGCATCGGGAACGAGCTTCTCCGCCGGACCGAGAATATGTCTTCCACCGCGAGCGCCAGCCTCGTTTCCAAGACCAATACGGTCATAGAAAATATGAATTACGCGAGAAACATCATCTTCATGATACTGATCTCTTCGGTGATTCTCGGCATAGCGGTCTCTGTCAATCTGACGCGATCGATTACCAGGCCCATAGAGGATCTTCTGAATGCGACGAAGACCATCGAGCCGTTGTCAATAGGTGTGTAAACGGTTAGGCGGCGTCCCTGTTCTTTTGGATTTCCTCTCCGTCTTTGTATCGCGTTCCGTCAACCACTTTTGCTACCAACTCTGGCGCATCGAGCTTTCTGAAACTCATTTCGGCT
>JACQUW010000192.1 GCA_016210115.1 Deltaproteobacteria bacterium | reverse complement strand
GTCTTGCATCTGACCAGCTCCAGTGGCTCTCCGGCGATGCCTCCGGCCACATCGTATTCGCTGACCTCGTAGGGGACCTTGGTGACAGCGACCAGGCCAACGTTCGGTGTGGGGCCGATGACCACCGCCGCCGGCATGCTGGCCAGGCCTTTCTCTTTACACTTCTCGCGCTGTGTTCTCAGGTGCTGGGGAACGCGGCAGTCAATTCCGAGCTTTAGCGGCCCCTTCACCATTCCCCGGTAATTCCCCACGTTGTGCACGCCTGTGTCAGGGTCCTTGCTTACCCAGTTGCCTGCGCTCAGATATGGGGCATTATCAAAACCGGGAGTCGATATCGGTATCGGGAATTCGCCCAGACCTCCGTGCGCCAGAAGATCATTCCCCATGTGGACTTCTTCTTGGCAGACACCTGAGCTGACGATCTTTGACTTGATTGGATTGCGCTGCGCCTCGTCCCACTTTCCGGCGATATCGGACGGCTGGCACATCATGGCCATGGCATAGACTTCGCGACACGGGGCGTGCGCGGCCACCAGGACCGAGCCATTGTAGCGATTCCCCTTGACGTCGAACGTGTTTTCAAAGAGGAAAGCCTTTCGTTCCTTTTCCGGCAGGCCGCGGAACTGCCACCTTACCAGCGGGTGAAGCTCTGTATCTTTGTTGATCTCCCTCCGAATGCGTATGAGCCGGTTGTTTTTTTCCAGCGCCTGAATGTACTCCCTTAGGTCCTTGTAATACGGCATTGCTCGCTCCTTCATCAACAGACTATCTCGTAATACCCAGCTCGCGCCGCGCCTCTCGCAAGGCGCTGTCGTCCACAATCTCGCTTATGGCGATCGGCCGCGTAATCCCCAACGACTTTCGGAAACCGTCGATGACCACCCGCAGCCCGTCCTCCGGTATATTTGCATCAGGACTAAAATACTCCCATGAGGAAGCGTAGGATGCCTCCGCCAGTTCCTGCCTGGTTTTTGTCCATTCCATTAACACCCGTATGGTTCCCTCTCTGTTCTTGCGGATGTAATTGTTGGCTTTGATGAGCGCCCGAATCGCCCTTTTCACCTGATCCGGCCGCTCTTTGATTTTTTTGACGTTCGTTCCCAACCCGTTGTAGGGAAATGTAAAAATATCGCCCGCCCGAGCCAATACATTGAACCCCAGTTTCTTCCCTTCATAATCAATGGGCGGCGCCACGATGATCGCATCGACGATTCCTTCCTTTAAGGCGGCGAGGCGGGCGGCGTCGGTGCCAAGGGCGACGGCTTTGATTTCCTTTTCCGGGTCAACACCAAAATGCCTTAAAACCATGCGCCCCACCACGTCGGGAGTTGATCCATAGGATGGAATCCCAATGATCTTTCCGCGCAGCTCCTTCATCGATTTGAATTCCGGCCGGGCGACAAAAACTATCGGGGTCCGATCTTGAGAACAGGCGACCAGCTTCAGTGGAGCACCCTTGATTGCGGCGCCGATGAGGGAGCCGATCAAGGCTGAGAAATCGATGTCGCCGGTGACCGCAGCCGTAGTTGCCACATTGGGATTCATCCGGATGACTTCGGAATCGAATCCTTCTTCCTTGAAAAAACCTCTCGAGTGGGCGACTCCCATCGAGAGGCTCGAAAGGTTGTAATTGGAGACTCCGATCCTGAGCCTCTCGGCACCGTAAACGGAACTGAGGGACAAAGCCAGGAATAGGATGATGGCAGAAGTTGAAAGTTTCATGGGCTTCCGATGATTCTAAGGGGATAGGGTATTCGGGGCAAACAACTCGTCGATCTACGTCCGCGACCTACAGGCCTGCCCCTTCCCTCACAGCCTTTTTTGCTAACGACTCTTGGGACACCATACTAGCCCAGATTCTTCACTGCTGTGGATTGCCTGAGGGCAAGCCTTTCCGGTCGAGGGCAATAGGCCTATCTTACGGGCGTTCAACTCGTTCAAGGCGTTCCAATCGTTCAAAACGTTTTGAACGGCTTGAACAGCTTGAACCTGTTGAACTCTGTCTGTTTAGCCGGCTCACCCCTCAGGCTGCGATGTGCCATGGTCTATCCTCGGTGTGTGCATAATCCGGGCTAGTGACTGAGCTTGCCTTCCTTTCTTAATTCCTGCTGCGCGAGCTTCAAGATGCGCTCGTCGATGACTTTATCAACGGTGAGACTTCGGTCGATCAATCCGGCCCGCACGTCCTCGTCGAGCATCACTTTGATACCCTCGCTGGCAACAGACAGGTCGGTTGTCAAGCCCCGCGAATAAAGGTCATAGGCTCTGCTGACCATCTCGGGGTCACCCTTCAGCCCCGTCTCGAAGCCGGCCTTGATCGCTTCTTTTTTGTTATTCCGCGCGAGTTGCATGCCCATAATATGAGCCTTGAGGAATCTCTTGGTGGTTTCCGGGTATTTCTGCAGGATCTCACCGCGCGTCGCGATCACGGCTTGTGGAATACTCAGCGTGTCGTTCAGGTTGACAATCAAGGGATAGCCTTTACTCAGGAGCAGCACCGCGTCTTCGGGCGAAAAGGGCGCCGCCGCGATCAATCCGTTCTCGAGGGCCGCCGCGCGCACCGGCGTCGTTCCGATCCCTCGCAGGATGACATCCCGATCAGGATCAATGTTCCTGTTTTTGAGATAGACTCTAATCGCGAAGTCCGAGAATGCGCCCGCGCCGGTCACCCCGATCACCTTCCCCTTTAGATCCTCGACGGTTCTGGTGCTCTTGTTCCCGACGATGACATAGTTCACTCGATTGGAGATGGATCCGATGATCGAAATATCGAGTCCCCTGGCCCGGCCGCGAATGGCCGATTGAGCCCCGCCGATGCTGGCAAAGTCGGCCTCCCCGGCGATGAGCGCCGCAATCGCGGTCGGACCGCCGCGAATGAAGATCGGCTCAACGGTAAGCCCCTGGTTTTTGAAATAACCTCTCGCGATGGCGATGCGAAATGGCAATGAGCTTGTCCAGGTGTGGCTGACGAATATGACGCGGACGTTTTTTTTCTCCTGGGCTTCGGCGGGGTTCCGTGGCTCCGCAACGGACAGGAAAACGAGACTGAAAAGCGCGAGCAGGAACCGGGCCTTTTTTACGGCGGTCAATTTCATGGCATCTCCGCGAGAGAATACGAGCATCTATCAGTTTCTGATCTTCTGGGTGAACCACTCCAGGGGCAGCGCTTGACCCAGCCCGCTGTCCAGACAGCGCCGATGAGCCAACGAACCCAGAGCGGCAAACTGGACGCCCGTTCCCTCACTTTTGAATAAGTTGATTTCAGCTTCCGACGCGCGGCCGGGCGCTTTGCCGAGGATCATGTCGGTGAATCGGAATCTCCGGGTATCCGGAGATGAATCCACCAGCCGGTCATAGTCGGGACCGGCGCCGCCCAGAGTCCGCGGCCGGCGCGTCGACGTCGTGAACAGGTTCATGGCGTGACCGCTTTGGTAGCTGACATAACGCTGAATGCGCGCGTAAACCTTCTTGTCAGCTTCGCGGTGATTGACGGTTGTCACATGCATGCCCCGGTCGAGCCATTCCCCAAATAGAACGGCTTCGCCGGAATCCGTGCAGGTGGCGACGATGTCCGATTCTTCGACGGCGAGCCGCGGCCTATCCACGGCAACGATCTCGAATCGAAATTCCCGTCGCATTCTTGCAGCCAGATCGTCACGGTGGTCCCGGTTGGGACTGTAAATCTTGACCAGGCGCAGCGGCCGAACCGTGGCGTACGCCTGCAGGTGTGACTCCGCCATTCCTCCCGAGCCGAGAATGCCAAGCACCGAGGCGTCTTCCCGCGCCATGTATTTTGCGGCGATGGCCGCGGTCGCGCCCACGCGAAGATGTTGAATGACACCATCGTTTAGAATCGCGAGCGGCTCGCCGTTGTCGCATCGAAAAAGCAACACCAATCCGCAAAATCGATCCGGCCCCACACAATAGTTATAGGCGCGAAACTTGCCATACATCGTCGGCCAGGATAGGACATCCGACTTGATCCGGATCGCGACGACGCCTGCGTCTGCGAGCCCGCCCTCCGCAGAACTGAACCGGTACCACTTTTGATGATCTGCCGTATGAACATGAAGCTGCGATTTGGTCCGGTTGGCTCCTGTACCTTGTCCTTCCTCCCGGTAAGCCGCTTCCAACGCGGCGATACAATCCGCCATGCGCAGGACCTGCTTCGCGCAATCGTTATCAATGAGAAGCATCGCGTATAAAAAATTACTTGGAATAGACGCGGGAGATGTCGATGCCGGGCATTCGACGGTGATTCCCGGGAGCGGCTATTCAGCGATCCTCATTAATGCCGGGATGCCCCCATTGCTTCCTCAACCCACATCTGCCAAGTACGGTCGACCGAATGGCCACGCTCAGCCTTGTCGCGCATGGCTTCGCCGGCGCGCGCTTCGCCCTCGTCGATGTAAACGATCGGGCCGCCGAGCGCGATCGCCTGCAATTGCAAGCGGGCGTTGACCTCGGTGTAGATCGCCCGCGACACCATCCGCGGGATGTTTGGTCCTACGACCACATTGCCGTGACCGCGCATCAGGCCGACGGGGCGCTTGCCAAGCGTCTCGGCCAGCGCCTTGGCAAGCTTGGCGTCGGTCACGAGCAGGCTGCGCGATCCAGCGACCTTGCGCATCTCGAACACCGGCACGTCCGGCGCAAGAAATCCGGCGCTGTTGAGGATCGGGCGCAACGGCACCTGCGACGCTCCGAACGGGATGACCGTGGGGGAATGGCTGTGCAGGATCGCATGCACTTCCGGCCGCGCCTTGTAGATTTCGGAATGGATGAAGCGTTCCGAATAGATCGTGCGGCCGCGCTGGTCGAGCGGCTTCGAATCCATGTCGAACTCCATGATGTCGTCCTTGGTGACGCGCCCGGGCGCCAGCGACGCCGCCATCAGGTAGCGGTCCTTGTTGGCGGGATGCCGCGCGCTCACATGGCCGAAGCCGTCCAGCACGCCCTGGCGATAGAGGATGCGGTTGGCGGCGACGATCTGCTCGATCAGCTCATTGACGTCGGCCTGGGCGCGCGCTCCAGAAATCAGCGTCGGAAGCGAGGCCAGGCTCAGCACCGCTGCTCGCAGCAACACTCGTCCGGAGCTCTTGATAATTTTCATTGTTTCCTCCCTTGAAGTCCGCATGGATTCGCCGACGGCACGGCTATTTGCTTCTTAATGATTTGAAGAAACCTTCCTTCTCGAGTTCGTCGATCAGGCTTTCGTCGATCAACTGCTCCGCGGTTAGATCCGATTTGCTTCCGGGGAATTCCAGGGCCACAAAGTCCCACGCCGTGCGAAGACCTTCGCGGTTGGCCCGCGGCGGGAAGGAAAACTTTCCGGCGATATCGTCGTAGGTGTCCTCCAAAACTTTTACATCCTGCTGTCGGAGGTTTTTTCGATAAATTTTTATCCCGACCTCTCTGGATTGCATGAGGGTATAGATCGCTTCGCTGTAACCCTTTATGAACTGCTTCACGAGGTCGCGTCGTTTCCGCAAGAAGGCTCGGTTTACGCTCACAACCGTCTGCGGGAATGCCGAGCGCATGTCTCCCATATGCGCCAGAATATTGAATCCCATGGCCTTTGCGTCCGTTGTCGAAGGCGGAGATAGCAGCGCCGCGTCGATCGCCTTGTTGCTCAACGCGAGAAATCGATTTGCGGCGTCGCCGGTGCGTAGCAGCGTGACCGACTGTCGGGAAAGCCCCCACTCTTTGAGCGCCATGTTTACGGCAAGATCGTTCGATCCGCCAAAGTTCGAAATACCGATTTTTTTGCCCGCGAGCTGAGCCGGTTGGCGGATCTCTCTCTGGGTGACAAAACTGAAAGGAAACTTATTGAGGCCGGTTGCCACAATAACCAAATCGGCGCCCTGACGCCGCGCGCTCATGACCGGAGTCGCCGAAGACAGGTTAAAATGGATGTGGCCCGAGAGAAGACCTTGTATCGAGCGCTGCCCGCCGACGATCATCACCGTTTCGGGATCGAGGCCATATTTTTGCGCAAGCTTCAGATCGTTGAATGTCCACAGGGGACCCTGGAAGCCGGACACGCCGCTGTATGCGACGACGACTTTTTCCAGTGCGGGTGAGTTGTTGCAAATACCCAAAGTCAAAAGGACCAGGACAACGATAAAGATGAGCTTGGATGGCTTTGCAGTTTTCAACATTCGAATTGCCACGCAGAACCTCACATTTTTCGCAAGACCACGTGCCGGCCCGTTTTCAGACCTCGAAACCGCACATGGCCTGGCACAGATCAGAGGATTGGGACGTGACGAAAGCCGGTAAGGTCTTACGGCGCCCGGGGCAGATCAGTTCCGCTTCAGTTCGGCGGCAAGCTGTTTCGCGTCTTTTGTGGGCGTAAATTTCACTTCCCGCCCAGTTCTTGGAGCGCTTCTCTGGCGAAACTCCGGTCGATGTATTTTTCCGGCGGCCCGGCCGCGCCCTTCGCGCCGTATACTTCGTTGTAGATTTGCAGCGCGGTTCTCATCCCTTTCATATTGAGATCGATCTGCGGATCCCAGATGCCTTTCTCTTTAAAAAACTCCCAGCCGCGACGCGCGTGTTCCGGTTTCAGTTTGTGTTCCTTGACGAGAAAATCGACGGCGGCGTCCTTGTTGCTCAGATACCAGCGCATGCCGAGAATCATTCCCTTCATGAAGCGGATGAGCAACGGGCGGTTCTTTTCCGCCCAGGCGCGGTTGACCGCGAAGACCGAGACCTGATAGTCAACGGCGTCGAGAAACGAACCGATGGCGCTATAGCCCAGCTCTTCGGCCATGAAATTGCTCGGCACCGCCAGCGGCGTCGCATCCATCTGGCCGGAGTTGAGGCCCATGACGCGCTCAATTTCCGGCCCCGCCGGTATGAGTTTATAGTCTCGCGGATACTCCAGGCCCTTGGCTTTGAGGACAAAACGCAACGCCACCGCCGGTCCTGAAGATACGTTGGTCACGCCGATCACCGCGCCGCGAAGGTCCTGGTAAGTTTTCAGCTGCTTGCGGGCCATGAGAACAAAGGCCGGACGATTGATGATGCCGCCAATGATGGAGACATTAATATTCGACTCCACCGCGGTGACGAATGCATCCGCCGAACCCAGGCCGACATAGACGGATTCACCCACCAGGGCGAGCGCCGCCTTTTCCGCGCCGCGCATCAGTACCACTTCGACCTGCAACCCTTGTCGGTCGAAAAACCCTTGCTTTGACACGGCCCAGATGGGGCTAAAGCCGACCGTTTTTGAGGCGACGCTGACCGGAAAGCGGATTTTGGACTGGGCGTAAGACAGGTCGAAGGATCCAATGACGAAAAGCAGAGACAACAGAGTTTGCCCCGCCACCCAGCGCCCGCCCATTGTCTGCAATCCGTGTCTTCTCATTGTTCACCCTAGACCACAATTTCCCGTTAAAGCTTTATGTAAGGTCGAAATCAGCCTGCAACAACTCGAGCCGGATCGGGATGGTCCCGGGCTCATCGACTTTCATGCATTTTGCTGCTGGCTTTTGAACGAATGTTAGGAGGGACAATATCCGACAACGGGACGTTATGTCAACCGATACTCGGCTTTTGGACTCACAGAGCCTGCCGACCGAACTCTATCAGAGTGTGTATCAGCACAAGTGGCCGTCAAGCGATCACAGGATTCTTATGTGCGGGGGTTGTTAGCACTGAGACCGAATTTTCCGCTAAAGGTAACGGGCCCACTTCTCGAGCGCCGCTTTTCTTTTCTCTTCGCTGAAGCGATTCACAAGGGGAAAATGATCGCGCCAGGAATAAGGCCGGCAGGCGATGAGTACACCGCGGGAGCTTCGCAGCTCTTTTGCGATCGATTTATTTTCCCGCGGAATAAGTGGGTCCAGGACCGCGCTGCGACAGTTCGAAACGATCTGAACCGCATCCTGCGGCTCACAACGTGTGGCGAGCGCCCACAGCACTTCTTGCTCGTTGCTCGGATCGACGTCGTCATCCACGACGATGACGAAGCGTCCCAGTCCTCCGGTCTGAGTGGCGATGGACGCGACGTCCCTGGCATGCCCTTCATATTGTTGTTTGATAGCAATGACTGTAAGGTAACCCGAAACACCGGCCGGCATGATCCAGACCGCCACGAGACCCGGCGTTTCCCGCTCTTCCATTCGCTGCCACAACTGTGCGGTGTGGAGGTAGTCGTACAGTCGTTCCCCCGTAGGAGGCTGCATGGGAGGAGCGCCGAGGAGGATCGGGTCGTTCCGCCACATCACCCGTTTGACCACGATCACCGGAGCGCGTTCGTGGTACCAGGTGTAGTATCCAGTGAACTCGCCGAAGGGACCTTCGGGATGAGAACGCTCCTCAAGGC
>JACQUW010000200.1 GCA_016210115.1 Deltaproteobacteria bacterium | reverse complement strand
GGGCTGATGGAGGCGGTGAAGAATTTCGACCCTTATCGTGGCATCCGTTTCCCTTCGTACGCGGTCTGGTGGATTCGCGCCTACATGATTCGGCACATCATGAATGACTGGCGCATGGTCAAAATAGGGACGACACAGGCGCAACGGAAGCTTTTCTTTAACCTCCAAAAAGAAAAAGAGAGGCTTGAAGCCGAGGGATTTGCTCCCGAACCGAAGCTGCTGGCTCAGCGACTGAATGTGAAGGAAGGCGAGGTTCTCGAGATGGAGCAGCGTCTTGCCCATCGCGATCTCTCGACCGATGTGCCTGTTGGAGAAGGCGGCGAAGCCACTCTTCTCCATTTCCTCGCCGATAACAAGGAGACGCCGGAAGAGCATCTCGCGGAAAGCGAATATCGCCGGGTTCTGCGGGAGAAAATGGAACAGTTTGCAAAAAAACTGAAGGATAAAGAACTCGTTATTTTCCGAGAGCGCCTTCTGAACGAAGAGCCGCTGACTCTCAGGGAAATCGGGGAGCGGTACGGTATCAGCAGAGAGCGGGTCCGGCAAATTGAGGAGCGGGTCAAAAATAAGCTTAAAACCTACCTCAGCAAAGAGTTCAAAGATCTCAAAGATAGCGCTGCGGGAATCTAGCGCGGCCGCAGAAATTTTTTTCTTGCATCACCCTCCCTTCAGAAAATAAAGCAGCTTTGGTCCGCCTTTGTCCTTTCCGGGGCGGCCCCACAGCGAATATCGACGCTCGCTTTGAGCCCCATCCGGCGAGCAGCGCTTGCGAGTTTGAGCCGCTTCTGATAGCAAAGGAAAAAAAAGAAGGGCAGGCTCTCATCGTGCGTTTCGAAAAAGAGATTGAAATCAAGAATTCAAGGCAGAAGGTCTGGGACTTCATATGGGATGTCGATCGCTTCATCGCATGCATTCCCGGATGCAAAGAGGCCCAAACCGTTGAGCCGGGAAAGAGCTATACCGCGACGATTGTCGAAAAGGTCGGCCCTTTCCGTGTGGAATTTCCCATGCGCATCGAGGTGATCGAGAGCGAAGAGCTCAGTTATGTCAAGGCTCTGGCTTCGGGTAGCGATAACCGTGTGGGGAGTCGCATGAAAGTGGAACTGGATGTTCGCTTGAGTGACATCGACCAAAGGACTCGTGTTTCGCTCGTAGCCTCAGTGGACATATTGGGAAAGTTGGCCGCATTGGGCCATAGCATCATCAAGCGCAAGGCGGACCAGAATATGGATGAATTCGCTCAGGCAGTCAAACAGCGACTGGAAGGAGAGAGCTAGGATGTTGCGACGATTCCACTTGGAGGAGCCGGAGAGTGTAAAGGACGCATCCGACCTTCTGGCCCGGTACGGCGATTCCGCCAGGGCTTATGCTGGAGGAACCGAACTTCTGTTGGCCATGAAGGAAGGTCTAGTGCACTATGAACACCTCGTGAACCTCAAAAAGATTCAGGGGCTGGACAGGATCCAACATGAGGATAACCTGATCCGCATAGGAGCTTTGGCGACACACCGCCAGGTCGCTGAATCCCGCCTGCTACAGGAGCATCTGCCCTCATTCGTCCGGATGGAGCAGAACGTCGCCAATATTCGCGTCAGGGAGGTGGGGACGATCGGAGGGAATCTTTGTTTTGCAGAACCTCACGCCGATCCCGGTACCCTCCTGCTCGTTTTCGGGGCCAAGCTCGTCGCCGCCAAGGGCTCGTCCCAGCGGGAAATCCCGGCTCAGAATTTCTTTGTCGACGCCTATGAGACTGCGCTCGAAGAGGACGAAGTTCTTACCCAAATCCAGATTCCCTTGCCCGCAGAGCGTAGCGGCGTCGCGTATATGAAATTTGGCTATCTTGAACGGCCCAGCGTCGGGGTTGCTTTGCTCCTGGCGCTAGGCGAGGGCGGGTCTATCGCCGATATCCACGTCGCAGTCGGATGCGCGGGCCCCGCACCCAAGAGAGTCGAAGAAGCCGAGGAGCTCCTACGAGGAAAAAGCCTCGAAGAAGGCTCCCTGCTTCTCCCGAAAGCGGGCGAAGTGGCGGGGCGGGCGGCTCAAGCGATCAGCGATCTGCACGGTTCTCAGGAGTACAAGGAGCACATCGCACAGGTGCTTCTGAAGAGGACTTTCGAGCAGGCGCGCAAACAATGTCTGCAGGAAAGGGAAGGCTAGAGTTCATGGCAAATGGAATTTCAAGACGGACCGACAGGCAGATCATTCCGATAGCCTTTACCGTAAATGGAGTTCAGTACGACATCGAAGTAGAGCCGCATGAGCTGCTGCTGGATGTGATCCGGGAACGCCTGGGACTTACGGGCGTTAAGAGATCTTGTGATGTCCAGGTGTGCGGCGCCTGCACGCTTCTGTTGAACGGTAGGCCCGTGAGCTCCTGCACCCTTCCCGCTTTCGAAGCCAGCGGACGCGAGATTCTGACCATCGAGGGGCTCGCGACAAACGGGAAGCTTCATCCGCTTCAGGAGGCTTTTATCGAACACGGCGGCTTCCAGTGCGGCTTCTGCACGCCGGGGATGATTCTGACAGCGAAAGTTCTCTTAGAGGAAAAGCCGGATCCGAGCCATGAAGAGATCGTGCATTTCATGCATGGCAATATCTGCCGCTGCACGGGATATAAGAAAATCATCGAATCTATTGTCGCCGCGGCCAAAACGATGCGGGCATCTGCAGCCTAGCCGGCCTAGCCGGCCTAGGCAGCGCCGGGCCAGCCTGCGCATCCTTTTCTACCTTTTTTACCTACGAGCAACCCTCGAGTGAGCATTCTCGCGATTATCGGGTCCAGGCCGCGTCAGGCGCGGATCTCGGCGCGCAAGAATCTAATATAAGATATCCCGAAGCACACGGCGACCAGGGCAAACAAGGTCGCAATGTGGGGGAAAATGAGAAGAAGACTTTGGCTCAGCGCCAAAGGCGTGGGTAGGATACCCGCCAACTGCTCCTGGAGAACCGGCCCAAAAGCGCGCGCGATGGGATTAAGCAAAATGTGGACGGTCTCAGAATATAAGGTGCTGGGAGAGAATCGGCTGATCATCGTTTCGATGTTGGCCTGTTGCACCTGCTGTTCCGGAGTTGAAGGTTCCGGCACAATGATCCCGGAGGCCACTTTGGCAACCATCCACACGAAGATAGCCAGGAACAGCCAGACCGTGAGAGCGCCGAGTGCCGCGGTGACCGTCCTCTGGAACAAAATCGAAAAAAGCATGGCCAACGCCAACCAGAACCCAACATAGATGATGCCGATCAAGGTGAACGTGAGCATGCGCCAGAGTTCCTCCGCATTGGGAAGAAAACCAAGAAGGCTGATCCCCAAGCCGATGACGAGGATGAGAATGGAGGCCCAAAAGACGGCTACGGTGGCGAGGCCCGCGAGAAACTTCCCGTTGATCAGGCTATCGCGATAGATCGGCTGCGATAGAACCCGGCTCAGTGTTCCCCGCGCGTACTCGCCGCTAACGGCATCAAAGCCGAGCGTGATCCCGACGAGCGGGCCCAGAAATCCAAGAAAGGTCGCCAGAGGAAAAAGAGCTCCCGATTGCGAGGTCAGCAGCAGCAGGAACACATATTCCGTCGGCATGTTCTCCGCGTCCTGACGGATAGTTTGTCCCGCCGAATAGGCCGCCCACAGGCCGGTCAGCACAATTATGATTAGCAGTATCATAAACCGGCGGCTGCTGAAGTGATCTGCGAGCTCTTTCCAAAAGACGACATCCATCGATGAACCACCCTTTCGCCGTCTGCCGGGGCGCCGAGAACGGGCCCGACACTAGGCCTCACGGAAATACTTGAGATAGATCTCCTCTAACGTCGGATCTTCAAGGCGCAATTGGAGCAGCGATAGCCCTTTTTGCACAACCAGCGAGACCACCTGCGGTCGCACGTCTTCGGTGCAGTGCAAAAGCCATCCCTGGCTCCGTTTTTCGATCTCGGCGACGCCGTTCAGGGAGCGCAATTCGCTTTCAAGCCCATCCGTCGTTCCCGCTACTTGCAGAAGGAAGTTCCACTGCCGCTCCTTCAAAATACTCGACCCGAGTTTGCTCACCTCGCCTTGAACAACCAACCTCCCCTTGACGATGATCGCGATTTTACGGCACATCTGCTGCACCTGGTGAAGCAGATGAGAAGAAAGAAGGACGGTGAGCCCTCGCTCATGGCTAAGCCGGGTGATCAGCTCCAGAATGCGAACGGCTCCATCTGGATCCAGCCCCAGCGTAGGCTCGTCAAGAATAAGCACCTGAGGCTCCTTCACCAGCACCTCTGCTATTCCCAATCGTTGCTTCATGCCGCGAGAGAACTCTCTGACCAGCCGGTGTCCATCCCCCGCGAGCCCGACTTCTTCCAACAGGCTCCTCATGCGGCGTTGCGCCTCCGGCTCAATAATGCGATTCAAACGCGCAATATAGAGAAGGTTTTCCCAAGCGGTCAGGTCTTCGTAAAACCCGGGATTCTCCGGCAGGTAGCCCGCTCTCTTTTTTATCTCGAGCGGCTGCTGGGTAGGATCAAATCCGCATACCGTGGCCTGGCCTGACGTCGGCTCGGTCAATCCGAGGAGCATTAAGATCGTCGTAGTCTTTCCCGCTCCGTTCGGGCCGAGAAAACCGAAGACCTCCCCCTGCTCGACGCTCAGGTTAAGATTGTTGACCGCGATCAAATCGCGGTAACGCTTCGTCAGATTGTGAGTTTCTATGACAGCGCTCATCGGCGTCCCAATCGAACGAAAACCACTCCCAGGCCGAGGACGACCGCCGCGACGATTCCGACTCCGAGCCAGCCCCAGAGCGTGGGAGTCGATACGGTTACCCGGAATTCGACCGGCTTGGCCGCCGTGTCGGGGCTGTTGGGCGTAAACGAGATAAGGTAATCCCCGGCGATCGTTCGTGGAGGCGCCAGAAGTTCTATTTTGATTTCCCGCACCTCGCCCGGGTTGATGACATCGACCTTATCGGGCTTAAACTCGACGGTCCATTTCTCCGGTTTTTTCGAAGCAACGAATGTCAGATTGCGAACTGGGGCTGTTCCCGCGTTTCCCACCAGGATCTCAACCGGCGTCCTCTTGCCGGCTGTCAACGAGGTATTGAGCGTTTCGGCGCGGGTCCCGATCCTTAGATCGGGGCTGCCTTTAAGCGTTACCTTCAAGTTTGTAGAGGCTTCGAACGCTCCGGCGCGCGCCCTGATCGTTACGGGGACTTCGGTCGTTTGTGCCCGCACCGGAGAGTCGATCTCAACACTTAAAGTCTCCGTGCCGTTTTCCTTAAGAGCAATAGACGATATGACCGTGTCGCCAAATTGGGGCTTGAAGCGCACGACCCATCCCTCGGGAGCCTGGGCTACGAGAGATGCTGTCAGCGGCTTGTTGGTTTCGTTCTTGAGATCGACGGTAAACTTGAGGGTCTGTCCTGCCGGAGTCGTCAAAACTGGATACTGGCTGGTCAGTTTGAGACCTCCGGTTTCGACTTTCTTAGTGGTTACCCGGAACGTGACCGTTTCGGTCTGGCTCGTCGTGCCAGTGTCGTCTTTCGCGGAGACCTTCAGCTCGTAATTCCCGGGCCTGGTTTTTTCAGGAACCTTGGCCTTAAGCTCGACCGTCGTAGACTTTTCCGCCTGAACCATAACCGAACGAACCGGGTAGCTCGGATAACGAGAATGAAAGCCTACCTCCCAACCTTTGGGAACACCCTCAAGAGCTATTCCCACGTGAACGGGATTCTTGGTCCGGTTGACGACCTCGGCGTCCATAGTGACATCCTGGCCCTGACCTACAGTCACGTCCGTGTAGGGAAGAATTAGGTTGAAGCTCGACTTAGTCTCGGTGGCGTCCTTTTTTTCAGGCGCTTTTTCGGCGGCGTAACTTGAAGAAATCACGCTTCCAGAAGCTAGAAAGAGAAACTGGAGGAAAAAAAGCCAAATACGCCCGGAACCTAGAATTCTTATCCCCATTGAACCCCCCCTCTGAATCTGAATTGTGCCGATAATTAATCCATTTCCGTAGCTTACGTCAACCCCCCGCGCCTGCTCGGCGCCTCACCTCACTGGAACGGCAGGAATCCCGTGGGCCGGTCTCCCCGTCGCCTGAACCGCTTCTCGGCTCGCGCGCAATGCTTCCAATTCGCCTCGAATAGCTTCTCTGGTCGGATCGAGAATCAGGATTCGCTCCAGTGCCCGGGCCGATTCCTGCAATCGCCCGATGGCTCGCAGAGCGCGGGCCCGAACAAAATGCGCTTCGACGTAGTCCTGGCTCTGCTTGAGCGCCTCATCGGCGGCGGCAAGCGCATCCTCATATCGCTTCTCATTCAGAAAGAGATAACCCAGACCCGTGTAGGCTTTCGGATCTTCCCTATTCAAGCGCAGAGCCTGACGGTAGTGCGCTTCCGCGTTCCGGTTCAGTCCCTGTCTTGCGTACGCGAACGCCAGGTTGTAATGCAGCAAACTCCATCCGGGGTCCAGAGCTACGGCCCGTTCGAAAGCCCGGGTTCCTTCTGTAAGGTGGCCCTTTTCGAACAGCGAGATTCCAAGATTCGTATTCAGGGTCACGTCAAACCGGGAGTAGTCCGGATAGATTTTCAATGCGGTGCGAAAATGCTCGATCGCGTCGTCCCATCTTGCGCTGTCCTTTGCCAGCCGGCCCAAGATGGAATGGATCTTTGCATTATTAGGGACGATTTTCAAAGCGCTCCGCGCCATCCGTTCGGTATCTGACCAATCTCGGTTTCTCATGATGGTTCGGGCCATTAATGTGATTCCGAGGATGCTCAGCACGACCAGTCCCGCCGCGCTCATGGTCTTGCCCTCCCGAGCCAATCGGTCACAGCCGGCGGCGATTAGAAGGCACAGTCCCGCGGAAGGAAGGTAAAAGAGTCTCTCTCCCATGATCGTCCCAATGGGAATCAGCAGGTTTGACGCAGGGAAGAAGGTCAGCATTAGGAATCCGATAGAAAAGCAAACGTGAGGTTTTCGAAAGTAAGACCAGAAGGCGAGACCAAACAGGCTTCCCCATGCAAGAACTGCCGCGGCGGCATCCATTCTCAGGAGAGAGTTGGAAAGGGGGATCGAATTGTAGGAGTAATCAGCCGATAGCGAAGCAGGCCATAAACACAGCCAGAGATAGCGCCCCGCCACCATGACGACATTCAACAGCCGGGTTTTCCATTCGAGATATGCCAACGGATTGTCCAGAAAAAAGGTTGGCGGCGAACTCGCGCCGCCCAAAGCCCACCAGCGGATGATGCCATAAACCGCCAAGACGAGAATATAGGATGCGTAACGGGACACGAGCCGGCGCGCTGTGGGTCCCGACAGGAGCCCGCCGGCGAAGCTCTTACCGACGCACAGATCATAAAGCACCAGGAGAGCTGGAAGCACCACAGCCTGTTCTTTGGAGAACAAGCCAAGCGCAAACGCAAAGAGCGACCAGCCAAGACGTCCGCGAATGGCGCACCAAAGGCTGGCCAGCACGCCTAAACTCATCATCAACTCGGCCCGTCCGACAATCCCGGCGACAGCCTCCGTATGGATCGGGTGGACGGCGAATAGGATAGCCGCGGCGAGCGCCGCAAGACTGGAGAGACCAAGCTCCAGTGCGAGGAGGTAGAGGAGCCACGAAACAATGACGTGAAGGAGGACGTTGACGAGGTGGTAACCGGGCGCAGAGAGGCCTCCAACCGCGTAGTTTGCGGCATAAGAGAGCAGGACTAAGGGCCGATAGAGTCCCATTCTGATGCGGGGTGTGGAGGCCGGATCCCGTGCTCCGGCCCAGTAATCGCTGGCGAGCAGCTGCGGCAAATAGTGGACGCGCTTGATAAGGGGGTTTCGCGCAATGACGACCTCGTCGTCAAAAGTGAACTGATTTTGTAAGCTATTGCCGTAGGCCAGGGCCGTGACGAGCAGGAGAATTCCCAGCACAACGGCCTGCCGACGAGATTTCGGATCCGCCGGCGGACGCGCAGAGAGGGCTGCGGGATCTAATCGGCGAGTCTGAACAAGCTTTTTTTTCGAGCTTTTTGACTCCATCCACGGGCTCTCTTCAGACTTTCCCTAACTGCCGGAGCGCCTCGTATAGCACTATGGAAACGGCATTGGAAAGATTCAGGCTGCGGACTCCTTTCCCCATCATCGGTATCCGATAAGAATTTTCTGGATGCGCGTCGAGCCATTCTTGAGGCAGCCCGCGGGTCTCCGGACCGAAGACAAGAAAGTCCGCCTCCCGATATCGCGCCCGGGTGTATGACGTCTTGGCTCTCTTGGAAAAAAAAAGGAGATGAGGCTGCGATTCTGTTCGCAAGAAGCTTTGCCACGAATCGTGAAGCCGTACATCGACGTATTTCCAATAATCCAGGCCCGCGCGCTTCAGGTGCTTGTCATCGATCTTGAATCCCAGCGGGGCGATCAGGTGAAGAGGCGTAGAGGTGGCGGCGCAGAGTCGCGCAATGCTTCCTGTGTTGGGCGGGATCTCAGGCTCGACTAAGACAACGTGCATGGCCGGGCTTATGGACGGCTCTCCAACATTAATGTCACCGGCCCGTCGTTCGTTATAGAGACCTCCATTCGAGCCTGGAATTTCCCGGTAGCTGTCTTAACTCCGTGCGCGCTCACCCTGGCGACAAAATAACTGTAGAGTTTCTCTCCCTTTTCCGCCGCGGCTGCGCGGCTAAACGAGGGCCGTCTTCCTTTGGCGCAGTCACCGTAAAGCGTAAACTGTGATACGATGAGCGCTTCACCGCCCGTCTCCAACAAGGACCGATTCATCTTTCCGGCGTCATCCTCAAAGATCCTCAGCAGCACGACCTTTTGGGCCAGATAATCGGCGTCCCTTTCCGTGTCTTCATTGCCAACGCCGAGAAATATACAAAGGCCTCGACCTATGCGCCCGACTTCTTCGCCGTGGATGATTACGTTTCCGTGAAGAATTCGCTGGAGCAGTGCTCTCATGGCCATTTTTTCTACATGAATCGTCGTCGAAAACAAAGGTCCCGGCGCGCGCATTCTCGGGTGACGCGACGGCTGAGGGCAAGCCTTTTCGGTCGAGATCCATAAGGCGTTTGTCTTCAGGTTCGCAGAGTCCGGCTTTGAACTTGATTACAGAGCGGGGAGATGGCATTAGAAGATAGTGAAGTTTTTCTCTGCAGCCGGTGGGCTATTATTTCTGATGGCGCTTCTTTATCCGGGTCTTGCTCTCGCCCAGTCAGCGTCGGTGGAAGAGATCCTGGCCGATTTGGCCAAGAGCCGGGCCGCGAGGGGAATCCCGGAGTCACCGCTTTCGCTGATTGAGTTCTCCGATTTCCAGTGCAGCTTCTGCCGAAAATTTTGGAACGATACTTTGCCGCTCATTGACGCAAAATATATCCAGCCCGGACGGGTCAAGTTTGTTTACCGCCATTTCGCTATTCTCGGAAAAGCCTCGACTGCAGCGGCGGAGGCCTCGGAATGCGCTTCTGAGCAGGAGAGATTCTGGCCGTACCATGATAAGCTCTTTTCGAACCACGGCGCCCTCGCCTTCACTCAGGCAAAACTAAAAGAGTATGCCCGAGAACTAAAGCTGAAAGAGAAGGTTTTTGATCAGTGTTTGGAATCACGAAAATACCTGAAAAAGATTGAGAGCGACACCGCCGTGGGGGCCATGCTCGGCGTGCGCGGCACGCCGGCATTCTTTCTCAACAACCAGCTGATTGTCGGAGCACAACCGTTCGGCGTCTTCGATACAGCCATTCGAGATGCGCTGGCGAAAGCTCGCCGGCCGGCAAAAAAGCAGCCGTAATCAATGTATCCGGTTCTATTTCGTTTCGGTCCGATAACCATCTACAGTTTTGGCGCGCTGATGGCGCTCGCGGCGCTGTGCGCCGGTTGGATAGTCTGGCTTGAGCTGAGACGGTATCGTTACGATCCTGATTTGGCCTCCACAATGGTTTTCGCCGCGGCTGTCGGTGGCCTGCTTGGAGCCAGGGTTCTTTTTATTATTGAGGAGTGGAGCGCCTTCGTCCGCTCCCCGGCAAGCTTCATTTTCACCGGGGCGGGATTTACCTGGTACGGTGGCCTCATCGGAGGCGTGCTAGCGGTAACCTGGGTCGTTCGGCGCAAAGGAATTCCCTGGCTCAAGGCCGCGGATATCGCCGCGCCGGCGCTGGCTCTGGCTTACGGGATAGGGCGGCTCGGCTGCCACGTCGCCGGCGACGGGGACTGGGGCAAGGTTTCTGACGTTCCATGGGCTGTCGCCTACACCAACGCGATCATCGGATGGGTGGATCCGCGCACAGGTGTTCCGTACCCGCCGGGGGTTAAGGTCCATCCCACCCCGGTTTACGAATTCCTGGAATCTCTAATGGTATTTGGGATTCTCTGGTCGGTCAGAAAAAAAGGATTTCCTCCAGGGACGATTTTCTGGCTGTATTTGATCCTGGCGGGAGCGGCGCGGTTCCTGGTGGAATTCTGGCGCATCAATCCAACTGCCGGCTGGGGTTTCACCGAGGCTCAGTGGTTCAGCCTGATGCAGGCCCTGATCGGGGCATTCATTCTCGCTTATAAGCGGAGAAAAAGCGTCCCGGCCAGCGCTTGAGGAACTCTCACGACGATATGTCCGGCTGTGGCTTCGCCTCAACAAAATCAGTGTTGAGCAAGGCGCCGCAGGATGGGCAAAAAAGCTGCTCGAGCAAAAACTGACCTGTGAGCACGTCCATCAATGGTCCCGCTTTCACGGGCGGAAACAACACTCTTTTGGAAGCTTTCTTCCAATCATCCTTCATCGAGCAGAACACGTGCTGGCAGCGGATGCATCGGACCCAAGGTTCCGTGCCCTGGCTGAAGGTTTCCAGGTTTTCTCTCAAAGGGTGATTCATCACTCGTCCAGTCTAAGTCTCTCTTCAAAGAGAGAGGCGCGGAAGGCTTTCGTGCCCGCCCAGTCGATGGCCTGGCCTTTCTCATCCAGGAGCACGCCATACATATCGCGCGCCGTTTTCCTGGAAACAATCCCGTCAGCGACATCCTCCAGTACCAGTTGAGGGTCTCGTTCCAGGGGATCGCCATACCCTCCGCCGCTGGCCATTCTCATGTAGAGCACATCGTTCTTTTTGAAATCGAATTCCTTGTACGCCAGAGGCTTCGCCTGGACTCCGAGATGGTTGATATCTTGGAGCAGTTCATTGTTGCCGATCATCTCGTGGATTTTCGTCTCCTCCAGGTGAAGGATGATGCTCGGCGCCCCCGGATAGCCGCCGAAAACTCCCTGCCCGGAATTCCTCAGACCGGAGACGCCGTAAGTAATCCCTTTAACCCGACCTTCCGGCGCGTCATGGAGCGTGTGAGCCGTCTCCGCTCCGGCACCGCCGCGAAATTTCCCGGCCCCCGCCGCATCCCGGGCGTGACGGCGGAAAAGATACAGAATGGGGAAGTTCATCTCAAACCATTCCACATTGGCGCAGCTCAAATGCCCGCCCCACGAATTAACCCCGTCCTGGTAGGAGCGCGCCCCGGTCCCGTCGAGCGCCCCGTGCCCCAAAGCGGATACGCTGTAGCGGCCGTACTGGTTCACTCCCGCGTGCCTGACGTTGCGATGGCCGGCGCTGATCGCCATCACCTCCTGTTTCCATTTCTCGCTCGTGGCCAGCGCCTGCATCAGGACCGAACTCGCCAGGTATCGCACCATCGAACCCGACGAGGTCGTGTTAAGGGAAACCGGCCCCGGATATTGGACGTTCACGATCGTCCCCCCAGGCGCCACAACCTCGATCGGTCGAAGAACACCGTGATTTTTCGGAATGTCGTAGGCCAGGGTAAAAAGAACCACCCGAAAGCAGGCGCCGAATGTGGCGTGACAGGGAAGATTGATCCCTCGCCGGGCCTGCTTATCGGTGCCGGTAAAATCAAAAATCAACCGGTCGTCTCTTTTGGTGAGCCTCACCGTGATCTTCCAGTTCTCCTCCCCCTGGATCATCCCGCTCTGATCCCACGAGCCGTCCGCAATCTCGGCTATCCTCCTGCGCAAAACCGACTCCGAGTAGCGGATCATCGCGCCGGAAACCCCGTCCACCAGTTCCGGCCCATATTGCGCGTACATCTCGATCATCCGCGACTTCGCCACGTTGTTCGCCGCCATCTGGCACTTTAGATCCAGCCCCACCATGACCGGCTGGCGCGTCATATGCGTGAGGGTGTCAAACACGTCGCGCCGGAGTTTCCCCCTTTCCACGAGCTTGAGACCGGGAATCCTGAGCCCTTCGTGGAAAATTTCAGTCGCTCCGGGCGAGCCCCCGCCGGGGGACATGGCGCCGATGTCCATGACGTGGACAAAGGTCCCGCTCCAGCCGACGAGTTTCTCCTTAAAATGGATCGGGCAAACCATGTAGAGGTCAGACTGATGAATGGCGGCCAGATAAGGGTCGTTCAGAATAAAGATATCGTCGGGGTAAATCTCCCCCTCTTTATCGAACCGCTCGATGATTCTTTTTACGGCTTCTCCGGCGCAGGCCACATGCCACCCGGTGGTTTCCCCGGCGGACAGGATCTCCCCGGAAGCGCGGTAAAGAGCCGCCGCGTAGTCGTGCATTTGCGTCGTGTTGACTGTGCCGCCCACCCGCTCCAGGGTGATTCCGGTCTCTTTCGCAATTTGATGGAGCCGATGGGAGAGAATCTCAAAGGTTATGGCATCGACGCTCTTCGTTAAAACGTCCATGGGCTCCTCAAGTTCCTGCGAAGATAATCGTATTGCGGCCCGGAAGTTTCTTACAGCCCCGCAGCATAAAGCTTATCAGGTAATCGGTTGATGTAGCCCAGCGCTTCCGTCAAGGAAACCACGTCCGTCCCTTCCCTCTCTGTCAGGAGATCATCCCAGCTTGCCATAGCTGTCTCCTCCTTTCTAAGTTAAGCTTGTTAGCAGACGAGAGACGCCTGTCAAGCGCTGTTCATCGGATGCCCGGGCTCTCCGACCGGGCAGCAGCTTCCACCTCGGCTTAGGGGCGAAGGGAGAGGATCGCGGACGTCCGGTGAGCGCGGTTCGACTCATGGGTGCTGCCCACCTGTCTGCGTGGGGACACCTGCCCGCGCCCTGGCAGGCGGGCGCACAGGCAGGTCGGCCGCGGCCCGGAGTCGTGCACCCCGAGGCTCGTTCGACTCCCTGCTTTCGGAGGAAACCGCTTTCGGAGGGAGATCATGGGTGAAGCAGAGGAAAAAACCGTGCCCTGTGAGGAGGGCACGAGCTACGAGAAATGGGCAGAGTCGGAAGGAATCCCTATTATCAAGACATTTTTTGTCGAGGATATTCGAGAGGTGAAATTAAAATGGTGGGAGCGCAAGGGAGGATATGGGGCGTTTCTCCATATGGAAGGAGCCGGACAGGTCAACAACTGCTATCTCTGTGAAATCCCAGCAGGCAAGAGCCTCAAGCCCCAGAAGCATCTCTTTGAGGAGACGATCTACGTCGTCAGTGGACAGGGAGCTACGACGGTGTGGAATCACAATCAGGAGGAAGGGAAACAGACCTTCGAATGGCAGACGGGGTCCCTCTTCTCTCCACCTCTTAATTCCTGGCACCAACACTTTAACGGCAGCGGTAGTGAACCCGCACGCTATCTGGCTGTGACCACTGCCCCAACCATGCTGAATCTCCTGCATAATCTAGACTTTATTTTTAAAAATGAGTTTCCGTTCCAGGATCGTTTTGACGGCAGGGATGGGTACTTCACCGGGCAAGGGCTTCTGTACACCGGAGACTACAAAGGGTTCAAGTTTGCCGGTAATGTTTGGGATACCAACTTTGTTCCTGATGTGCGCGGTTTTAAGCTGATGGATTACAGTGAGCGGGGGGCGGGAGGGAGCAATATCAAATTTGAGTTGTCGGAGAACACAACTGCATGTCACATTTCAGAGTTTCCGGTGGGCACATATAAAAAAGCGCATCGCCATAGTGCAGGGGCGCACGTTATTATTTTAAGCGGTCAAGGCTATTCGCTGATTTGGCCGGAGGGAGCAGGGATCAAAAAATATGGTTGGCAGGCTGGGAGCATGGTCGTCCCGCCAGAAAACTGGTGGCATCAGCACTTCAATACAGGCGATCGGCCAGCCCGCTACCTAGCCCTGAGGGCCTTTGGCAGCAAAAAGTACCGCGGCGTTGGGAAACAGTATAAAGGTACCGTGGATCGCAAGAAAGGCGGAGATCAGATCGAATATGCGGATGAGGACCCGATTGTGCGCCAGCTCTTTGAGGAGGCGCTGGGTAAACGAGGCATTCAGAGCCAGATGCAAAGACACTACGAGAAGCGCTAATGAAAAAAAAAGGGGGGTGACTATCTTATGGGCACAAAGCCGTTCCGCGTCTTCTTGGCCGGAGTTGTCATTCTCTTCTCGGTTTTCCCGGCTCGATTGCTTTCAAGTGAGTCTCAGGAAAAGTGGGACCGACTGCGTCTTCTCTCTCACGAGGAAAGGCAGAAGCAACTTTTGATGAAGGCGAGAGAGGAGGGAAGCGTCGTTGTCTATAGCACCATTGAGACCAGCGTCATGCAAAGATTGAAGCTGGGATTTGAGCAACAGTATCCGGGAATCAAAATGACCGTTTGGAGGCGGCCAGGTGACGAAACGGCCAACCGATTTATGACTGAGGCCAGGGCTGGGAGGTTCGCCGCCGATGTGATCTCCCCTGGTATGACTCACGGCTACGCTTTGCTTAGGACCGGCTTAATAGGCCGGTACGGGTCACCGGAGAGAACAGTCTATCCCGACGCCCACAAGGATAAAGAGGGATATTGGACTACGATATCCTTTAAGGTGGCGGTCTTGGGTTTTAATACACGGTTGGTATCGCAGGGTCCCAGAAAATACGAGGATTTCCTTGATCGTCGATGGCGCGGTAATTTTGCTATCGACATGGATTCAGGCCGGACTGTGATGGCGATGCTCAAAATGTGGGGAGAGGAAAAAACTGAGCAGTTCTTGCAAACGTTGATTAAAAACGAGGTGGTCGTCAGAAAAGGGCATACCCTGATCACTCAGCTCCTGTGTGCCGGAGAATTTCAGGCGGCGGTAGAGCTTTATGCGTCAAGGGTGGCAGAGATGAAGCGCAAAGGCTGCCCTATAGAGCTGGTTTACCCAAGCCCCTGGGCACCAACTGGGAGCAGCTTCATCATGCTTGCCGGACGAGCTCCCCACCCCTATGCGGCCGCCCTTCTGACTGATTATCTGCTGTCGAAGAGTGGGCAGAAAATTCTTGTAGATATGGGTGAGTTTGCCGGGCATCCCGGGATTAAATCTCAGTACGCCGATTTGGACCTCGAAGGAAAGAGAGTTGGAGTCCTTACTTTAAGTCCCGAAGATACCGATGCCTTGGGGAAGAAATACTTGCAATTAAGAGAACGCTATCTAATGGGCTTCGCGCGTTAACTATATCGTGAAAATTCAAGGGAGGTGCCATTCCATGAGCCGGAAAGAAAAGCTCGCTTCCATTAATCTCTATGACGAGCTGATAAAGCTGAGAGACCAGGAG
>JACQUW010000174.1 GCA_016210115.1 Deltaproteobacteria bacterium | reverse complement strand
GGCGTTTTGTGAACATCCATGGGAACAAGGCTGTAACGCTAACGACGTGAAACCCTGAGGCGACTTAAAGTAACAGGGAGAAATTCTCGATCTTAGGAACTATTGCTGCGGCGGACTTAATCGCGTCTCTATTTTTCAACGGGTCCATCTCAAGCCATCGAAATCTAACCAGAGCTCGCAGCGTTTTTACAGCATGTCCGCGCAGATCAGGACGGAACGAAAGACCTATTACGAGATGCTCGAGAAGACGCAGAAAGGTGCCCTCGATGTTACCCCGTGGCTGGAGTGGTTTTTTGGCTGCCTTAATCGTGCCTTTGACGGCACGGAAGACCCGCTCGGCAGCGTCTTGCAAAAAGCTCGTTTCTGGGAAGCGCATGCCGCCACGCTGTTGAACGACCGCCAGCGTCTGATGCTCAACAAGCTGCTGGACGGGTTTGAGGGAAAACTGACCTCATCCAAATGGGCGAAGATTGCGAAATGCTCGCAGGATACGGCCTTACGTGACATCCTCGACCTCGTTAATCACGGCATTCTCGTCAAAGACGCTGCCGGCGGCCGAAGCACCAGCTATTCCCTGGCGCCGACCGGCGGAACCGGAACCTAGGGAGAGAGGTAGGGAATCAGGGCTGATTATGAGTTGTGAGTTATTTGCCGAATTGTATCCGGTCAATTTCACCACCGATGTCTGAGCTGTAGCAGCGATGCAATCGGCGGCGATAAAACAGGGCGGGGACTTAGCCTGCCTTTCTCATCTCCTCAGCCAGGATCTCATTGGCAAGCGACTGGTAGGGTATCCCCTTCTTGGCTGCCGTCCTGCGGAGCCAATTCAGGACCTTCGGATCTAATCGAATGGCGATGAGCTTTCTCGGGTCATCTCCCAGGGACGGCCGTCCTACCCGGCGTAGGCGGGAGAGCTGGTTTTCCGAAAGCTCCGGGATATCCGAGAAGTCAATCTTCCTTAGATTCGTACCTTTTCCTTTCCTTTCGCGATTCGACTCCGCCGGTAATGCCGACAGCGCGCTCTTCCCTACCCCTGCCCCTTCTGGAACTCTGCCTTCTACAGAGAAAAGCTTCGCGGCCCCTTCTTTTCTCTTACGCTCGGGCCGAATGCTTTTCTACAACTACTTGAGCAATCAACTCCGCGATAATTTCATCATCATGGAAAAGTTCGTAAATCCCCGCATGGGACGGGTCACCTGGTTCTAGTGGCTCGTGCAAGACACGAAGTAGCCGACCGTCAGGACTCTCAGACGCGACTTTGCTTCGGAGCATCCCTACGTTTAGGATTGCAATCCGGGCGGTAGCGCCAACCCGGTTGAATTTCATAGCATACAGGTTCTGCAAATCACGGATCTGACTCGCTCGATCGGGATGTTTTAGCTCTTCCAGCCAGTTTACGGAGAGGTACTCCTCGGTTTCACGTATCATAAAGGCAGCAGCCGAGATCTCACCGTTTTCCACAGTACTGGCCTTGCAATAGCGGCCCACGTGGTCAGGGTCTGGTATTGCCTGGCCTTTCATCTCATGTCCAACTTAGAACGCCATGTGGCGCTGCAATGCTCATGACCACGTCCACGGTGGCTGTCCCCGAAAGTCGAACGACTTCACCGGGGTGTTTGTCGTTGGGACAAAAAATCACAAACCGAACTTTGCCGTTGGGCAAGAAATGAACACTAAAAACTCGGTCGGGCCCTGATTTCCAGGAGGCGTAAATATTTCGATCTGGCGTGACTGAAACAGCCGGACATCGTACTGCTGGATTCAATTTAAGAAACTCAACAAAATGGTGCAGCGATGTTACCGTGATTCCACGACCATCCAATTCTTCTTCCTTTACGGCCTTTTGGAGTTCACTCAGACGAACTGTAAGTCTTTCCCTGTACGGAACGGACAGAGTTGTCGCCACACGCCAAATGATTTCCTCTACACTTTCGTCCTCTGTGGTAGGTGACTGTTGGGTAGCCATACTACCGCCCTGAACAAACGTGATTAGCGTTACCGCTCCTTCTGAAGTGATAAGCGTGGCGGGTAGAATCCCGAAGAGTCTTACTAAGTTTCTCGCGTACCTAAGAAAAAGGATCTGTGTCTGTCCTGAGCCGCCTGCCACCCGTAACAACTGAGGATAATCTTGTGAACCCGTTTCAACGTCCACGTCACACGGGGTTACGACTGTGGTCTTTGCCGCCCAACAGGCGGAGCTACTTGGACTGGTCACAAAGCTCGGTTCCTCTTCAAACTCTGCGATTCCAAAAGACGCCACGGCTTTTTTTACGGCCGAATAATGTCCGAAGAAATGTGCTGCAGCTTCCGTCATCTTTCGCGTTTCCAAATCGTTTCTTGAATTTGTCTTTGTGTTAAGTCAGTAAAGCCACGGACAATCCACTCATGGGCCAAATCAAACCAGTTGCGCATCGCGTTTGCCGTTTTCTCTTCTCCTAACCCTTTCGCAGTTAGTTCCAAAATCAAGCTAGGAACGCCGTCCACCTTTCGTGTGGCTTGGTTAAGTTTCACATTTAACCAACCTTTACCTTCGGGCAGTTCAAACCTGACTTGCCAGGCAACGTTCGCTGGATTGGACAAAAACTCATGTTTTTCCTTTTGCCATGTGAAGTCTCGGATCACCTTTGGAAGATCATTGATACTTTCCCATCCTTGTCCTTTAGGAATATGGTTGATGTAGGTCAATTCACATTCCAGTGGCTTAACTGTACCTAGCAGTAATTCGGTCACAAAAGCTTCTAAATGACTTTTCGCCTTCTCAAATTTCTTAATAATAGAATTGTATCGAGGATAGCCATCGCCGCGGTGCCGCCAATTATAATAAAAGCGATCTAGCTGAAGCTGAATAAGCTCGTTATCGGCCTTGCTTATGAACCATATTCGCGGCAAGGGAATTCCTGTTGCTTCATCGACTGACCAAGATGTGTCAGTGGCAATCGGTACGGCGTGTTGAACATTAGGGTACTCGTTACGAAGCTTTTCCCACAGTAAACCTATATGGGGAACCTTTAACTGGCGCAACGGTTCGAATGCAAACCCACAGACGACTTCATCAACAGGTGGCTGTTTGTAGCTAGGCAGAGGCTCTGCTGGGTTTTTAGATTTTGAGTTCATACTCTTTCATTCGTGATGGCCGTACTGGGTGCTCTAGATTCAGGATATTTGAATCAAAAAGGAAAATCCATAAGACGTGGCGATTGATGCCGACGCTGCCTAGACGGCCATAGGGGGTTAAGCGCGTATTCCGGTACTTTGAGTGCCGGCCCTGAAAAAGTCAGTGGCTTTGAAAAGGACTGCCCCCCAAAGTCTCTCGTTTTAACCAAATGGGCTAAATTCAACCGGATTCTAAGCGATTTCAGTGTCTGATGACAAGGGCAGATTATAAGATACCGACTTAGAGCGTAAAGCAGACGGGGCCAAGTGGTAACGAGCAGGACCCAGTTGTCGTCTGAATGAAGGACGCGGACTTCGGCGCAGTGCTCGATCGCGCCGGCGAGAGCGCCGCCCGTTTTAACCTTCTCTAATGGCACCGCTCCCGCCCAAGGCATTCCCTCTAGCTAACCCGCTCCCGCCAGTAGAAAGGTCTCCGACGGCCATGAGCTATGGCAAGGATCACGACCTCGGCACCAATCATTTCGTACACGATTGAATAGGGAAATTTTCGAACGACAAGGCGTCGCCTATCTCTATCGAACCGGGGCCATCGGAGAGGATTCTGACTGATCAGGCGGATACCACGTTCAATTTCGCGCTCAAAGTCGGAGCCGAGTGCAATTCCACGAGAATAGTACCAGGCGAGGCTTCCTGGTAGTCTTCTGACGCGCCGGGGTGAAAAGTAACCTCAATCCCCGCCACGAACCCGCTTTCTGGCTCGGGACTTTACCTCTTCCCAAGGGACAGGTCGGACTGTACCCTCCTTAATTTCCCGGGAGCGTCTTTTCACTTCAACAGCCCACGCCCTGTCCATGCCTTCGTCAGTAGCAGGCTCTAAGCTGGCTAAAAGTTCTTCAACGACCTGAAGCCGTTCACGTTCGACGGCGGCTTCGACAATCTCCTTAGCGCTTCGCGGCATATGGATAACCTCCGTGAACGTCGCTGCTCGTTTGCTTCGTATGCTCAAATTGATAAGCTAAAGCATTGAGAAATAGCTGAGCCGAGTGGCTTTTCATGAAAGTGATCTTCGGTTTTATCGCTGGTTTTTTCGCGACTCTCATTTTCCACCAACTTGCGTTGGCACTGTTGTGGAGCGCGGGACTGGCGCCCTTTGGGCCTTTTTTGATGGAGCCGACACGGCCCTTCGGGGTACCGGCAGTTTTCTCGCTCGCGTTCTGGGGAGGTGTGTGGGGGATCATATTTGGGCTGATTGAGGGCAGTTTTCCACGCGCCGGCCGTTACTGGCTGACGGCTTTTTTGTTTGGCGCTATTCTGCCGTCGCTGGTGGCTCTCTTCATAGTGCTGCCGCTGAAGGGCCGGCCCGTGGCTGGCGGCTGGCACCCACCGCTACTGCTGACTGCCTTTCTGATTAACGGGACGTGGGGCGTTGGCGCAGGGATCTTTCTCAAGGCGCTCTCCCGCTGGTTCGGCCACCCGCGCGCCAGCTAGCGTTGCCGATCTCTTCTATCGGATCTTCTGGCTTTCTCCAAACTTATTGAAAGAATCTGGGTAGGGGGCAGGCCTGAATTGTGATTCTGCTGAAAAATCCCCCGTTCACCCTTCGACAAGTCAGGGTGAACGAATTTTCTTGCCCCACAATTTTCTTTTGACGCGGCATTCTCATTCGGCTTCGGGACAAGCGGGTTGAAGACCGACCGCTGGTCGGTAGAATGATCGTTGGTCTGTATCTCAGCGCAATGGACAAAACCGAAGCAATCTGAGGACGCGAGTTCATGTTGCACGCTGTGCAAAGGCAATCACGTCTCGATAAGGACGTGCAGCCTGTCATTTCTGTCGAGAGCCTGACCTACACCTACCCTGGGCAAAGAACGCCCGCCGTCGACAATGTCAGCTTCGAGATCAGGGAAGGCGAAATCTTCGGCCTCCTCGGACCTTCTGGAGCCGGCAAGACCACAACGCAGCGCGTTCTCACCCGTCAGCAGCGGAATTTCATCGGTAGGGCGCAGGTGCTTGGCAAGGCATTGACTGAATGGGGACCGGAGTATTTCGAAGAAATCGGTGTCGGCTTCGAGCTACCCAACCATTATCTGAAGTTCACCGCCGTCGAGAACCTCAAATTCTTCGCTTCGCTTTACTCGAGGAAGAGCCGCGATCCGATGGAGGTGCTCGCCATGGTCGGACTCGACGGCGATGCGAAGAAGAAGGTGGACGAGTTCTCCAAGGGCATGCGGATGCGCCTGAACTTCATCCGCGCGTTTCAGCACGACCCCAAGCTGCTGTTCCTCGACGAGCCGACGGCCGGTCTCGACCCGGTCAACGCGCGCAACATCAAGACCATCATCAAGCAGCTGCGCGACCAGGGAAAGACAATCGTTCTAACGACGCACAACATGTACGACGTGGACGAACTTTGCGACCGCGTTTGCTTCATGGTCGCCGGCCGGTTTGCCGCGCTCGATTCCCCCGATGCGTTCAAAGCCAAATTCGGCCGTCGCGTCGTGACCGTCAGCTACGGCCCCAAGGACCATGTCCGCAGCGAGGAATTCGAGCTGGACGGTCTGGGAACCAATGAGAGCTTCCTGGAGGTTATCCGGACGAACGAAATCCGCAAGATTCACAGCCAGGAAGCGACGCTTGACCAGGTCTTCGCCGATGTCACCGGCGTTAAGCTTGGAGAAGTCGAATGCGTACATTTGGCATCCTGACGAGGTTAGTTATCTGGGACGTGAAGCTCCAGGCGCGGGAAAACGTCTATCTCTTCACGGTCCTCACAACGCTGACCTTCTGCGTCTTCATCTGGCTGCTGCCGGATCGCGCGCCGGACACGGTGGTCACGGGCGTTCTGTTCCTGGACCCGGCTGTCGTCGGAACGAGCTTCGTGGCGGCGATCGTGCTCACGGAGAGAAGCCAGAATACGCTCGTGGCCCTGGCAGTGTCCCCCGTCAGGCCCTCCGATTACGTGCTCTCGAAAATCATCACGCTGACGCTTCTCACTTTCGCCGGCGGCATGGCCCTCGTCTACGCGGCCTATTACCCGGTGCCGCTCGACCAGGCGATCCGGTTCATCATCGCCATGGCGTTCACCGGCACTCTCGGCGTTGTCGGCGGTGTCCTCCTGGTCGCCACGGCGAACTCCATGAATCACTTCATCGCAAGAGCGTTTCCCGTTTCGGTAGTGCTCTATCTGGCGTTCCTGGCCCACTTCGACGTGGTCAAGGGCGTCTGGGTCTGGATCCTGTTAGGGCTCAATCCCGGTCATGCCATGTTGAGGTCGCTGCTCTGGGCGGCCGATCCCTCCAACATATCCACCGCCGAGGCGATCTACGCCTTCGGCTATATGGGGCTGCTCATCGCGGCCTTCTTCGTCTGGGCACTCCGGCTCTATCGCGATAACATCGCCCGTAGCGCGACCTAAAGAAGCCGACGATGCACGGACTTTTCTCCCTCCTTGCTCACGATTTAAAGAGCATCCAGCGCGACGCGGTGATGCGCAACATCCTGGCGATGATGGTGATCCTGCTCATAGTCGCCGCCGTCTTCCGCCACCGCGGGTACTTCGAACCTTGGTGGACCAACATCCAGCTCGTCCTGCTGCTCGGCTACATGCCGGGCTTCGGCTATTTGTTCGGTATGCTCATCGTCGACGAGATCGACTCGGGCGTTCGTCGGGCATTGATGGTGACCCCCTTGCCGCGGCGCGGCGCCCTGGCCGTGCGCGCCATCGCGGGTACGGGCTTCGTGCTCGTCTACGCCTTCGCGATGGTCTACGCGACGCGGATGATCGTCCTGCCATTCCATCACTGGGTCTTGCCGATACTCGGCCTTGCGCTTGCTGCGCCCTGGGCGACCCTGGCCGTGCCAACCTTCGCAAGGGACAAGGTCCAGGCGTTCGGCTTGTTCAAAGTCCTGAACCTGTATGTCCAGGTGGCGGCTGTGTACCTCTTCATTCCGCAGGACAGGTGGTACTCGTATCTGTTCTTCCTGACGCCATCGACCTGGTCGGTCAAAGGGATCCTGTCATTCGTCGAGGCCGACGCCACCGCCGGTTATCTGTGGTCTTTGAGCGGGATCACGTTCTTTCTCGTTCTCATCGCGATGTCGGCCATCGCGTACGAGCGAAAGCAATTCAGATTCGGGGGCTAACCGTTCGAGTAACCGCCTTCGGGGCGGAAAGCCAGCAGTAGCGCTAATTACGTTGTTGACTAGCTGGAATAACTCTGTCCCAGGCTCGTCGAATGGCAGATGCTGACCTTCCGACCTGCCGCGCTACTTCGCTCTTGGAAATGGCGTTTCCACGCCAAGCCTTTCATTAACAATCTTGACATCTCGGCGCGCCGCTATTTTGAAACCTTCTGGCCCATCCCGTCCGCTTGATCGTGGCAAGAAAGAGGTGCTCGTGACTCGTGTTCGCGATTCATGGTCCGGGACTTTCACGTTTTCGTAATTCCGAAAATATGAGAATATCGCCCCGTTTCAAACGGAAGCTGTTCGCCACGATTGCCTAAACCTTTCGTGAATAACTCACGTCGCGGCTAGCCGCGCTGCCTGGGCGCGGGGCCATTCCTGCGTCGCGGGCGGCGATGGTTCGTTCCCATGAGCCGAACTGGAAGAATTCGGCGATGCGATCGGCGGCGATAAAACAAGGTGGCTCGCCGGAATGACCCCAGTAGTCGCCATGACGGGCGTCGGTAACGTCAAACGATTCGACTCGGCCGGCAACGCCGACAGCGCCGTTCAGGCCCAGAGCCTGCGGCAAAGTGCCTTCATCTCCGCCCGCCAAGGTTTGCCCGGGAGGAAATGTATCGCGAAGGACCCAGTCGTCGTCTGAATGAAAGACGCGCACTTCGGCGCAGTGCTCGATCGCGCCGGCGAGAACGCCGCCGGTTTTAACCATCTCTAACGGAACCGCTGCCGCCATCAGGCAGACCTTGCCGACCACCGGCCCGCCGTCTTGCCGTATTTGTTCGATCGCCTCCAGGACGACGCGGCATCCGAGCGAGTGCCCGATGAAATGCACGACGCGTAGATTAGGCATGGATTTAAGGTGGCGCGCCAAAGGCTCTCCGGCCTCGTGAGCCGTGCCGACCGCCGCGGGATAGACGAGAAAATCCGCGTAATCCAACCAGCCCCACCACGCGGCGTCACCCGGCCAGAAAAGATCGGCGAGAATTTTTTCCAGCCGGGGCTCGAGAAGGCCCGGCGCAGCGCGCTTGTACTGCTCGCCGCGAAAGCCGTAATAGGCGTTCCCGGCTTCGCCGTAATGGTTGTTGAAGCCATGAACCAAGACGACCGCCTCGGCCCGCCCATAGATACTGTCGTAGATCCGCCGGTGAAGTTCCAGGTCAGTCTCGGGCGGCGCTGGTTTAACATCTTCGGGAAAGCGTTCTTTGAGGCGACCCAAGGTCTCGCGAAGATCTTTCAGAGGAACGCTCTCGATCCATTTCCGCAGCCGCCGTTTGTGAAACCGATCGCGCCAGCTTAGCAGTCCTTTGACTAACTCGATAAGAGCCATCGCGAGCCCGCTGATCGCGGCCAAGGTCACCGCGTAACGCAGGATAAACCCAACCAGGCTATCGATGGTCTGATAAATGTTTTCAGGAGTCGGAGTTGCCATCGGTTCTCCTATGCCGCGCGTGGGCAGGGTCCAATTGTCGCCCCCTGAAGGTAGGCGGAATTACGGGAACGTCGTTGACTAGCTGGAATAGCTGCGTCAAAAGATATCTTCCGTCCGCTTGGTCTGATGTCGCCCTGCGACCGAATGAACATCTCATCGCCCAAAAAAGTTCTGATCGGCTGCTTTGGGAGTACCGGTCATCGTGACCAGGCTCTGCCGATCATCGATAATGTCTCGGCAAGCTTCGAATGGCTGGTCGTGCAATAGGTCGATGAATCAAGCTCCTGGAGTTGATCTGTAGGTTTTAACCGTATGTAGCTTTTGTAATCGCTCGCCGGCCTGCCGCAGCGTATCGAAAATCTTGCAGAAGGCGAAGCGCACGTGCTTGAAGCCATATTCGGGCTGATGATAGAAACTGCTTCCCGGCACCGCAGTTACGCCAATCTCCTTGGTGAGGTAATGCGCGAACTCCGTATCGTTCGCAAAGCCGAACGCTGAAATATCGGTCATGATGTAATAGGCGCCTTGAGGCTTGTAGCACTTGAACCCGGCTTGACCGAGCAGCCCGAGCAACAAGTCACGCCGTTGCGCGTAATCGCGCGCGAGCTTCTCATAGTAGGTTGGCGGAAGCGCCAACGCCGTTGCGCCGGCTTCCTGGAGCGGCGCAGGTGAGCCGACGGTGAGAAAATCGTGCACCTTCCTTATGGCGCTGGTTAGATGCGGAGCCGCAATGGCATAGCCGACGCGCCAGCCGGTGACGCTGTAGGTTTTGGACATGCCATTGATGGTGATCGTGCGCTCGCGCATGCCTGGGATCGTGGCTATAGGAATATGCTTGCGGCCGTCATAGATGATGTGCTCGTAGATCTCGTCGGTGATGGCCAGGGCGTTCCATTTTTGGCAGAGGCGCGCGATCTGCTCCAGTTCCGCGCGTGTGAAAACTTTGCCCGTCGGGTTGTTCGGGGTATTGATGATGATCGCTTTCGTGTGGTCGTTAAACGCGGCCTCCAGCTCCTCAGGGTCGAAGTGCCATTTGCCCTCAGGATCGTTGTTTAGGTTTGGAGCGTGGAGGGTCACATAGCGCGGGGTGGCGCCTGAGAGGATTGCATCCGGGCCGTAGTTCTCGTAGAAGGGCTCGAAAATGATCACCTCATCGCCGGGGTTAGTGACCGCAAGCATGGCCGAGATCATCGCCTCCGTAGATCCGCAGCAGACGGTAATCTCGCTTTCAGGATCGATCTTCAGCCCGTAGTCGGATTCGTATTTTCTCGCGATTGAATCCCGCAAACTCTTCGCACCCCACGTGATCGAGTACTGGTTGTAGTTGTTTTCGATGGCGCGGATGGCTGCTCGTTTGATCTCCTCGGGGGCAGGAAAGTCGGGAAATCCTTGAGCAATGTTAACCGCGCCCTACATATTGGCCAACCGCGTCTTCTCGCGGATCACCGACTCGGTAAATCGCTCAGCCTTTTCCGATATCAGCTTCTTCATTTCTATCCCTTCGACTCAGCTACTGTATGCGGCAAGGCGCGCAAGAGGCCCGATTCGGTCGGCTTCGCACCCGCCAATCCAGTGAAAACTGGAATCGCAAGCAGCGCCGCGAAAAGCAAAATCCGTTTGCTCATGAGTGTGCCACTTTAACGCTCACATAGAATCCCGCGCTCCGGTAGACAGTCGACGGGTCTTCAACACTCAGCGTCTACCATCGGCTTTCGAATCTTGTCAATCTTTCTTTATTCCATCATTCGTTGTTTCTCCTGCCCTTGGACGTGAACATTGGGATCGACTGTCAGCCGCACCCTTCACGTTTGCTCAATTGCGCAAATCCGCAACTATCACCCGCACCGTGAGCCGGTGGAGCTTCCCCGGTGAGCCTTTTTAGCCGCAAAAACGGTTTGACAAACAGGTTTGACTGCGGGTAGAGAGTCCGGGGAGGTTGCCATGCGGGTCCTTTTTATCATTCCACCTCTTCTATGTGCGCTTCTTTCCGGCTCAGTCTATTCAGCGTCCACCCCGGTGAAAGAGGTCTTTACTTTCGGCGGCCTGAGTGAACGGAGCGGGATTCTCTTTGTGGCCAAGGATACAGGCATCTTCCAAAAGCATGGACTGGATGCCCAGCTGGTCAATGTGCGCAGCGGCCCTGTAGGGATGGCGGCGATCGCGGCAGGAGAGACGCACTTTCATGTCGGCTCCGCCACAGGAGCTTCGATCGGGGCTATGGCAGGCGGGCTGGATCTCGCCTTCATCGCCGGGCTGATCAATAAACTGGATGGCGCCTTTGTGGTGGCTCCCAACATCCGAGCTCCTTCCGATCTTAAAGGCAAACGGATCGGCGTGCAGAGCATAGGAGGCGGCATTTGGATGTTTACGCTCCTTGCCTTCGAACACTGGGGTCTCACTCCGGAGCGGGATAATATCCAGTTGCGCGTGATTGGCGAGCAGCCGGTCATCGCTCAGGCCATCGCGAGCGGAATTATCGACGGCGCCTACCTGAGCTATACGTTTGGCGGTCAACTCGAGCGGCAGGGGTTCCGCATCCTGGCCGACCTCGCAAAGCTCGGAATCCCCTATCAAGGGCTTGGGATTATGGCGCGGAGAAGCTTTGTCGACCGCTCTTCCGAGCTCGCGGAGAGGGCTCTCAGGGCCATGGTGGAATCGATCGCGTTCATCAACAAGCCCGATAACAAACTCATAGTCATGCGCAGCCTGGCCCGCGGTTTGCGGCTGCAAAAGGTGGAGGATGCCGAGGCGGGCTACGAGATGATGAAGATTCTATATGATCGGCGCATCTATCCCAACGTGCAGGGGCTGGGTAATGTCCTGCGCATCCTTGGCAGAAGCAATGAACAGATCCGGCGGCTCAAAGTGGAAGATGTCATAGACGAGCGAATCGTTCGCAAATTGGAAAAAGAAGGACTTTTTTAGAACGCCCGTGTGCTCTGCATCTCTGGAGTGAAAAGGGTTTTTGTCCCTCCGTTTTCCTGTGAACCGGCCATCATTGGTGCGAAAATCTCGTGACTATGCGGTTTCGCCGTGTACGAAACCGTATCCGGAACACTTCCAGATTTCGAGAATTCTCGAAAGCTCGAAACGTCCGACCGAGATGGGGACAAAATACCGATTCCGTTACGCAACTTTAAAGATGCGGGCCGGATTGGGTTGGCCCTTTAGCGCGACCGGCCCCAAGTCTTTAATACCGGCCACTGCCGCATCAAGACTTCGACGCACCGCTTCAGAGATCAAAAGCTGAGCGTGAAATTCCTTGGTCGCCTGCTCGAGTCTTGAAGCCAGGTTCACGACATCGCCTATAATTGTGTATTCTTTGCGCTCCCTCGAGCCGACGTTTCCAGTGACGGCCTCGCCCATGTGAAGCCCGATACCCACCCGTGTCGGGTGAATTCTGCCCGCCGCGTTCAACCGGTCGAGGCGCTCGATAATTTCCAGGGAGGCACGCACCGCATGGCCGCAGCGCTCGGCGTCCTCGATGGGTGCCCCGAAGACCGCCATAAATCCGTCGCCGAGAAACTTGTTGACGATTCCCTGGTGTTCGTTGACGACGTCGATCATGAAGTCGAACAGCGTATTCAGATAGGCCATCACAGCCTCCGGCCTTTCGCCGGCCGCATAGCTGCTGAAGTTGCGAATATCCAGAAACATCACGCAGACATTGCGCAATTCTCCGCCGAGCTCGACCGGCTGGTTCAGCAACTTTTCGGCGATTTGCGGCGAGACGTATTGACCGAAGATCCGAACCGCCCGATCGCGCTCTTGAACCGTGCGCAGCGAGGCCTCGACCTGACGCCTGATTTGTCTAGCGAGCAGGCCGGCGACAAGGCCGGCCACAAACAGGATGAGAGAGCGGTTGAAATGGAAAACGGGCGAGCGCCAAAACGATGCCTGCGTCTCGGGTTCCAGCGCGCCTATCACAACATAGGCAAAAATCGAATGCTCCGCGGCCGCGACCAAGCCGGTAAAGAGGCATAGCCGCGCGTCCAGTTGAAGAATCGAGAGCAGGATAAAAAAGAAATAGAGCAGGAACGCAGGGGAGCCAAGCGCGTCTCGCGGACCCATGAAAGAGACCGCCATGAACAACATCACCGTCGGAATCGACGTTTCCAAGAAAGCATTCAAGAAGCGTAGAGCGACGTGGGGCTGGCGTTGATGCCCGATCAGCCAGCCAATTCCTGCCCGCAGCGCCCACATGTAGGTTATCACCGCCCCGTAGAGCGAGATCATCCAGGGCCACTGAGTTCGAAGCCGAAGGCGGAATTCAAAATCGAGAAGCCCCGGCACGAAGGAAAAGAAAGTGTAGACGCAAGCGGCGAACGCGAAAAGCCCCGCCAAGATCGTAACTCGCCTGCGTTCGCTCCGAAGAATTTCGATAGTCAGCGAGTCCCGATAGATACGTCCCCAATCGAGGATCTTAACGGGTGCGTTGCTCATCGGAACGGGCAATCCGGATCAGGCCCCATCTTTCACGTCTGTATTCTCAAACGATATAGTCGTATTGTCGGCTGGTACCCCTTCGCCTTCGCGTACTGCTCTACGATCTGCGGCGTCCAGCCTTGCAAGCCGCTCTCCCAATCCCCGAAGCCGGAATCACGTACAACCGCTAAATCAAAAGGCGCAGGTTACTTTAACACCGCGCAGGGAAAAAGTATTGTGGACATCCCCCCCCGCGGCGCGCGGGTGAGGAAAGAGGTGGGCCCGCCGAGTTCTCCGTGGTCTGGTGGGATCCGCGCGCGCTGAAGCTCGGGGCGGAGGCGCCGCTCGCTTCGGAGGACCGGTAAGAGGCGAGGACTTTTCTTTCCATAAGGGGCAGATACATCTCGGCGCTCCCGGAGATGACGTCCCACGCATGCATCCGGGCGCGGCTTTCGTTCAGAATTCTGTTGAGAAGGGCTCCGGTCCCGGATCGGACGATTTCAACCTTGATGGCCGGGTATTTTCTTTGGAGCCGGCCCGCAATAGCCTTGCTGTAGTCAAGACTGATACTGGTGTACCAGACGACTTTTCCCTCGTTTCTTGCCGCTTCAGCAATTGTTGGATCCTGAGTGCCTTGTGGCCAGGACTCGCTGGCGATCAAGAACGAGAGCGCGAGCGAGAAAAGGAAAGTACTAAAACGGTTAAATCTCTTTATCGGCAGGCAACCGAGGGCCGGAGAATGGAGCATGTGGAATTATTGTCCGGGGCGCCGACGGAGAAGCTTCGCGCCCCTCTGCGTTGGGGGTGCTTTATACAGTCTTCCGCTGGACCCTGTCAAGGTTCGCGCTGGACGCTTAGCCCTTTGCTCTTTGCCGGTCTGTGGGGCGCCGTCTTACACGACCGGCCATCGGTGAGAAAATGAAACGCCGCTCCTGGCGAGCAGGGACTCTCCGATTTCCTGAACTTTCTGCATCAGGCGCCATTCATCTGTGAAAGTTTGCCGGTAACCTTCGACGACGATCCTTCCATCCACGATCACCGTGTGGATGCTGCGTCCGTCCGCGCTGTAGATCAGATTGTTGACCGGATTGAAAAGAGCGCGCCATTCAGGTCGATGAGTATCGAACAGGACCAGGTCGGCTTTCTTGCCAACCTCGATCGATCCGAGCTCCTGCTCCAGACCGAAAGCCCTGGCTCCGATGATCGTGCCCATTTCCAGGGCCTGTTCGGCCGGGACCATGGTCGTGTCTTGCCGCGCGTCTTTATATAGGCAGGCCGCAAGGTTCATGGACCGCACGATGTCAAGATGGTTGGAGCTGTTCACGGAATCGCTTCCCAGGGCCACGTTGATTCCCTTTGCGAGCATCTCCGGCATCCTGCCGTTTTCTTTGATCCCTTTTGCCTGCTTGATGGCATTGCTCGGACACATAACGACATTGGCTCCGGTTCGGGCGAGGCAATCGATTTCCGCGTCCTCGATACCCATAACATGAGCGAGAAGTACGTTGGGCCCCAAAACCCCAAGAGCCTCCAGAAACTCCGTAACGAGCTTGCCGTATTTTTGCTTGAAGCTTTCCTGGACCTTCGCTCCGAGACTGTGGTGCAACGTCATGCCGGTGCCGTACTCATCGGCTAATTTTTTCAGAGCCTTCAGCAGTTCGGGGGTGCAGTTCAAAGCTGAAAAAGGCATGGCCCATGCCCGCACCCGGTCATTGAGGCGGCGATCATATTTTTTGATCCAGCTCTCTGTTCGAGAAACAGCCTCTTCGGTAGAGTACCGCGGTAATTTTTTCGGATCGGGCATGTCTGTAAGCCCTTCGCCGAGGATGATCCGGCAGCCGGAATCCTCGTAAGCCTGCATGCAGGCGTCGGGGTACTTCGTTGTGCCCGGTTCGACAAAGCAAGTATTGCCGTTTTTCAACAGCTCCACGATGGCAAGAAGCGAAGTATAGTATTCTTCCTCCTCGTTCATCATCGATTGCAATTGGAAAACCGTCAGGAGCCGGTCTGCGACATCATCGGGAAATATGCCGCGGACGGCGTGGGCGTAGCTGATGTGCATATGGCCGTTGTAAAAGCCGGGAGTGATCACCATCGGGCGGCCATCGATGACGCGGTCGGCGGCCACCGACGCAAGTTCGTGCGCCTTGCCGACGTGAGTAATTCTCTGGCCTCCGATCACAATCGACCCGTCCTGGATGATTCTCCGCCGGGGATCCAGGGTCAAGATAAAACGCGCATTTTCGATCTTGAGAGTCGGAGTGGCCATAACTCATCGCCCGATCGTGGCCGTTGCGAGAATCTTGTCGATTTTTTCCGCGACGGCTTCGAATGTCTTGAATTCCTTTTGATTCTTAGGTTCGAGGATTTTGGCATTGGGGGCCCGCTCCTTTATAATTTTGTACAAGGGCGAGGCTTTTCGCGTAACCCGCGTGCTGAACTCCATCTCCTCGTAAATCTTCATGCCCTCCATGGCCAGCCAGGCAATAAAAAGACGACCCAGGTGCGGATGGGGAGATTTCCGGGGGACCGCGTATCCCTGGCTTAGCACAGGAATGTATTCCCCATACGCTTTCCAATCCACCGGGGCGCCTTTGCTCTTCAGACGCTCCGTCTCGTGAATGCTCCCGAAACCCAGCACAGCCTCCCCGGAGGCAATGGTGTTATTGACGGCGGGCGTGCCTTTCTTGAGTATAGGCCGGTTGGCCAAAAGCTTTTTGACTGTATTCAGGGTTCTCTCCTCACCCCATACGAGAGAGAACAGGTCGAACGGCGAGCCGCCGCTCGCATTCATTGCGAACTTCCGCGACCATCGCGGATCGGCCAGGCTTTCGATTTGGTCCGGCACCTCACCGAGCTTCATTTGCTGGGTGTTAAAGGAGAAGCTGCGGGTCGCGTCATATATCACCACCCATTTCCCCTTGATCTCCGCCGGAACTCGGTCCATTGCAGCCTCTTTGATCTCCGGGAATTCGCTGCTGAAGGTCCCGACCCAGTCGAACGGCTCGAGCAAGCCGGCATGGTCGAGTTCAAGCAGGGTGCTCGCGCTGGCCATCAGGAGCGTGGGGCCGGTTTTCCCGGCCTTAGTCTCGGTGATGGTCCGGGGAACAGCGACTGAAGGATGCAAGGCGAGCCACTCGAATCTGAAATCGGGCATGCCGTATTTCTTTTTGAAGGCGTCGAACAGGGCCTGGCGGGTCTTTTCCTCCCGCGGGTTCGAAGCGTAAACGATAAAAGGACCCTGGGCAGCCTCTTTTCGGGCCGCGCTGAGCACTTGCTGGAATTTAGCGGCGTCAGCCGCTGCGTTGCGCGCCCCGAGCCCGGCGATCATCAAAAGCCCCAGAAAGGCGATCCGCATGAAGGCCTGTTTTGCTAGCATATTTAATCTCCTTCGGTCGATTTGATATCGGTTGCACCTTGTGCTTGCGGCTGTCAACCTTTTATCAGGGGTTGGTGAAAAATTCCACGTTCACCCTTCGAGAGCACTCAGGGCGAACGGAATAAATCTTAAATGACAACTAAACTGTCCGTTCATGCTGAGCCCTTCGACTTGCTGGACAGGCCTCGTCGAAGCATGCAGCCATGTTTTCAACAGCCGGTTTATCATCGAACCTGAAAGGGAAAAACTTTGCCCCCTCGGGTCGGCTTCGGCTCCTCTCTCTTAACCTGCACTGTGCCTGCCGCCTTCCATGCATTCGCCATCCGCTGACTATTTTTTCCACCTTTCTTTAATTCCTCATAAATCGTTTTTGTCAACAACTCGTCGTTCACTACCCCTAATGCCGGGCTGGCAAGAAGAGTAAGGCGTCCGGCTCCATTTTCGTCCTCCTCCTCGATCGCTTGATAATGAAGCGGGCAGCCGCCGAACTTTCGCGGCAGAACCTCTTCAATGATGCGCCCCAGATCTGCGGCAAAAAAAGTCATTCCTTCGGTGGTGAGCTTCTCAAAGCTCCGGATATGGCTCAGATGTTCGGTCAGGCCGAAGGCATCGAGCTGGCAGCCGCAACTTCGCGACTGCAGTCTACCGTAATCGCCGTTTTCCATATTGATGAAAATCTTGGGTGTCGTAGGGAGAAGAGTAGTCACCCGCAAGCCGTCCACGGAGACCTTGGCCGACCCGACGGAGCGCGCTACCTGTATTATGGCGAGCTTGCTTCTTAGTAGATGCACATCATCGGCGCCGGAGCTTCCGCAGCCCAAGCCGATATAGCCGGTTTCCATGGCCGCATATTGAGTGCTTACGGTGAGCCCGGAAGCGCGGATCTCTCTTTCTCGGGCTACCGTCAGAGGCTCGCCACCCGTGAGGATATGCATGCCGGAAATATCGATGCCGTGCTCCTGTGCGGCCCGTGAAACCCGGATGGCATTGCTTGGGCTCGTGTTGAGCACGGTTCTGCGAGCCTCCTGTTTTTTTTGAGCCAGCCAGTCAGCGACGTTTCGGGTTTGTGGCGGACCCGTTGCCTCAGGCCAGGGGAGCGGGTGGCCCAGCAACCTCCCGGTCAGTACGGCATAGTACGCAGCCATGCGATTTCTGCTAGTGCTCACCGGAAAGAACCACTTCAAAACGGGTTGGGCGCCTTTGGTGAGAGTGAGAAACCGCTTGACGATGTCATGCCAGAGAGCCCATGGGGAGCCATAAAAGCCCAAGGCATCGAGTACCACTCCTTCCGCTGCCGCCTCATCGCCGAGAAAACCCCAACAAAGAAGAGTCGTAATTCCCCGGCCTCGAGTGCCGCCGCTGGCAAGTTCCAGCGCAGGGGAAATCGAAGGGTTGTCGAATTCCTCGGGCTTCACGTCGAAGCAAAGGGTACCGCGCTGGACCGGTCTCAGCCCTTTGTACTCCTCGATCGTTATATAGACCCCGGCGGATGAGAGCCTCTGGAGAGTCTCTTCCACGCCATCGCGGTGCACCAGCTTTTCCAGATCGCCGAACTCACATCCCGCGAAACGAAAGAGGCGGGAATAGGGGCTTTGCGGGTAGAAAGAAATTCCGTGTTTTATAAGAGCAAGGAAATTGGCGTTGCGTCCTTCTACCCCCGCGCGAATTTTCGCCCGGCATTGCGCGAGGGAAAGAGGCTGTTTGAGAAATCCGGGGAGTTCCAGGCAATACCGCCGGTGGACGGAAAGCTTCTGAGCCATTCGTCGCGCGCCGCCGGCGAAAGAGTCCGCCACGATCGCAGACCTGCTGCGCGCCCGCTTATAAAACAACCCTGAGCCCATCCCAACCCCGCTCCAGCATTGGACACTGATCGCAGCGTGTGGTTGTCGCCAGCACGGTGCACTGTTTCAAGTGGCAACGGACCGATCGCCCCATGAGCGCCAGAGAGAGGCGCTCGAGACGCTGAGTATCGCGGCCCTTGATCAGGACAACATCGCCTGGTCCAAGGTCGGATGGAAGAGCCTCGATCGCTTTCAGCACGCTTCGTCCAGCGTCAATTAGCGCCTCCGCGCTCAGGCCGCCGCGCTTCGCTCCAGCCCTATAGGATCGGGAATTTTGGCCGGCCAAAAAGACGGCTTGGGTTGCGACGGCTGCAAGTTTTTCGCCGACCCGGCGACAGACCTCACGCGGCTTTCCGATCGACTCAGACACATCCCCAAGCACCACGACCCTCCGCCGCGCCGGAATTTGCGCCAGCACTTCCAGCGCGGCTTCGATCGTCTCTTCGGGCGATTTGAAATCATCGCGCAGCAGCATCGCTCCGTTGGGAAGGACCACAGGCTGAAGACGGCCGGGCGTCGGCTCAAGAGCCTCAAGCGCGTGAAGAGCCTCGTCCAGCCGCACATTCTCGATTACAGCCACTGCTGCTGCGGCGAGAACCGGGTAGATCATGGGCTGTCCGATGAGCCGGACGCGCACCGCTTCAACGCCGCCGGTCGTGTGCAGTTTAAACCGGCTTCCATTCGGCCAGTCCAGTTTCAGCTCTGTGGCGCGCAGATCGTTCCCTTCATTAAATCCGAAAGTCACGACGCGAGCGCGTGTTTGTCCGGCCATCCAGTGTACGTTCGGGTCATCTCCGTTGAGCACCGCCCAACCAGCAGGAGGAAGCGCGCGAACCATATCGGCCTTTTCCTCTCGGATTGCGTCGAGACCTCCGAGGCTCCGGTTGTGCTCGCTTCCTACGGCCGTGACCACGGCAATGTCCGGGCGCAAGGTCCTGGCATATCTGGCCATTTCCCCGCGATGGCCGATGCCGGCTTCCAATATAGCATAGCGTCGGCCGGGGCGGACGCTAAGAATCTTAAGTGGCAACCAGCCTCCGCTGTTGCGCGGAACGTCTTCGGGCGCAACGGTCCCGAGCGCGGACATCACGGCGCGCGTCGTCGTGGTTTTGCCAAAGGAGCCGACCACCGCTATCAGTCGGGTGGAACGAAGCAGGGTTGTGCGATAAAGTCGGGCGACGCCATCGAGCCGAAGCCCCAGCCGGTAGGCGACGGCGCAGCGAGCCTCGAGCCGGCCGAGAGGCGTGCGGAGTAAAGCGGGTATGTCACGTAGCCTGTGATGCATGAGAGCGACCGTCCGATAAAAATACGGCTTTACGTTTTAACTGGCAATAGAGTCGCCTGTCCCGATATGTCATTATGACTCCGCAGTCCGTGAGAAAATTCTGGCAATTGGCGCGGCAACAGTGGCAGTCGCCCGACAGATTAGCTGACCTCCAGCGCGCCAACCTGCGCGCGCTTATAGCATACGTCTATGACCGGGTGCCCTATTACCGGCGCCTCTTTGCCCGGCAAGGCCTGCGCCAAGCAGACATTAAAGGCGCTGAGGACTTGAGCAAACTTCCAGTCTTGACGCGACAGGAGCTGCAGCGTAACCAGCCGGGGGATTTGCTTGCCGACGGCATCGATCTCAGTCAGTGCCTCGTCAAAGTCACCAGCGGGTCGACGGGCAGGCCACTCAACATCTGGCGCACCAAGCCCGAGGATCTGACACGCCGGCTGGTGTGGGCCCGGGCCAATTTCGCCAATGGGCTGCGCCCCTGGCACAGGCAAGCCTTGATCATCGAAAGAAATCTGCCTGCTAAAGATAGACTATGGCTCGATAGCATGCGCGATATCTTGGGATTGGCGAAGCTTTATCTCTGGTGTGGCGATGACGTGCGCAAGCAAGTCGCCGCTCTGCGATCATACCGTCCGCATGTCCTCCTTGGCTATAGCCAGAGCCTTCGACTTTTGGCTTACAGCCTCAGGCAATCGGCCGCCAGGGAAATCGCGCCGCGCATTGTTTTTAGCAGCGCTGAGCTCCTCGATGAGCGAACGCGCGCGCTCGTCCGCGAAGTTCTTGGCGTAGAGATGGTGGACATGTATGTCTCCGTTGAAGCGGGTTGCATCGCCTGGGAATGTCCCCGACATCACGGGTGCCATCTTAACACCGACAACCTGGTGGTTGAGTTCCTGCGGGATGGAAAGCCGGCCAGACCCGGCGAACCGGGGCATGTGGTTGTAACTCCCCTTTTTGCGCGTGCGATGCCGCTCCTTCGTTATGATCTTGGAGACGTGGCTACGCCCCTGGAAGGTCAATGCCCCTGCGGGCGAGGATTGCCTCTAATGCAGGTGATTCAGGGGAGGGCCGACGATTTTGTCACCCTACGGAGCGGAGCCTTCATTTATCCGGTGGGCACCTTTGCGGATATCATCGAAAAGGAGCCTGGTATTGTCGAATTTCTTGTAATTCAGGAGAGCCTGGACCTGGTCGTCATAAAGCTTGTGACACGCGGGGAAAACAACCGGGAGATCGCGGACAAGGTGAGATCCGGGGTAGAAGAACTGCTGCGTCACGAGGCGACCGTGAAGGTGGAGCTGGTTGATCAAATAGAGCGGGGCTATCAGTCCAAGCTGCGCAGGATCATCTCCAAAGTCCCTGTGCCATTCTGAATACGGACCGTGAAAAGTGAAAAGTAAAGCGTGAATCGCAACCCTCTTACGCGTTTCACGATGGCGCAGCCTCCGGGCGCGAGGTTCCGGGCCGCGGCCAAGCCCTACGGGATCTCAGACTGCAAATCTCAAATGGCAAATTCGAAATTTGAGATCTGCCATCTGCAATTTCTCGCGAAGCGAGGGTTCGGCCCTCCACGTTATGCTCCTCGGCCTGGAGTGTAGCTTTCATTGTTTAGGGCCAAAGTATTCATGAACATTCCATCTGTCGGAAGGTCTGGGTTTCGAAGAAATCTTGATCCGGTTAAGATGTCTTCCGGGCGTAGCGAGCTGCGTTTTGTCCCGCGATTTCTCCAAACACCGCGCAGCGGGTGAGAGAAGAGCCGGCGGGGTAATTGTGATAAAAGAACCCTCCGGTGACTTCGCCCGCGGCGTACACGCCCGGTATTGGTTTTTTCGTGTTGCTTAACACTTCAGCCTTTTCGTTGATCCTGATGCCGCCAAACGTGAAGGTCATGCCTCCGGTGACGATGTGCGCATAAAACGGAGGCTTCTCTATTCGCTGGGCAAAATGAGTTTTGGGCGGCGTTATTCCCGATGTTCTTCCCCTGGAGACGGCTGCGTTAAAACGCTCTATAGTTCTACGAAGCCTGAGCCGATCGATCGAAAGCTTTTCCGCCAGACCCTGGATGGTCATGGACTCGATCGGTTCTTTCCCGGGACCTTCATACATCGGGTCGATGATATCTTTTGCCGTTGAATCGAAAATCAAATAGGCGATGCCTCCGGGCTGCGTGAGGGCAATAATTCTTCCGAATTTCGCGTAAGTTTTATCCGCCGTATCTTCTCCTTCATCGACGAATCGCTTTCCTTCCCGGTTGACCAGGATCGCCGGCTCATACCGCTTGACGCTTCTCATCCCTTTTATCTGTCCGATACGGGGATGTTTCTTGTAGCCGTAGTGAATGATGCCGCCGTGATAACCGTCCATTCCCACAAGCGTGGCGCCGATCTTTGTCGCCAGCGTGAGGCCGTCTCCGGTGTCTTCTTTATATCCTCTGAGGACAAGTCGATGCGCGCCTTTGCCGAGATGCCGCACGACCATTTCCCGGTTCGCCTGGAATCCTCCCGTGGCAAGAATAATTGCTTTAGAAGGAATTGTCCTAACGCCGGTCCTGGTCTGTGCCTTGATTCCTGACGGCCGGCCGTCGGAGATCAGGATATCTGACGCCCTGGTGCTGTACAGGATGGGAATATTGGCTTTTTTGACTGCATCATTGAGGGCGGCCACCAAAGCAGGCCCTCTTCCGAGCACGCTAACGGCTCGTGCCGGATTCGAGCTCGGCAATGTCCAGCGGACACCCAATCGGCTGAGCGAAGCGATCGCGTTCTGTGAGTTACGAATCGTCGTCCTGGTAAGTCGTGGATCAGCCTGCCCTTCGGAAACTTTCATAATATCCGCAAAGTACTTCTTTTCCGGATATTGCTTTGAGACTCTTCTGAAAGCGCCGCCGGAAAATGCGGTGTTCCCGTGCGGCGCCTTGGGGGAGCACTTATCGATGATCAGAACACTGCCGCCTTCCCGCTGAACGGCCAGCGCGGCCAGCCGGCCCGCTATCCCATCTCCCACAATCAGAACATCAACCGGTGTATTGTTGTTTGTTTTCATAATTACCGCCTCGGCCCGAAAATTTGCTCGAATTTTCCCGCGTAGTGGCTGAGATTCGTGACCACCTTGGGCGGGCTGGGAAAGATTTCCAGCGCGGCCGGATGAAGCGGCGAGCTTTCCGGTATGACGCCGGGCCGGACCGGGATCTTTCTGTCGTCAAAAATAATTCTTTGACCTTCCGCCGAAAGCAGAAAATCAGCGAAGAGCCTGGCGGCATTTGGATGAGAGGCTTGAGCCGAAATCGCCACCGGCTGAACATCAACCACAATCGGCTTGCTGGTTCTGACCCATTCCACCGGGGCCCCCTTGTTTTTGATCTCTTCCACACCGTGCGCGTAGACCAACGCGATTGGATATTCTCCGGCGGCCATGAATTGCGCGAGCGTTGTATGATTTTTGCGCCACTGAATCTCCTGGCGCGCGAGGCCGCTCATCAAGCGCGTGGCCTTTTCTTCTCCCAGGTAGCTTTCCATGGCGCCGAACCAGGAAAACTCTTCCGGATCCAGCGCGATCTTTCTCTTCCACCTGGGGTCGAGAAGATCGTCCCAATTTCGCGGCGCCTCCGCCCGGGAAACCAGCCGGGTATTGTACCCGATCACGTAATAGTTCGCGCTGGCGGCGGTCCAGAGATCATTGGGCTCGCGAAATTTGGCGGTATAGACTGAAGCTTCCGGCGACACGTATGGTTTCACGACTCCGATCTGCGGGAGCAATGGGACCGTGGCGCCATAAACCACATCAAACACTATCTTGCCCGCCAGCTTCTCGGTTCTGATTCTATTCAAGAGATTCTCACCTGAAGTTCTGGTGATCTCCACCTTTAGAAACGGGAACTTTCTTTCGAATGCTTTGCTAATCGCTTGCCCCAGGCTCATTTGGGCGCTGAGATAGAGGATCACCTTCCCCTCTTTTTTGGCTGCCGCAATAACGGGAGGCTCCTGCGCCGGAGCGAGGGAGATCGCGACAAAAAACAGGATCATCGACAGAACCAATGCCCGCTTCGTTTGCCTCATTGTTTTTCTCCTTAAAAGAAAAATTTCATAACGGCTCGGCGACTCCCACGCGGGATTCAGTTGCCCGCAGCGTGCTGTGGCGGACGCTGC
>JACQUW010000182.1 GCA_016210115.1 Deltaproteobacteria bacterium | reverse complement strand
CCCATAATGTAGTGCGCGGCCGCCGTCCCTTTGCGCAGCACCACCAGCATCATCGGCAAATCGGTCTGCTCGATTGAGTAGATCAACGACTGACCAAGCCCCAACAGCTCAGCCTTCTCGGCATAATCGCCCACGTCGATGCCCGTCGTGTCTTGGAACCAGATTATGGGGACTCTGTCTCTTCCGCACAACGTTACGAACTCGTTCATCTTGATGAGTCCCTGCCGATAAAGCTTGCCCCCGATTCCCTGATAGGGTGCGTATTCCGGATATCCTTTGGGTAAAAAACCCTGACGGTTGCCGATTACGCCCCCCAGAAGGCCATTGATCTTCACTAGCCCGGTATAGACCTCCGGCCCATAGTCGGGCCTGAATTCCATATGTTCACTGTTGTCCGTGAGCCGCGCCAGGACCTCATCGAAACTGTACGCCATTTTCTGGTTAGAGGGGATGAGGTAATCGATTTCGCTCGGATCAAATCTCGGCTCCTTCGGTTCCGCCACCCGGAAGAATTTCGGGTCATAAGCGGGCATGGCTTTCATCAGTTCCTTCAGCCCGTTCAGGACCCCTTCTTCGGTCTCGAACACGGCTTTAAAGAACCCGGTGGAGTCGTAATGAATTTCCGCGCGCCCGGGTGGTACTTCCTTGAAATTCTTGGTGGCCGTGATAACAGCTTCGGCGCCTTCCTCGTCAAAAAACCCCTTCGGACTCATACCGCTGACAATCCCGGCGCCGCCCACCGCGATGTTGCAGTTCTTGTGGGCGAGCAGGTAGGTCGGGCTGATGCCCTGATAGCCTCCCCCGGCCGGATTGGTGCCCCAGATTCCGGCCAGTACCGGAATCCCCAATTTCTCCAGTTCGGCGTGTCGGAAGAAGGTCGTGCCGTTCCCTCGTCGGTTCGGATAGACTTTCTCCTGTTCCGTGAGCTTGACGCCACTGCAGTTGACTAACCAAACGACAGGAACGTTTAGCCGCTTGGCCACATCCGTAACTCGCAAAATATTGTCCGCTTGGCCGGCGATCCAGGCGCCTGCCATCACCTTGTTGTCAAAACCGATTACAACAGCCCATCTGCCGCTGATCCTGCCCAGGCCGTCGACGACCCCGGTAGTTCCCGACTCTTCATCCATAGGGTCGTAAAGGGTGTGCAGCGGGCACCACGTACCGGGGTCGATCAGATACTCGAGCCTCTGGTAAACGGTCCACTCGCCTCGCTTGTTCAGCACCTCCGCCGGGAGGCCAGCCTTCTTTACCTTTTCTATAGCCTCGGCGATTTCCTTCTCCGCCCGTTTGATCTCTTGAGCGTTTTCCTGCATCCTTCGCTTCACGGCATCAGACAAAGGTTTTCCGAATTCGGTCATCGTTTCGAAGTATGGTCGCATGTCGGTTTTAACCTCCTCTCTCGGCTTGTATTGCCTAGACTCCACCCCTCATAAATAATAATCGTTCAAACCGTTCAAGCAATTCAAAGCGGTTTGAACGATTTGAGCGGGTTGAACGAAACCAGCAGCTATCGGTTCGCCTTCCTATAGCCTAAAGCATCCTGCGCTATGATGAGCTTTTGAATATTCGATGAGCCCTCGACGATCTGATATGACTTGGAGTCCCGCAGGTAGCGCTCCACCGGAAATTCGGTGGAATAACCATAGGCTCCGAGAATATTCAGAGCCGTATCGGCGTTGAAATAGGCGGCTTCTGCAGCGGTGTATTTGGCGATGGATGTTTCGAGATTGCAGGGCTTGTGCTGGTCGGCCAGCCAGGCAGCTCGATGCACCAGCAATCGCGCCGCTTCCTCACGCACGATCATCTGGGCAATCTGATCCTGAATCATTTCGAACTCGCCGATCTTTTGCCCGAATTGCTGCCTCTGGTTCGCGTAACTTACAGCCGCTTCCCGCGCCGCACGGGCCACGCCCACCGCCCCCGCAGCACAGTTTAATCGGGTATGGCTGAGGTGGGTCATGCAAATTTTGAATCCGTCGCCTTCCTTTCCGAGGAGAGACCCCTTCGGTATGTGGAAGTTCTCGAACGTCACCTCTCCGGTCGGAGAGGCGTGCGCCCCGAGCTTATCCAGATTCCGGTGGCTCACACCGGGTTGCTTGATATTCACGTAAAAGGCCGACATGCCCCGATGTTTGAGAGATCTATCAGTGTAGGCGAAGACAATCCCCGCGTCCGCAACCGTGGCATTTGAGATCCAGGTCTTGGTGCCGTTGAGAACATACCCGTCACCGCTCTTTGCGGCCGTTGCTCTCATGGCCGACACGTCCGACCCGGCGTCCGGTTCTGTAATCGCGAAGCAGCCTACCGTCTGGCCGCTGACGAGGCCGGGGATGAACCTCTTTTTCTGCTCCTCGCTCGCGAAGTCCAGCAGCGTCAGGGCCGGTCCGCACTGCATGTTAATGTACACCCTGATCGCGCTGTGCGCCCGAGCGATTTCTTCTGAAATCAAGGCGAGAGCCATAAATCCTAGATTTGTGCCGCCATAAGCCTCGGGAATGACGCAGCCAAAGAATCCCAACTCCCCCATTTTGGTGACCAGATCCCTCCGGAATACGTGCTCCCGGTCATCTTTAGCCGCGCTCGGCGCGACCTCTTTTTCAGCGAACTCATGGGCCAGCTCCTTTACGGCAGCTAACTCCTCTGACAGCGTAAAATCCATGATTCCTCCTCGAATTACTGGATTCCCGCTTTTGCGGGAATGACGGCTTTGGCTTAACTTAAAGAAGTGTTGAAAAACACTCGCCACTCAAAACAAGAACTAAGCACTCAAGATTTGCCCTTTTTTAGCAGTTCCTTCGCGATCACTAATTTCTGAACCTCCGAGGTGCCTTCGTAGATTCTCAATGCGCGGACATCCCGGTAAAGCCGCTCCACCACTGCTCCCGCAACAACCCCGCTACCACCGTGGATTTGCAACGCCTGGTCGACGATTCGTTGCGCCGCCTCGGTGGCGAACAGTTTGGCTATGGATGATTTTTCCTTGAGCCCCGGTTTGCCGTGATCATTTATCCAGGCAGCCTGGTAGACCAGGAGGCGCGAAGCCTCGAGCTCGGCGGCCATTTCTGCGATTTTGAATTGTATCGCCTGAAAATGAGCCAGCTCGTGGCCGAACTGCCGGCGGCTTTGGCTGTAGCGAATCGCTTCATCCAGCGCCCTTTGCGCCAATCCCACAGCGGCTGCGCCAACGGTGCAGCGCAGGGTATCCAGTGTTGCCAACGCGATTTTCAGTCCGTCCCCCTCTTGCCCCAGGATTTGATCCTCGGGGATTCGGCAATCCTCGAAAGCGATAACGCCGATCGGGTGAGGAGAGATCAAAGGGATACTCTCTTTGAAAACGAAGCCGGGGGTATCCGCCTGCACCACAAAGGCGCTCATGCCTTTGTGGCGGTCGTCGGGATCGGTCATAGCGAAAACGGTGTAGGTTCGGGCTATCCCGGCATTCGAGATGAAGCGCTTCACTCCGGTGAGACAGTAGTCCCCGCCATGCCTGACTGCCCGTGTCTCCATAGACAATATGTCCGATCCGGCCTGTGGTTCTGTAAGGGCGAAGGCTGCGATCGCCTCTCCGGTGGCAACGGCCGGAAGATAACGGCGCTTTTGTTCATGATTTCCTGCCAGCGTAATGGGATAACTTCCCAAAGCCTGCATCGCAAACATCGTATCAGCCAGGGCGGAGCCGCGAGCCAGCTCGTCGCGCAAAAGGCATAGATCGCGCGCCTGAACGCTCTCTCGGACTCCGCCGAATTTCTTTGGCACAGTGTGGGCGATAAAACCCTCTTGGCCAAGGCAACTTACGAGTTTTTGAGCCTGTCCGTTAATATCGAGATCACTCTCAGGCGCAGAAATCAGGTGTTCATCCACCCAGGAATGAATGCGCGTTCGTAGATTGAGATGTTCTTGGTCGAAAAAGAAGTCCAAGAGTGAAAGCCTCAGGAGCAGGTTAGCCTTTGAGATCCTTCTGGAAGTGAATCATCTTGCCCTCGGTGAAGCCGAGTCTGGTAAAAAAGCCTTCCATCTCAGTGTCGCTCTTGTTGACCAGGGTAAAGACGGTTTGAATTCCGTGGTCCTCAGCGGAGGAGATGAAGGTCTCGATCAATTTGGCGGCGATTCCCTGGCGCCTGTAGGCTGGGTCTACACCGATGATCTCGATCCAGGCGACCGTTCCGGGAAGGCCAAACTCCAACTCCCCGGTGCGGCCGAGAACAAAACCGACGACCCGATTGTCGACTTCAGCAACAAGAGAGGCCCAGTGAGGACGAATGGCCTCGGAAATTTCTATTCTCTTCTCCCAGTAGGCACGTCGAGCCACACCCGTGGTGCGATCCTCAACGTCAACAATCGCGGACAGATCCTCTTTGCGGAGGCTCCTAACGTAAACGGGTTTTGCCATGTGCGGTCATCTCCTTTCTGTGATTCAGCCCTTGTTGAATTGCGGCGCTCTTTTTTCGATAAAGGCGCGGTAGCCTTCGTGAAAGTCCGTGGTCTCCATGCATCTCGCCTGCGCCATGGCTTCCATTTCCAAGGCCGTTTCCAGGTCCAGGTCCTCCTCTAGATTGAGCAGCTCCTTGGTGACTCCCAGCGCGTAAAGCGGTCCATCTTTTAGGCGATTGGCCAATTTGGTGACCTCCGTTATCAAATCATCGTGCGGCACCACCCGGTTGGCGAGGCCGATCCGGTAGCATTCTTGAGCATCGATAGGGTCCCCTAAAAACAGGAGTTCGGTGGCTCGTCCCCGGCCCACGATTCTCGGCAGGAGCTGCAGAACTCCCATATCGGCTCCGGCCAGTCCCACCTTGACGAACAGAAAGGCGAATTTCGCCCTGTCGGAGAGAATTCGGAGGTCGCTGGCGAGCGCCAACATAGCTCCGGCGCCAGCCGCGATTCCATTGACGGCGGCGATAATCGGCTTCTTTAAGTTGCGCATGTTCTTGACCACGTTGCAGGTCATGCGCGTGAAGCGATAAAGATCATCTCCCTTCATTTCCAGAAGTTTGGCGATAATATCATGGACACTTCCGCCGGAGCAAAATCCCTTGCCGCTACCGGTCAGCACCAACACTTTCACCGTCGGTTCGTGCGCCAGATCAACCATGATTCGCTCTAACTCTTGATAGGTTTGAAAAGTCAGAGCGTTTAACCTCTCGGGATCATTTAAACGCAGCGTCGCGATTCCGTTTTCAGCTTCGAGAACAAAACTCTGATACGTCATCGTTTTCCTTTCGAAATGAGATTTTGAGTTTAACCTGTGGTGGTTAAAGTATCGATAAGATACTTTACAGGACCAAACTCAAAACCAGAAGCGCCTAATTGTCAGCTATGCCAGGACAGCACCGCCGTCGACATTAATGGCCTGGCCCGTGATTCCGCGCGCTCGATCACAGGCAAGCGCGATAGCCAGATGAGCGATCTCATCGGGGGAGATCAGGCGGTTCTGGGGCGAGGTGGCCTTGAAGCGTCCGAGCACATCCTCCGCGCTCTTGCCGGTCTTCTCAGCCATAAGCCTGATGTTCTCTCGAGTCAACTCGGTATCAACGTACCCTGGACAAATCGCGTTGACCGTTACGCCTGAGCGGGCAAACTCAACGGCGAGCGAACGAGTCAAACCGAGGACGGCATGTTTGGAAGACGCATAAGCCGAGATGTGCGAGTAGGACACCTTGGCCACAATAGAAGCGATGTTGATAATCCTTCCCCACCGCGCGGCTACCATGGCGGGCAGGAAGACCTTACAACAGTTATAGGTTCCGTTCAGATTTACCTTAAGAACCTCCTCCCAAAGCTTGTCCTCCATACTGAGGAAGCTCACCGCAGGAGCCATTCCCGCATTGTTGACCAGGATCTGTACCGGGCCCAATTGGCCTTGGATTTGTCTGTCGAGCGCTTCTACCTGGTTTTTTTGGGTAATGTCGCAAGCCAGAGCGAGGACCTGGAGGTCGTCGCGGCGAAACTCCTCGACGGCTGCATCCAAGATCTCTTTCCGCCGCCCGCTAATCACGACTCGGCTCCCCTGAAGGGCAAAGGCAAAGGCAATCGCGCGGCCGATTCCTTGTCCACCGCCGGTGACTAAAACCACCTTACCTTCCAAATCTTTCATAGATGACAGTGCGCCATTAGCCTGTTTTCAGGCGAGCACAAACCATGCCAGGCGATTCCAAAAGTGGGTTGAGAGAATTTCATGAGGATTTCTCATAACAGCAAGGATTTTGTTCTTATTTTTCCAAGAAGTTGGAAAACAAGCCCCATGTTGACCGCCTGGTCATATTTGCTGTTTCTCTGGTCTTTACCAGATCAAAGCCGTGAAGTCGAAGCGCTGCCAGCTTTCTTGGAGCTTGCCCCTAAAACAGGAGGAACCAAGAGATTCGACCTGTATTTTTTCAGCTTGGAACTCGTTCAGAGAAACCGTTACTTTCCAGTAAAATTAGGCTTTCTCTTCTCGAGAAATGCACGGGTCCCTTCTTGCAGATCGTGACTGGTGGCGAGGGTTCCGAACGTGCGAGCTTCCAGCTCCAGGCCTGAGGTCAAATCTATTTCCACGCCTCTGTTGATCAGCATCTTTGAGGCTGCCATAGCCAGGCGCGGGAGGGCGGCGAGTTTGGTGGCGAAGGCTTTGGCTTCATCCATAAGTTTTTCCAAAGGCACGACCTTCATCACAAGACCAAGAGTGAGCGCCTCCTCGGCCGTGATCGGATCTCCGGTGAATATCACCTCCTTGGCTTTGGCCACGCCGATCAGTCGCGGGAGCCGCTGAGTTCCACCACCGCCGGGAAAGGCGCCGATCTTGATTTCAGGAAGGCCGAATCTCGCGCCCTGCGCAGCAATGCGAAAATCGCAAGCTAAAGCCAGCTCACATCCGCCTCCTAAAGCATATCCGGCGACGGCTCCGATGACGGGCTGCGGCAATGCTTCGATCTCATCGAAGAGGATCTGGAATTCTCGAGCGTGCTTATAGGTTTCCTCTGCCGACGTCGCTTCCTGAATTTCGCTGATGTCGGCTCCGGCGCAAAAAATCTCATTCCCGCCCGTTATAATCACCGCTCGCACGTTGAAATCGTCTTTAATCTCTTTTAGAGCCGATTCCATCTCATTGCGAAGCTCCAGGTTTAGGGAGTTTTTCTTTTGTGGGCGATGGAGCTGAATGGTCGCAATCGCCTGCTCCTTTTGTACTAAAAGGTTTTGAAACATGCTGTCCTCCTTGAAAACTGATTTCGATTTCCGGTTAAGTGTAAAATAGATTTTGATGAAGGTTATTGACGGCTAAGCAGCGCGCTTGGGGGGAGGCGTCATGGTTGAGCAATGGACGCGCGCGTGGGCCGGAAAGCAACGTCATCTTTCGTGCTCCATTATGGCTCGCCCTGAGGCTACGTCGTGTCGTAGCCGTTCCTCGATCGACGGGTAAATTCGAACTATTGAAATTGCTCCAGGAGTTGGTCGATCTGGACCGACTCGGAGGGTACTTTCCGCTGGGCTTTCCCTTGCAGCTCTTGGAACCGCTCTTCCAGAGTAGGTCGTTTGCTGCGGAATAGAACCCCGAGGTGGATTTTGCTCTGATTGGTGGCGAGCTTCAAGGCCTCAATAGGATCATCGGGCCAACCCGCGGGCGCCGCATCCATGTTCTTGATGATGCGAGCGACGTTCATGTCGGTGGTATTGAACGAAGAGCAGCTGGTCAGGATCTCGATGAAGGAGAAGCCTGGATGGCGAATTCCCTCTATAATCAGGTCTCTTAAATGTTCTTTTCTAACCGAAAAACCTCGTGCCACGAACGAGGCTCCATAAACGATCGCCAAAGCCGTGGGATTCACCGCTTCGCCTTGCAAGCCGAACGGAGTGGTCTTGGTCACTGAAGAGAGAGTTGTGGTCGGCGAGAATTGGCCCTTGGTCATCCCATAGATTGCGTTATTAAAGAGGAGGTAAGTGATGTCCACATTGTTGCGGGCTATGTGCGGCAAGTGGCCTCCTCCAATCGCCAGACCGTCGCCGTCTCCGGCGACGGCTACGACTGTCAGATTGGGGTTGGCGAGTTTGACTCCCTGAGCGATCGGCAGGGTGCGGCCATGAATTCCGTGAAAGCCATATGCTTTCACAAAATAAGGCAGACGGCTGGCGCAGCCTATTCCTGAAATCAGCGCCAGCTCCCTGCTCGGTAAGTGGAGCTTGGCAAAAGCCTCTACCAGACCGGCAAGAATGCCGTAGTTGCCGCATCCAGGACACCAGACGGGGCAGACTCCGCTCAGGTAATCGCACATATTATCCTGCAGCTCTTCCATAGCGCTTTTTACTCCTTGCGGTTGCAATTTCAGCGACCTCGGCGATCTTTTGAACGATTTCTCCCGGCGTCAGAGGAATCCCTTTTATCTTAGTCAAGCTGATGGTAGGAACGCGATAAGTGGAGCGGAGCAGCGCGGCGAACTGTCCCACGAAATTAAGCTCCGGAACGATGACATGATTCACGTTTCCGAAGAACTCTCGCAGTTCCTGATGCGGCAGGGGGTTGAGGATCTTGGGAACAATGGCCTGAGCGGCGATGCCCATCTCATTAGCCCGGCCTATCGCTTCCTCAACCGGACCCGCCGAGGAACCCCAGGTGACGATTCCGATCTCCGCATGAGGATCTCCCAGCCGGGTTGAAAGGTTCTGAGCTAAAGGATCGCTCTCGATTGCGGGCAGCTTGCGGAATCGTTTTACGGTCATCGCCGTATGGGTCTCTTCGTCACAGGCAAAGTTCCCGAGCTCATCGTGCTCCATCCCGGTGACCATGTGTTCGCCGCCTTCGGTTCCGGGAAGGGCCACCGGAGAGATCACCGATCCGCCAAGTTTATAGCGAGCGTACTTACCCCCGGACTCGGGTTCAGCGCGGAGCCGGGAAGCTGCCGGCGTCCGTCTAGCCACATGAGGCTCAACCGTTTCGAGACGCGCGGATAGCGCTTGATCCACCAGCATAATGACCGGGATCTGGTACTTTTCTGCAATATCAAAAGCCACGCCGGTCATCCGAAAGCACTCCGTTACGGAAGTTGGCGCCATCACCACCCTGGGTGAATCTCCATGGGATCCATACAGGGCGAGAAAAAGGTCCGATTGTTCGGTCTTAGTGGGCATGCCGGTACTCGGGCCACCCCTTTGCGAATCAATGATGACCGCGGGGATTTCCGCCATCGTGAGCAGGCCGATGGTCTCGGACATCAACGAAAGCCCGGGGCCCGATGTGGAGGTCATGCTCCTGGCGCCCGCCCAGGAGGCTCCCGCGACGCAGCAGATTGCGGAAATTTCGTCCTCAGTTTGGAGCACCTTTCCCCCCAGGCGGGGCAGGTGAACCGCAAGCCATTCCATGATTTCGGAGGCTGGGGTGATCGGATAGCCGAAAAAGCACTTCACTCCCGCCGCCGCGGCCCCGAAAGCTATAGCCTCATTCCCGGTCATGAGGAGCTTTCTCTGACCGCTTGGCGAAGGCATTTGAACGGAGCGATGACCGGTAAAGTGCTGCTGGGCAAAATTCAGTCCTCTTTGCAAAGCATCCAGGTTGTGGTCCAGGACGGCTTTGCTTTTCTTGGCAAATTTCTCCGCCAGGAATTTTTCAATAGTCAGTTTGGGCAGGCCAAGGAGATGACAGAGGGTGCCGAGAACAACGATGTTCTTGCTGATACGGCTTCCGATCTCGCGCACGGCGATGCGCTCGAACGGCACTTTGTAAACCGTCAGGCGAGAGTTTTCTTCGGGAACGTCGCATTCCGCCTCGCAAACGAGGACTCCATTCTCTTTGAGTTCCGTGATGTTCTCGTCAAGCGCTTCCTGGTTGAGGCAGACCAGCAGGTCCAATTTTTCGCCATGGTAAGAGATGTTTTTTTCACTCAAGCGGAGCTGGATCATGCAGGCCCCGCCTTTAATTTCGGCAGGAAAAGTCCGGAAAGTGACCAGGTGAAGGCCTTCTCGAGCCGCAAGCTTGCACAGCGTTTCGCCGATAGTGATGACCCCCTCGCCGGACTCGCCGGCGATTCTTAAAGTTAGATCAGGATGCATGGAGTTCCCCTTTCGACTCTAGTCCGTTGGCTTCAATCAGAGGCTGCCAGAACGACCATCTGGCATCGATGATCTCTTGTGTCTGTTGCACCATCTCTGGAAACTCCCTCATCCCCGAAAACCGCTCCTGCAATTTGAGATATTCCGAGACCGGCAAAAACCTTTTGGGCGCATAATTCAGCGTAAAAAGAACCGTGTTCGTTTTTCGCTCCCGCTCCGCCTCGTATAGAATCCAGGAGCGGGTTTCGAGCGCAAGCTCGGTAATCTCATGGAAGACATCGGTTTCACTCTTCCAGCCTTCCGGACATACCGAATAGAGCTCGAGCACGCAGGGACCCTCGATCGCTGCGGCTTTTTGCGCTTTAATCATCAAGTCACGGTGCATAAGAGGACAGGCTGAGGCGACATAAGACGCGCCGGCGGCCAGCGCCAGGTCGAGAAGGTATTGAGGTCTTCTCTGGTTGCCGTGAATGGCCTTGCCGAAAGGGGTGGTTGAGGTGTTAGCGCCGAAAGGCGTCGCCCCGGATCCCTGCACTCCCGTATTCATGTATGCCTGATTATTGAGACAGACGTAAAGTCCGTTTTCACCGCGGGCAATCCACGCGAGGAAGGCCTGGAGTCCGATGTCATAGGTGCCACCGTCGCCCGCGATTCCGACATTTATAGTCGAGTCCGGTGATACGTTTCCCGCCTGAGCCAATGCCCGGAGCGCAGCGATGTTACCGCTCATGGTCGCCGCTGTATTGGGAAAATCATTGTGATCCACCGAGACAGCTCCCCAGCAAGAGGTATTTTGGGTTGTGATGACCTCGTTGCAGCCGGTTCCTATGCTGGCCACCACATGTTTCCCCGTTAGTTTGAGCGCGCGCAAGACCTGGTTTGTGCCGCTGACCATACCGCAGCCGACACAACCTTGATGCCCGGAGATGAGACCGGTCGTGGGGATTGCGCCATAGTCCCCAACGTCCCGAACAGGGTCGGGGAGGAGGAAGCTATGCGGACTCGGACCGATCTCGCGGTTGAAAAGAACCTTGTACATGTCAGCTCCTCGTCAGATTTGAATCTCTTCCAGGGCGGAAGGCCACGTGTCGTGCGAATAATCCTCGGGACGCCACTCCAGAAAATCCTGGCTGACACAAAGGCGGCTCTCTTTCTTCGCCCTGTGTATCTCCTGATCCGTGGTTTCGAGATAACCCTGCCGAATTGCTTCGAGACTGGCCTCTCTCGGGCGCGGCACATGCTTCTCGTAATAACGAAGAGCGCCATCAAACGGCACCCTATCGTAAACCTTGTGCAGCGCTCCAAGCATCGCCATATTGGAATGGCTGAGTTCGAGTCTTTGTGAGATCTCTTCGGCCGGCACGGTAAAGATGCGCACGCGGTCTTCACTGGCACTCAGGATCTCACGAATTTTTCGGACGCCAAGATGGGAACTGTTGATTAGAAGCGTCCCCCCTTCTTTGAGGCCTTCAAGAACCTGATGCTCGGGAGAGTAGAGAATCGTATCATCGTAAAGGATGACGACGTCCCAAGCGCGGCTGAAGGAGCGGATCCTTCGATCTTTGCGGAAATTCATCAACGTATCCGTGGTGATGATCGCCCCTCTGCGCTCAGAGCCGAATGTGGGAACGGTCAACAGCTGGTGGCCAAACTCTATCCCGGCTCCGGTAAAGCCCACCGCAGAGGTGATAGCGCCCTGTCCTGCCCGGCTGTAGATTCGGAACTCATGGCTCTCGGGGGGAATAGGTGAGAAATATTTCTCTTTGCGCTTCTGCTTTCTCCACAGCTCGCCCCATTTCTTCCTGAGCTTTGGATTGACCGCCTCCTCGCGATCGATGAAGATCGGATCCTCCTCGATGTCCAGCCAGTAAGGCTCGGTTCGGTAAGGTTTGCCCTCTGCGATGTTGTCGGCGAGGTTGAACATGATCTGAAAATGCTCCTGGCGGACCTCGCTGCCGCCCAAACCGCCGATGACGCTCGCGACCCGCGGACCCTGCTTGCCCATGTGGAGATGAATCGCGGTTGCGATTCTCTGCGCCAATGGAGGGAAAACGGCGCCGTGGTGAAGACCTTCCTCAAATACCACAACGGCTTTTGTCCCGGCATCGTGAAGCGCCTGGGCAATCTCTTTTGCCGGGAATGGAGAGAAGAGACGGATCTTCAGCAGAGCAACCCCGGGTATGCCGTTTTTCCCTTGAAGATGCTGTGTGACGACTTCGCCCGGCGAGGAGGACTCACCAAGGAGCGCAATCACGAGATCGGCCTTTTTATCTCCCACCCATTCGAAGAGTCCATACGAACGGCCGAAGATCTCCCCAAAGGCTTTTCCCGCTTTAACGGCGGTGTCGGTAGCGTTGCCCAGGGCAGCCATCTGGTTTCTCTTGTGTCTTCGATAAGGATGGGCCGACAGCATCGCCCCATAAGTCACCGGCTTTTCAGGAGCAAACAGAGGGTAGAGGGGCGCGAACGGGAGAAGGTACTGGTCCGCCTGTTTTGCTTCAGGGATCTCCACCCCTTCGTAAGCGTGGGTGCCGGTAAAGCCCCTCAGATTAACCGCGAAAGGCAGCCTTATCCTGAGGTCCTCCGCTATGCGGTAGCCCTGAATGATATTGTCGAGGGCTTCCTGCGCGTCAGCGGCGAAAATCTGAATGACGCCGCTATCGCGCATCGCATAGGCGTCCGAGTTGTCAGCCCAGATATTAATGGGAGCGCCGGTTGCGCGATTGCCAAGAAATAGCCCGCAAGGGATTCCTCCTCCGCCGGCGTTTTCTAACACCTCGATCATGTAGAGGAGGCCCTTGGAGGAGGTGGCTGTTCCGGCCCGAACACTTTTGCCCGCGGCGATGATCTGGCTTGCCGCGCTGTGCTCGGATTCGGCATTGATGGTCACCGCATCCATGACTCCGTCGTAGACCCAACGTGAGATCTGCTGAGAACAGGCGGTCGAAGGGGTGATTGGATAATAGGGGTAGCACTGGACTCTCGACAATCTGAATCCCCAGGCCGCTGCCGCGTTACCAGACAAAACAACTGCCACCTCTGTAAACCTCCTTATCTAGTCACCCTGAAGAAGCCTTGGGTAGCGGCAGCCTCAGGGGTTAAGTCGTCTCAGTTTTTCGAAGCGTTTCGATGGCCTGAACGTCACGAGCATTCGAAACTCATTCTCCGAAATGTTTGGCCCGCATTTTTGGGTCGAACGTCTTCCCATCAACCAGGATGCAATCGGCGGCGGTTCGGACGCACTCTACCCAGCAGATAAAGCAGCCTTTACACGCGAGCGGATCGATCTCGTGAAAGCTTCCTTTGCCCTTCCCCACCAAGTGGATGGCGTTTTCCGGGCACACGATCGCGCACCGGCCACACTCGTCACCGAGACATCCCTTGATATCGATGAAAAACTCATTCGTGCGCCACCCGCTGACATCTTTGGGTTTCTCTTTTAAATTTTCAATTACCGCGCCCCGGTGTATGTCCAGGCAGATCCGAGGGTCGTCAAAAATCTCGTACCGAATCGCTTTTCCTTCCCTGAGTTGGAGAAAAAGTCGGGCCTCGGGTCCCATATCGGCCATTTCGCCCAGGACCTTTGCCGTGTCGATTCCTTCAATCGATCGAGACGCCACCTCTTCGATCGTGAGAACCTCCGGGGGCGAGAGAAAGTTTTGCTCCGAATCTTTGTCCTTCTCGCGATTTTCCAGAACGGCAACATCCGGCCTGTCGTGCGCGGCGACCAATTGCCCGGTCACCACATATTCTTTGTATCTGTTGGGCGAATTGAGTAGGTAGGGCTGTTGATCCTTCATAGTAGGCTTTCTTTAGTCCTCTCCTAAAGCCTGGGTACCAGGCTGGCTAGGGGCTTTGCAGTCCGATCGAAAGTCAAACCCGAAATAACTCGGCGGTGTCTCGGAGAGCCTGAGCCTGGCCTGTTTCCGAGGCCAAGCTCTTCCACCTGCTGGTCGAGGCGTCCAGCTATCCAGGCTGGAGCACAAAACTCTCGTCTTATATCAGACTTCAATTAAATAGTCGAACCGATGCAGTCTCAGCCTCACAAAAAGTTACGCCATCGTCAGCCCGCCGCTCACGCTCAGTGTCTGTCCGGTTATGAAATCTGAGCTTGGCGACGCAAAAAAGAGCACCGCCTCCGCTATCTCCTCAGGTTTGGCTACGCGTCGAAACGGGGTGGCTTTAGTGATTGCATCAATAAGCTTCTCCGTCTGAGGAGACTGAGTGCGAACTGCCTCAAGCAGCGGCGTATCCGTCAGTCCGGGACAGACAACGTTCACATTGATCTTGTATCTTGCCATCTCCCGCGCAAGCGACTTTGAAAAAGCGATCACGGCGCCTTTAGACCCTGAATAAACGGCTTCCCAACTCGATCCCGCCCGCCCGGCATCGGAGCTGATATTAATTACCTTTCCCGATCCGCGTGAGACCATATGAGGGAGCACGGCCTTCGCTGTATAGAGAACGGACTTGAAGTTTATGGCCAGGATTTTTTCCCACGTTTCCTCACTGCTCTCCAGAAAAGGTTCCAGCCTGTCCCAGCCCGCACAGTTTACGAGAATGTCAATCTGACCGAAGCGCGACAAGACCTCCTCGACCATGCGTTCGACCTCGGCCCGCTTAGTGAGATCCACCTGGCACGACAGTCCGTCGACCCGTAATGCCTTGATCTCATCCCGGACGCTCTCCGCGTTGTCCTTCAAGAGATCCGCCACGGCTGTCCGCGCGCCTTCGCGCCCTAGTGCCAAAGCGATAGCTCGCCCAATGCCTCTTCCACCGCCTGTGACCAGTGCTGCTTTACCTGCAAGTTTCATAAAGCCGCCCTCCTTGCTTCCTCTTTCGTTGTGAGCTCGCTCTCTTCCCGATGAATTTTTTCCAGCCGCCGCAACGCCAGCAGGGCCGCCCCTATCGCCCCAACCATTTCAGGCTCCTCGCTAACATTGACTTTTCTCTTCAAAACCTCTTCCAGAGCTTTGACCATCCCCCGCTGCCGGGCAACCCCGCCCACGAAGGTTACCTCATCTTCCAGGCCTGCCCGCTTGATCAACGCCATGGCTCTGGAAGCGAGGGAATTGTGAACGCCGCGCAAGATATTTTCGACTGTTTCTCCCCCTGAGACGTGATTGATAATCTCCGACTCGGCCAGCACCGCACAGACGCTGCTGATCGTCTGAGGTTTAACTGCCTCAATAGAGAGATCGCCCACCTGTTCGATGCTCACCTCGAGGTACTTCGCGGCCCGCTCGATAAAGCCGCCCGCCCCGGCCGCGCACTTGTCGTTGGTGCGAAACTCTCGGACTTTTCCGCTTTCAAATGCTCGTATGGCCCGCGTGCTCTGAGCGCCAATGTCCAAGATGGATCGCGTCTTGGGAAATAGAAACAAAGCGCCCCGCGCCACGCAGGTAATATCGGTAATCTGGATGTCGCGGAATGGCACATTGTACCTGCCGAATCCTGTCGTGGCGATGTAACCGATCTCCCGCTCCTGAACGCCCGCCTCCTTCAATGCCAAGTCCAGAGCCTCTCTGGCGACAGCCGGGAAGTCGGGCCGGGTTCGTACCGCAACTTTGCTGAGAATCTTTGTCTCGCCGTCCATAATCACGGCCTTGGTGGACTTAGCGCCCATATCAATGCCCGCGACAAAAACCATAGTTCCTCCTTAAAGAAGCAATTTCACTGATTAAGAGCCGCTGATGGCGCTTCCGCGGCTTCGGAGGCAGGAGCGTTTGCTCCGGTTCCCTTCAGCGAGCGCTCTAGGGCAAAAAGGCTTGCTCCCAATGCGCCGACGAAGTGAGAGTCGGGGCTCACATTCAATTTCATGCCGAGTTTTTCTTCGAGCGCCCGGACCATGCCGGTGTTTTTCGAAACGCCTCCGGTAAACGTTACTTCAGGTTCGATCCCGACGCGCCTCACGAGCGAGATCGTTCTGGCAGCGATGGCGCTGTGGACCCCGCCGAGGATGTCTTCGACTTTTTTGTTCTGGGCCAGATAGGACATAATGTCAGACTCCACGAACACCGTGCATACTGTCGTGAGCCGCACGGGGTTTCTGGCCTTTAGAGATATCTCCCCGATGTCGTCCAGGCTAAGCATTAAAGCCTCCGCTGCGCTGGCCAAAAATCTGCCGGTCCCCGCCGCGCATTTGTCGTTCATGACAAAGTCTTTGACATCTCCCGCTTCGCCGACTTTGATCCCCTTGGCGTCCTGCCCACCCATGTCGATAACTGTACGGGTGCCGGGAAACAGGTAGGAGGCTCCCCGCGCGTGACAGCTGATTTCGGTAATCTGGGCATCGCCCACCGTCACTTTATATCGTCCATAACCGGTGCCGACGACATAAGCGACCTCTTCCCGTTTCGCGCCTGAAGCGGCGAGTAACTCGGCGAAACATCTGTCTCCTGCGCGCGTAACATTGGCGCCGGTGTCGGTGAGCGCTCTTCCGATGATCTCCTTTCTCTCGTTGAGAATGATGCCTTTGGTTTGAGTGGAGCCGACGTCGATGCCTGCAGCGTAGATCATGTTCTCACCTCCGTGGTGGTGCTTTCACGCACAAGTTTCTTGTGCTCCAGCGACTCAAAAAAAGCGTCGATTCTGTTTTTTATTTGCGCTTCGGAAAAATACCTGGGATCCTCGATGTCCGACTCGATCAGGAGGGTGGGAATGCCCAGCTCTTTTGTGAAATACTCCCGCATATCACCCTGACCGGCGGAGAACAAGCGACAGCTTTTGACAGAGTGGATGACGAGAGCGTCAGCGGACCATTCCTGAACGTAACGCTGGATCTGGTCGTATCGCTGCAGAAAATTACGGTTGGTCAGGTTCCATTGCAGCATGTGTTCGGCAATGGATTCCAGAGGCCGATTCGAATCGTGCTTGAATCCGAATTCCCATAGCCCGCCTACGGTAGAGTAAGTGGAAGCAACGGCGACGGCGCCCCATTTGGCAAAAAGATCCCGGAATGTGCGGAGATAAGGCCAGGGAGGAGGGCCTTCGATGACAAAGCGGAAACGCTCCTCCGGCAACGGTCCGGAGCCCATCTCAACTTTTTCTTGCATCTCGCGGTAAGCGGTTTCGAAGAACCGGAGACCGTCTTCTGTCCCGCGCAGGCAATAAAGAGGCGCCATCATCGTGACAGAGTCGAAATAAGCATCGAAGGGAGACGGAACATTCTTGGTAAGCGCCTTGATTTTGGACCACAACTCGCCGGTTTGGCCCGAGAGATCGACGATCCTCTTGAGCTTGGCATAATCCAGCTTTTTCCCCGTGATCTTTTCGCAAATTTCTATGACCTCTTCGAGCTGCCGCACGACGTAGGCGAGGTCCTCCGCGCTCGGCTTTCCTGACGGGTCTCTCATAAACGGAATGTCGAGATTATAGAGAGATCCTTCGGAATATTCGGCTAGGTGCTCAAACCACTGCAGATAAACATTGCAGCCGACGTAGTTGCATAAAATGAGGGAAGGCGGCGGAATCGTGGCGAACGGGGTCTTGCGGTCTCCCAGAAAAAGGCCGACATCCGCCTTAACATAGGCGCAGTTGTCCATCGAATATCCCAACTCCTCGGCCTTCTGGATGTACGGAAGAGCAGCCTTTTTGACCGCCAACTGCAGGGCGTTGATCTCGGGATAGACCGGGATCAGATCGAAAGCCAGCATGAGTTCTACAGGGTTCCCGCTGATCAGCATATAGGCCGCCTTTCCCTCGCCTTTCTCGGCGGCGCGCGTCAGACGGTCGAAATACTGGCCCATAATTTCCTTTTGCAACAGGTGCATCTGGCCCTGATAACTAGTCTTCTCGGCTGGGGCTGGTTTTGCCATAGAATCCTCCTAATCGAACAGCATAGACTCAACGAAGGTTTCGACCTCCGTGCGAGCCTTGTCAAAAATCCACATTTTCTCTTCAAACTCGAGATAGAGATGGGGAATGCCCTCTTTTTCCAGAGCCCTACGATAGAGGGCATAATCAAACAGGGCAGGTTCGCAAAACTTAGCTGCGAGAATAAGGACGGCGCTTGCCCCGGTCTCCTTCACTTTGTCCAGAAGGTGTTGAGATTTATGTTCACGAGTATCGTGTTTCACTCCAGCATAGACGCTCAGGTTGAGGTAGGCATTCGCCAGGTTGCGCAGGGGATTGCCCTCTACGGGAATATCGGTGGTAAAAAAGCGCCAGCCTTGAAGGAAGTCATCGTCGAGAATATAACAGCCGGCAGCCTCGAGCCCGTCGATCAATTCCAGAGGAGGCTGTTCGCAAAAGGAGCCTTCCAAAATAACCTTTATGCGATCTTTCGGCTTTTCATTTCTCTCTCGGAGTCCTTTCATGGCCTCTTTCAAAATTGCGATATGTTCTTCCGCGGGAAGCAGCGTCCCGATGCGGGTCAAGACGTAACATTCCACGGTTGAAAGATTGTGGGGTTGCTCCTGGCGAAATCGGTAGAGTTCCCGAAGTAAGACCCGCTGTTCGTTGTAAAGACCAATGCTCCGCCGCAGGTCCTCGTCCGTGATTTTTCTATTAGCCAAATCCTCATAGGACCCCTTTATCCGCTCATACTCGGCCGTCAGATAGTTGACTGTGTGCGGCGAGGCCATGTTCTGAGGGAAATGGATATACTCAATCAACATGCCGGGGAAGTTGCGCTTGAAAACACTTCCCAAATTCCTTGCGGGGTCACAGATCGAATGAAAAACCATCCCGTCCACGGAAGAGAGTTTGCCGATAAGGCCCAGTTCCAGAGTGCTCTTTACAATTGAGCAGACAAAAGATTGGAACCGCGAGTCAGCATGAGCGATCTCCAACCGGTTACCTGCGCCTATAATCCCCACCGGAAGCATCCCCGCCGCATGGATGATCTCTACCGGCGTGTAGACCGGATAACATCCGATCACCTTGGAACCTGGATGCTTTTCCTTCCATTGCGCTATGGAATCGAGAGGGGACTCGTCTAGCATTTCTGTGTACTGAGCGACTAATTTTTTTACATACATAGTTACCTCATACTTATCGTGCGTTCGTTCGATCAATCGTTCGTTCAACTGGAAAAGGATAGCAGCAATATGGATGCCAATCCGGCCCCCTAAAATTATTGCTAGAAGATGCTGATAAAAATGATATTCTTCCCAAAACTAAGAAGGAAACCAGAACATTTTCCAAAATGTTGGACTTTTGTTTGTCGTCAGCTTCTCGCGATAGTCGGTTTTCCATGCTTCTGCTTGGCATATCGTTTGCGTTTATCCCCCCTAGCGTGACTGACACCGGTATTTCTGCGGCTCGTTTGCAAAGACGATATTCTAACATAATTGGCTACGCCTTTTTTTGTAGGAGTGTATAAAGTGTTTCGAGAAAGGATCAGGTCCAAGGACTTCAAGCAAATGCCTCCGGAGTACCAGGAACTGCTTAGCCGGGTTCTTACGATCCAGGCCGACTGCGAGATAGGTGGGCCACGAATTTATTGCGAGCGCTGGCTCTTGCGAGCGCCTACGGTCGAGGATATGTATCGGCTTGCTCGGATTGTTTCCGAGGATCTGGATCACTTTCGCAAAATCAACCGGTTGCTGAAGGAAATTCATATCGATGGAACGTACCTTCTGCAGAAGGAGAATTCCGAGCGGTACCTCGATGCCTTCAAGATTGGTCAGCTCCCTACCTGGAGTGAGCTGGCGGTTTTTTACTTTCTTGTTGCCCGGGTTGGAAAATATCAGATGGAGGAGTTCCTGGATAGCACTTACCTGCCCCTGGTTGAAATTGCTCCGGGTATTATCAATGAAGAGATGAGTCACGCCGCCTATGGACATACTAAGATGCGCGAACTCTGCAGCAACGGCAAAGGGAGGGTTGAGATACAACAGGCGCTGGAACGCTGGTACCCTCTTGCTCTGGACATGTTCGGGCGCTCGGAGTCCCGCCGCAGCGAGCGCTATCTCGAATGGGGCCTCAAGCTAAGGACGAACGCTGAAGCGAGAAGGGCGTATATGGAAGATGTCCTTCCGCTGATTGCAGAGTTGGGCCTGGATGTGCCAGATGAGAGAACCAACAGGAAATACCTTTAAAGCCGCTTTCTGACTTCAGTTCACATTTGAGCCGAAGACAAGTTCCTAGAACCTCCTTCACCAGACAGACCTCTTTGACAGTCCCAGCCGTACCTACTCCGGGTTACATTCTTCTGCCCTGGGCCATGGCAGTTGGACTTCAATGAAATCCCGTAATATATATTCAAAGTCATGCATCCTATGGTTGTCCGCATCGAGAACGTAAAGAAGGTTTTTGGCCCGATCCTCGCCCTGAACGGCATTTCTCTGGAGGTAGAGAGGGGAAAGATATTTGGTCTTTTGGGACCGAACGGGGCCGGCAAGACCACCACTATTAAAATCCTGACTACTCTGGTCCGGCCCGATAGCGGAAGAGTCGAGATTAACGGTCTCGAAGTTGCGCGCGAAGCCGTCCGGGTGCGGGGCACGATCGGTTATGTGCCCCAAGAATTGACGGTCGACACCTATCTTACGGCACGGGAGCACCTGGCTTATTTTGCCGACCTCTATCATCTCGCTCCGGCCATCCGCGAAGCACGCATTCAGGAACTGCTTGCCTTGATGAACCTCGAGCGGGACGCCGACCGGCGGGTGAAATATTTTTCCGGCGGAATGAAGAAAAAACTCGACCTGGCCTGCGGGCTCATTCATCGGCCTCCTTTGATCCTGCTCGATGAACCTTCTCTGGGTTTGGACGTACGCGTGCGGCGGGATGTGTGGGATCATATTCTGCGCCTCAAAGAGCAAGGGGCGACGGTTTTTGTCTGCACGAATTATATGGACGAAGCGGAGCGACTGTGCGACGATGTGGCGATCATCGACCATGGAAAGATCGCCGCGCGGGGGAGCCCCGGGGCACTGAAGGGAGAGCTCAAGCGAGACATAATCTCGGTGGAAATCGGAGGCCCCAACGGTCATTTTAGCGAGGAAGCATTGGCGGCTCTCCAAGGAGCGCTCGACGGGCTTGGCGGCGTTAAGGCAACGATGAGAAACGGAAAACAGCTTAAGGTCTATGTCGAGAGCAACGAGATGGCGCTGCCCCGGATTCTGCAATCCGCTTCAGCGCTGGCCGTCCCTATTTATAAGATTACTTACAGCCGTCCCGGGCTGGATGAGGTTTTCCTGCACTATACGGGGCATGCCTTCGCCGCGGAGAGCGAGTCCGGTGTTTGACTTCATCCAGGAAACGAAAGCGCAGGTTGTGCGGTGGCTCATTCATCTTCGCCGCGAGCCGTTTAACATGGCTTTCAACCTCCTCAATCCGGTGATTCTCCTTATTTTTATGGGAGGCGCATTTCAGGCCTATGGCCGAAATCTCATGCTGGGAGACTATCGCGCTTACCTCCTCCCGGGAATCCTGACACTGACGGTCTTTGGCAACAGCATGGGCGGTGGCATTCCTCTGCTCTTCGACAAGGAAAACGGATTGCTTTCGCGGCTGTTGACAGCGCCGGTCTCCCGCGCCTCGATTCTCGTAGGCCGCTTCCTGGCGGTCAACATCAATACAACGCTTCAATGCCTGATCATGTTGGGTTTAGGGCTGGTTTTTGGCGTGCGCGTCGCGACCGGCATCGGGGGAATTCTTGGCCTCTTGATCGTTGCGCTACTCCTCGGTTTCGGGGTAACCGTAATCTCAATGGTCCTGGCGTTTGTTGTGCACAATCATGGCGACTTCTTTGCGATTATGGGTATTACAGCGCTTCCGTTTACGTTCCTTTCTTCTGCCTTTGTTCCACTGGATGCTCTGCCCGGCTGGATGCAATTGGTGGCTCGCGTCAATCCCATGACCTATGCGATTGATGGTATGCGCTCTCTCGTTCTTCTGGACCCGAGTACACGCTCAGCGGTTTGGGATTGGCATCTCCTCGGGCGGATGGTCGTGGTGCTGTTGGTTTTTGATGCGCTGGTCCTCTGGTTGGGGGCCAGAGCGCTACGCCGCCATCTTCAATAGCAGGTTGCCAAACCTTCTTGCATCGGGGGGAAGTCTGACGCTTCGCTAGCGAGCCAGCGCGTTGAACGGATTCCCGGCGCTCGCTCTACCCGTGCTTGGCAGCCGCTTTTTCTTCCTTGACCAACTCGTGGATCAATCTAGGAACCGCGCCGCAAGTAAAACATCTTGGGGATGAAGGTCTGGTTCCGTCAGGATATCGCATAAATCTTAAGTAAAAAGGTTTTTCGGTTCCGACGTAGTCATCGTAATAAAAAGCGAGCTTCCCACATTCACTGCATTGAAGGTATTTGGCCATGCGGTCTCCTGTCAGCCCTCGAAATGCCCCGTAACGGGTTGGTGGCCGCCGTTCTCTTGATAAGCTTCTTCCCGATAAAGTCCCAGAGCCTGCATCACTGGCGTGTCCTGGATGGAAAAGAGAATGGCCTCCTCCTTATTCTCATTCGCATGTTCATGCCACGCCCAAGGAGGAATCACAAGAAAATCCCCACGCTCCCAGTCGAACCGCACGCCATTGATCACCGAATAACCGCGTCCCTCGAATATATGATAAACTGCGCTGTTAACTTGCCGGTGGGCGCGCGTGCGGATACCGGGGCGGATCATTTGAATGTAACAGCCGATTGTGGGCAGCGTGGGCCCGCCGGTATTGGGGCTCAGGTACTCGAAGCAGACGTCGTCAAATGGGCTTGCAGCTCCTTCGCCTATTCTGTTTAGGGCCTCGTAAGTTGGGTTCCACTTATAGTTGAGAAGTGGCGAGACGTTCCCTTGGGGTTTCTCCCAGGTGGGCCTGAGGTGGGGTCCACTGAACTTTCTCTCAGAGTCGTTGATTTGGGTGACGGGGTGCCGGTGGGCTGGATAAGGCTCGAAAAAAACCGCGTCGAGATCACCGACCAATGGCAGGTCCAGGCCATCCATCCATATCATTGGCTTATCAGACTCGCAGCCGTGATCGTGCCAGGTCCAATTAGGCGTCAGGACCAGGTCGCCTCGCTCCATTACGCATTTATCCCCGTTTACATTGGTGTAACTGCGATCGCCTTCGATGATAAAGCGGATCGCAGATGCTGTGTGGCGGTGACACGGGGCGACCTCACCAGGCTGGACGATTTGCACGGCTGCCCACAGAGTATGCGTGGCCGCGTATTTTCCTCCAAGGCCAGGATTTACCAATCCGAGGACTCTTCTCTCGCCGCCGCGCTCGATAGGCACAAGTGCGCCGGCGCTATGCGCCATGCGACGCAGGTCGGACCATTTCCAGCAATAGGGCAGGACCTTGGTTTGGGGCTCCAACGGAAGGAGCCGTGCAGTAACTTTCCAAAGAGGAATCAGATGCTTCTGCTCGGCCTCCCGGTAGAATTCGTCCAGTTCCATATTTTTCGGGAGCGTATCCATGCTTATTATCCTGCCATTCTCAGCTTGAGAATACTCAGTCTCCCTGAAGGCGTCAACCCTGACGGGGCTCCAGTGCGATTAAGCCGGGTTGCTCCCGAATTTAGTTGCAAGTGCAAGCCAAGCCTTCTACAATCCTGCTCAATCCGACGTTCGCCGCCGGCATTTCGATGATGAAGACACAGTGCAACAGCGATGGACCGCGCCTCAGGCTGGTCCTTCGTCTCCTTTGCATTCTCTTCGTTGTGCCTATAGAAGGCACGGCCGGGGAGACCCCGCGCGTCGTTCGCGACCTTCACTGGGCAGTGACCGAAGAGAAATTTGAGCTTGCCATGGAGAGGCTGCGTTCAGAAAAACAAGACGCGCAAAGTCCCGCCGTGATTCTCAGCCATGGCCTCTTCGTCAACAGCCGGTTTCTCAATCTCGACGGGGAGCATAGTCTTGCCCGATATCTGGTAGGCGAGGGTTTTGATGTCTGGAATCTATCGTCGCGGGGCACCGGCAGGAGTCTTGACCCCCTCAAAGGCGGGCCAAAGAGGTGGAACCTGGATGACATGATCGAAAAGGACCTACCGGCTGTGATCCGGTACGTACAAAAGGAGACCGGGAACTCCAAAGTGAGCTGGGTCGGATATGAAGCGGGAGGGCTCCTACTGTACGGATACCTCACCAAGAAAAAAGGGGCGGGAATTGCGGCGGGCATCACTCTTGGGGCTCCAGTCACGTTTCACCACGATGAGCAGGAACCGATGAAAAGGCTCTTGAAGCTCGACGAGAGTCCCACTTTAAAAAAGATTTTTCTATACCTGAACGCTCCTATGCTTTGCAAATTTCTCATCCCTCTCGTCCCGAAAATCGCCGGGATCTTTTTCAATCCGGACAATGTCGACGACGAAATACTGCAAAAGGCTCTGGATGAAGCTCTGACGGAAATCAATCCCGGAGTTTTGGATCACCTTCTGTTGATGATCAGGAAGGGTGAGTTCGTATCGGCCGACGGCAATTTTAGTTATCGGAAGAGCATGGCTGGAACGCGGACGCCTCTTTTGGTTTTAGGAGGGGAGCACGATCGGCTTGCGCCGCCCGAAGCCATGCGCGCCGTCTATCGTTCTCTGGCGCCCCAGGACCGCGCGCTCAGAATATTCGGGCCTCGGGCCAAGGATTCCGCTGCGTATGGCCATTTTGACCTGATCCTCGGAAATAAGTCGCCTGAGGAGGTCTATCCTGTCGTTGGTAAATGGTTAAAGCAGAAAAGCAAATAGGAATGAGTCCGCCGGATACCTTCTCTCGTTTGCTCTTTTACTCAAACATTTGTGGTTGCGTTCTGGGAGCCGCCGCCACGATCTACTTCGTCGGCGCGTTGGCGGGCATGATCGGGAATCCGCTTCTCAATCTCGTTGCGGCCGCTGTGGTTTCGGCTGCAGGACTATTTTTTCTCTATGTCTTCTTTGTTCAAGCGAGGGATAAAAATAGGTTAGGATTTGTCGTCTGGCTTCTGATCCTTCTGATACTGACGGTGGAAGTTTTTCTGGGGCTTTTGCCTCCCACTGCGCGTGACGAGCTGACGCATCATTTGCTTATTCCCCGTCTTTACGTCCAGGCGGGGCGTATCTACCAGATCCCATTTGCGAGCTACTCTTACTACCCGATGCTCCTCGACATGCTTTACGCCCCCTGGCTTCGCTGGGGGTGGGATGCGGTTCCGAAACTAATCCACGGGCTTTTCGGTTTTTTGACTGGCCTGTTGCTTTACGCTTACCTGGCTCTGAGGCTGAGTCGAACCTACGGCCTTTTGGGTTTTTTCTTTTTCTTATTCACGCCGGCGATCCTGCGCCTGGCCAACCTCGCCTATGTTGATCTTGGGCTGACTTTTTACTCGACCGCCGCCCTCGTTTGTCTTCTGCGTTGGAAAGAGGAGGGTGAACGGCCGATGGCGGACGACGGGCGGCAAGATCCGAAATCCGCAATTCCCGATCCAAAACCGATTCCCGGAGCTTTTGGCTGGTTGGCTCTTGCCGGACTATCGGCAGGGTTTGCCGTCGCGACGAAGCCGAATGGTTTTTTGGTTTTGCTGCTGCTTTCATTGATTGTCCTCTTTATTCTCGGCGGCAAAGGGAAGAAATGGCGCATGAAATCGCTCGTTTCCGGCGCTCTGTTTCTCGCGCTGGCCTCTCTTCCTCTACTCCCATGGGCCGCCAAGAACCTGATCCAGACCGGCAATCCGTTTTTTCCTTTTTTCGGAGGGATTTTCGGTCCGAGAGGCACGGGGGGCAGCGTGCTGGGAGTGGGGGATGTGGAGCTCGGTATATTTGCCAGGCGAGCGCTTTACTTTGGTGAGAGTTGGTGGCAGATCGCCTCTTTGCCGGTGCGAATTTTTTTCTTCGGTCAGGATGACCGGCCCCAATATTTCGATGGGGTGCTCAATCCGATGCTGATCCTGTTCTTGCCGTGGGCCTTTAGAGGGAAATGGCTTGAAGAAAAAAAAATCATCTTTGGCTTTGCTCTTTTCTATTTTCTCTATGCTTTGTTCCTGGTGGAGGTGCGGATTCGTTATCTCCTCCCGATCGTCCCACCGCTGGTGATTCTGCTGGTCTATGGGCTGCACAATCTCTACCTCAGGATCGTTCGCCCGGCTTTTCTTTTCGGCGGGGTGATTCTTCTTCTGGCATTGAACGGAATGTACCTCTGGCGATACGTTCAGACGCTCTCCCCCGTGGAGTACCTGAAGGGGAAAGAAAGCCGGGAAGCCTATCTTACGCGCACGCTTTCCGACTATCCGGCTTTCGGATTCATCAACAAGACGCTCCCCTCCACGGCCAAGGTTTATCTTCTTTTTATGGGGAGAAGGGCGTATTATTGCGAGCGGAATTATTTTCATGACAGCGGGGACACTGCGTGGACTCTTGTGGGAATGGTCCGAAAAGCGCGAACCGAAACAGACATCAAAGCGCAGCTCCGCGAGACGGGCCTTACACACCTTTTGGCGCGCGAGGAGCTGCTGAGGAGATTCTTGGGCAGCAACTTGACCGCCGAGCAGCGGGAGTTGTGGGACGGCTTCGCCAGGGTCCACCTTCGGGGTCTTTTTAGAGAGCGCGGCTACGGCGTTTATGAGATTAACGGCTGAACGCTACGAAGTGTCCATCATTATGCCGGTTTTCAACGAAGCTGAAAACCTTGGCTTGCTGCTGGAGCGCGTCCGGTCTCTGGGCCTTGGCAGGGCCGAAATTATCGTCGTGGATGACGGCTCGACGGACGGAAGCGCTCAAATCGCAGAGAAAAGCGGCGCCAAAGTGATTCGCCATCCCTACAACATCGGCAATGGGGCCGCCGTTAAGACGGGTATACGGGTTGCTCGCGGAAGGTTGTTGGTGTTGATGGACGGCGACGGCCAGCATCGTCCGGAAGATATCCCCGCGCTTTTGGCCGAGGCGCGTGACTATCATATGGTTGTGGGCGCCCGAGCCAAAGGCTCGAAACTGCGAATGCATCGTTATCTGGCGAATACGATTTATAACGCATTCGCTTCTTATGTCGCGAAGTTTAGGGTTGAAGATCTTACCTCTGGCTTCCGCGTTCTTTCCTGGGAATATGCGCACAGATTCATTGACCTGCTGCCCAACACCTTCTCTTATCCTTCGACTCTAACGCTGGCCTTTTTGCGCTCGGGGCTCACCGTCAAATACGTTCCGATTCAAACCCTTTACCGGAGCGGCCAAAGTAAAATCAGTCTGGCCACTGATGGAATCCGGTTCCTGTTGATTATCACCAAGATCGCCACCCTCTTTTCTCCGTTTCGCGTTTTTCTTCCTGTGAGCGCCTTTTTCTTCTTAACCGGAATCGGCTATTACCTTTACACTTACATCACGCAGCACCGCTTCACTAACATGGCGGTATTTCTTCTCACCACGGCGGTGATCATCTTCATGTTGGGGCTGGTATCGGAGCAAATTGCGCTCTTGAGAATGGAACAGAGATCGTCTGTGCCTCACAAATTGCGTGAGGAAGGTGAATGACGGCCACAAAGCGCGCCGGCGTACGCAACGGGCCTAATTACGTGAGGTGAAGGTTTTCCGGTTGACGCCGATGGGCTTTTGCTTTGAGACCATCTATGGACGGACCACGGAAGAGTCTTCGCACACCTGACGATACAATTCCTCAAATTGCGCCGCGATATTTGACCAGTCATAACGGCTCGTCACGTTGTTGCGCGCGTTTTCTGCAAGCCGCGTCCGCAGTCGCTTATCGCGCAGGAGTTTCTCTATCGCGGCGGCAAGCAGTTTGGGGTCGCCGGCTTCCACGAGAAGACCGGTAACGCCATCTGCGATAACTTCGCTCATACCGCCGGTTTTTGTCGCGATCGCAGCTAACTTTGCCGCTGAAGCTTCCAACAAAACCACTCCCTGGCCCTCACGGCTGCCCGATGCTCCTTCAATGGAAGGGGCGACGAATAAGTCCGCAGACGCATAAAAATCCGGCAACCGATCGTTGCTCATATCCCCCCAAAAGCGGATTTTATTAAAGATGGCAAGCGCCTTCGCCTGTTGCTCCAGCGGGACCCGTTGTTGACCATTTCCAATCACCCATAGTGTGGTCCTGGCGCGGAGATCGGCAGGGAGGAGGGAAAACGCTTCCAGCAGGATATGGCACCCTTTATTTTCAATCAAGCGACCGACGAATAACACGAGAAGCTCATTCTCAGGCAATTCCCGGCGCAGGCTTGCCGCCTCGCCTGAGGAAAACCGTCTCACATTCACGCCCATCGGAATGATGCGAGCCGCCGGAAACGGCAGCTCTCCCATGGCCTGAGACGTGGCATGGCTGTTTGATGTCCAGGCATCGCTTTTGGCAACTACAAACCGTTTAACCCAGTTTGCGGATCTGGCTTGAAGCGCGAACGTGTCAGTGCCGTGGGCAGTGGTAATCACTGGCAGCTTGTAAAGATACTTTGCGGCCACAGCGATCAAACCCTGGGGAAGAATCCAATGGGCGTGAATCAGATCGGGCTCTTCCGTTCGGATTACGCGATGCAGGGAGTAGCTCATCGATGTGAGAAAAAACGGAACCTGAACCCAGAGCCAGGGATTCTGTTGCAGGTTGGGTAGTATGCCCGACCCGTAGGCTAGACGCTGCCATGAGACCGGAAGATATTGAAACCGATGGACGATCACAGGGCCTTCGACCCGCGTTTCATTTTGTCCCTCGGCGGGCGCCAAAACGTGGACCTGGAGCCCGCGGTCCCCGAGGGCCTCGGCCAGATGGCGGAGAAAGACTGAGGCGCTGTCTTCCTGAGTTCGGGGATAGCTTGAAGCAAGCATCAAGACTTTTAGAGATCTCTGCCTGCTCATGGGAGTGGCTGTTCTGATCTCCTCTGACTGGGAGGCCGAAGCCATCTAATTGTCATTGCATCAGGCATCGGATGTGACCGTATCAGCGGATTGCTTCTTCTCTTAAGACCTGCAGGAAAAACCTTTCAAGCTTTTTGGCGCTGTCGGCCCAGGTAGGGATCGTGAGTTCGAGCTTCGTCGGCTGAGTTAACTGTGACCGGACCGCCCGGGCGAGGCTCTCAGGATTTTTGGGCTCGAATGAGCATTCAGGGTGTTGCGCCAGCAAGTCCTTCATTGTTCCGACGGCCGCTGCCGCGAGGGGAGTACGGCAGGCCATGATCTCGTAGGCTTTTTGTGGGAAGCTGTAATATCCCAACTCTGAGTCCAGATAACAGCTGACCGCTACATCCAGCGCATTGAGAAAGAGTGGAACCTGATCCCAAGAAAGGATTCCAAGATCGTGGACGTTCGCGCCTTGGGGAATTCGGACGCTATGCTCCCGTGGACCGGCGATTGCCAGATGGATCTTTTGGTCTTGTGATCTAAGAAGTTCAAACCCGTGAAAGAGAGTATCGACATCCCGATTTCGGTAAAGTGCCCCCGCTGTCCCAATGATCTTCATGTTTTGTGGGAGCCCCAAGGAGCGCCGGCATTCGATGCGGTCTCGTGGATGGAAAAGATCCGTCCGAACGCCATTTTCGATCACAGTCGTTGGGCCTTGTCGGAGATAATTCTGTGTGACCCGGTCCGCCAGTCGTTGGCTGAAACAAGTGACGCCCGCCGCGCTTTTTACTGCCCGCTTAAAGAGTGGAAAAATACCGAGAAGGCGAGTCGCTGTGAATGCTTCAAAATGATCGTACAAGTCGGCGATGCATTTTGTCCTAAGTAAAGTGGATAGCCACACCCCAAAAACTACTTGGAAGCTGTCGGAGCAGACCCAGATGACATCGGGGTTAAACCCGGTAGCAAGTCGTCGAATCTTTCCATAGTAACGCGCCAGTCCCGGAGCCGCCAGGCGGCCTAGATTAAGAGAGTGCCACGAGACGGAGGCGCCGACGTCGCCACACTTATCCAGAAATGCTCCTTCCTGTCTTTGGCGGTAACTCAGGCAGACGCCTTGAACCTCGTGCCCGAGTCGCGCCAACTCCAACGGCAACTCGCGAAATCTGCCGAAGCGATCGTCGAGCAGATCTTTAGCCATGTATTGGCGCTTGGTTAAAACGAGGATACGCATCTTGGACCAGCAGAGCGAGCACCTTAACTGAGCCTGTGTTCAGGTTGGTCCGTCGTAGTTTAGTTTCTTTACTCCAATTACCGCCTGCGAACAATCGGTTAGAATCAACTATCCCGCTCAAGCCTAACGCTTTTGTGGCCACCACCGGCCGTGAATTCCCTCTTGACACAGTTCTTCGGAAATAATAAGTTTCCCGCCCTGTAGGAAAATCAAGGCTATGTAGATCTTTAACCAAGCACCAAGTTTTCAGAGAGGGATCACGCGATGCAACTTGGAAGAAGCATTCCCTTTCTCATTCTTTTTTTCGCGCTCCACCCGTATCTGCTCTATTTCTCTCCCCTCTTATCCGGTTCGTCCGATCTGTTGGAAATCGATGCCCTGGCGCCGGTGGAAATTGTTGCCGAGGGATTTCGGGAACCCATGGGGGTCGTTGTCGACGCCAGTGATGCGGTTTTTGTTTCGGACCGCAAAGCCGGCGAAGTTCTGAGGATCGTCGGCAACGAAGTCTTTCCCGCACTAAAAGGTCTCAACAACCCCGTTGGATTGGCCTTCGATCCCCAAGGCCGGCTTCTAATCGCCGAAGAGGGCTCAGGCAAGCTTCTGAGGCTGGAAGCCAACGGGAGCCTGACGGTGATTGCCGATGGTTTCGATAGACCCCGTTGGGTCACCGTTGCGGATGATGGGACCGTTGTCGTTTCTGCCAAGGGATTCAAATCGGGGCAGAAAAGTGCGAATGACGGCGAGGATGACGAGGGTGGCCAAGTCATCCTGCGCATCAGCGGCGCAGGAGATATCGGCATTTTTGCGGGCGACTTCAAGGGCCTTCAGGGAATCTCTTTCCACAAAAGCATCCTCTATGCCGCCGCTAAAGGACTAAAGAAAATCCCCGACAGCCAAACAAAAGGCGGAGTTTTTCAAATCCCAATCATGGCAGATGGCCAGGCCGGGCCGATTACGTGGTTCACTCAGGAGGACCTGAAAAGACCCATCGGGCTGGTGCATGACTCTCTCGGCGCCTTGTTCGCCAGCGCAGCAGAAATGGAAGACGAACGCAAAGCAAAGAATACGATCGTCAAAATAAGGCCAGACGGGACCGTTGGCCGTTTTGCCTCGGAGTTAAGGGAGCCGCAGGGAATCTCGCTCGATAGCGCCGGCAATCTTTATGTGGTGGAGAAAAAAGCCGGTGAGCATGGGCGCCTCCTCCGCTTTCGAGCGCCACCATCTCCTGAAATCATCTTCTCAAGGTTTACGAATCAGAATCCCCTTACTTTGACCGGCACAGCTCAATCGCAGTCCCGCATCGATCTCTTTCTCCAGGACTCCAAAACCCCCATCACATTAACGACCCCGGATGGGAGCTTCTCCCTGGATATCGCTCTGCTCGCCAACAGCGAAAATTCCCTTCATGTCTTTAGCACGGCCGAGAATGGCTTGGGCCTCACAACCGCGCCGGCGGAGCTTACAATTGTCCACGATAACGTCGCCCCGGTAATCTTCAATCTTCAGCCTCTAAACGGTTCTTATCTAAACGCCGATCGGCCGCTCATTCAGGCCAATTTCTCCGACAATCTCTCGGGAGTGGATGTAAGCAGAGCTAAGATTCTCCTCGACGGCATCGATGTGACAGCTCAGGCTGCCGTTACACAATCCGGTTTTAGCTTTGATCCCATAAGCTTTCAATTTTTCCCCTTATCCGAGGGTTTCCGAGCTGTTTCCGTCATGATCTTTGATCGCGCGGGAAATTCGGCGGCTGCGTTAACAAACTTTACCGTCGATGTAACCCCACCGGAAACTCAGATTGTGTCCGGCCCTGAAGGAACCACTTCGGCGACTTCTGCCAATTTTACGGTCTCCGGAACTGACAATCTGATTCCCTCAGGAAACTTGGAGTTCGCCTGGCGACTTGACGGCGCTCCGTTCTCCGCCTTCAGTCCCCAGACGCAGATATCGTTTTCCGCTTTGACTCCCGGCCCGCACAGTTTCGAGATCAAGGCGCGGGACCTGGCAGGAAACGAAGACCCAAAGCCAGCTCTACGGACTTTCACCGTCTCTCTGCTGAGCGTCCGCATTACAGAGCCGGCAGAGGGTGCGACTGTCCCGTCAGGACCGCTCCTCGTCCGGGGGAATGTGGAGGCCGGTGGTGCTGAAGTGGGGGTGCTCGTTAATGGTTTCCCTGCAGCGGTCCAAGGAAACAATTTTGTGGCGCTCGTGCCGGTCATCCTGGACATAACCAGCCTCACTGCTACGGCCACGACGCAAAATGGCACGAGCGTAACTCAGAGCACGAGTATTAGCGTTACAGAGGAGATGACTTCCTCGGCTTTGCTCTATGCCAGCCCCACAAGCGGTTTGGCTCCTTTGACGGTCGACTTCTCGCTTTTCAGCAACTGGGTGCCGGTCCAGGTGGACCTTGATGCTGACGGCGACGGCATTATAGATTTCAGTGGCGCAACTTTAGAGAGTCTGCCCTTCACGTTCGTGCAGTCGGGAGTTTATGTGGCGACGGCGAGGGTTACAGATAGCGAGGGAAATCAGTCCACAGCAACGACTCTTATACAAGTTTACGAGGCATCAGCACTCGACTCCGTGTTGCAGGCAAAATGGCTGGGCATGAAGGACGCCTTGCGGGTTGGAGACATAAATACTGGGCTGGTCTCGATTGCGCTCTCTGCGCGCGACGATTATCGGGAACTCTTCACAGCGCTAACTCCCCAACTCGGCAATATCGACCAGATTCTCCTCGATATCAGCTTAGTTTCTGTCAACGATCGCCGAGCTGAGTACGAAATGATTCGAGTAGAAGATGGCCTTCGCCTTTCCTATTTCGTTCTTTTTGTCGTTGATGATGATGGAATCTGGCGGGTTAAGTTTTTCTAGCGTTACGGAGAACAAAATATGCGACGACACAAGATTCTCCTTATCATTACGGTTGTCTTGGGGCTGTTGTCAGGAACGTGGCTTGTTGGCGCAGAGGCCGCAGGTCCCTGGAAAGGGCAGATCGTTGATGCCGAAACAGAGAAACCTTTGGAGGGAGTAGTGGTCCTGGCGGTGTGGTACCGCCGGTATGCCAGCCTAGGCGGTTGGGCCGGGGGAGGATACTACGGTTCTGAGGAGGTCGTCACTAGAGCAGATGGTCGCTTCGTCATTCAGTCGCGATCGACTTGGAGTCTAATCCCATTCAGCAAAATTGAGGGACCAGAATTTTACATTTTCAAGCCCGGTTATGGCCCTTGGCGATTTAGAGGCGGGGAGGAATGGTTGAAGCTCGACATCATTGAAAGAGAGAAGCATTTTAGAGAGGCATGGAAGCAGTTTGAAGGCGATGGTGTGGTGATTGAACTGCCGCCGTTGAAAACAGGCAAGCAAAGGCTGGAAGCCCTCTCGCACGCTTCACCCCCGGGCGAAATACCTAATCGTGTGATGCTGCGATATCTGGAAGCTCTTGATCAAGAAGCGGTAGTGCTTGGCCTACAGCCAACGGGACGGGGCAGGATAGGGAGGGAAAAATGAGGCAGCCAATAGCACATATTGGGCTATTACTCATCTGGTTTACAATTAGCAGCAAAGTCCTGATTGCGTATGATATAGAAACTCATCGTGCAATAGCTGAGCGGGCTGTTAACGTGTCAACTTTCGACCGCGTATTAAAGTCAGCGCTAGGTTTCGTGGACGGCCAGCGTAGTGTGTTTCTGAATAGACGTGCCGAGGATTGGGTCAGAGACGGTGCCGCCTCAGAGGACGCCCCAGTCTCGCGGGTTTTGAATCACTTCCATAGTCCTCTCTACCAGGCTAACGGGACAGGACAAGGGCCGTGGTCCAAAGCTGGTTTGTTAGATTACCAGTCTTCCGTTCGGTGGGCACAAAACCGGAACCAGACCAGTGGAGGAGGCATTTGGTCATGGCCTACAGCGCGCCAGCGTTTCCTGACGGCGCAGACCGCTGCTACGAAACAGGAGCGGGATCGGGCGTTAGCAGACACATTCCGGGCCATAGGTCAGTTGACTCACTTGGTGCAGGATATGAGTGTGCCCGCTCATGTACGAAACGATCCTCACCCCATATCCGACGGTTATGAAGACTGGGTTCCGCGAAGCCGGAACTTGATTAACAGTTTGATTGCGGGACCGCCGATATACCCGAATCAATCCGTTTTTTCTTTGGGCATTCCCATCCCTGATTCTATTGCTAGAGAGTCCGTTGCTCGCTTGTGGGACACTGACCAGTACACGGGTAGCAATCCAGCAATTACCTCGAGCCCGATGATCGGCCTATCGGAATACACTAACGCCAACTTCTTTAGTGATGACACAGTTTTGAAGAATTTCCCCTTCCCAGCAAAAACGAGCCTCACCCTTCGGGAGCTTCCCGAGCCTGAGCCGAAGAAACAAGAGCTCAGACGTTACTTTAGGAAAGACCGCGACGGCGAGACCGTCGAACACATCGCTGTTCCCAGCGCTCTTTACAAGTTCCTGCCGGATGCTCTCAAGGACAAGAAGATCGGTCTAGACAGCAGAGTCTACGAGGATTACGCCAAGAAGCTCCTTCCACGAGCTGTCGGTTACTCGGCGGCTCTCATCGATCATTTTTTCCGTGGGCAACTTGACGTGGACCTTTTTAACGATCCAGAGAATCCCGGCAAAGTTCGAGTGGAGGGAACCAATGGTTCCGCTGAAAAACTGGATGGCGGCACGTTAACCATCTATGCGGATAACGCGGAAGGTCTTCGCAGCACCGCTCAGCCTTTGGACCCGGACCTTACAATTGTAGCGGATGCGGGACAACCCGTCTCGTCGGCTTTTTTTCTTGCTCCTGAGGACGCGGAGCGCTTTGTGGCAGTCTATCAGGGAAAGCTCGGTGAGGAAGCGCCGGAAGGGGGTTCTCCCGGCGGCGTGATCGAAAAAGTTCTTGGCGGAGTAAGAGTCGAGCAACTGGTTAAACGCTTTACGACATGGAGCCTTAGGACCCCTAAAGGGATTTTTACTTTGCCGATTCCGACTCAGGACGTGTCCGAGCTTCGTTGGGGAGACAACGACAATACTCTGATAGGTCGAAGTTCCATGGCCTCCAGCAGTCCTCAATTCTACGCCTATAAGATCAACCGCCCTTTGGGGTCTTTGGACATTCCTCTGATAAATCAGCCTGACGGTACCGCGGTGGTTGATGTTAGCCCGCTTAAGCAGGTCAGCTTTCCCATGGGAATGTATCTTGGGACAGTTATCGATTTCTCTCATACAATTCATTACCAGCAATACATTCTTTCTTATGTCAATACAGAAACCTGGACTTGGAACGAGACTTTTCGATTCTACAATTCTGCGCCGTTCCAATTTTCCGACGGCCGCGTTCAACTCATGGTTGACGAGACTGCATCCCTCAACCGGAGCTACCCCGTAGTCCTTGATGCCGGCTCGTACGGCATTGGATCACCGTCACCCTATTTTTGGGGGCTGGTCCCAGGGTTCAGTTCCAAGACCGGAGAGATGGCACTTACGAAAGACGGGCGGATTCTTGTGTTGGTGTTTGTGTCGCTTAGCCCTGTTAGCGAAAAAGCCACGTTTCGGGCTTTGACGCTCGCGCTGCCGCCGAGTTTAGACGGGAACGATGCTCTATCGGTCAGGGAGGTCACTCCCGTTGACGTGCCTTTCTCAGTTCCAGATATGGGTCCTGTGCTGTGGGCTTTGGTGGATGTAGAGTCAGGGCAAGTCGTAGCGTCCACGGCTCCTTCGACTCTGTCCGTCCATCATCAAACTGCGAGCACTAACTTCACGCCATACGCTCCAATCCAATTCGCGATGCTTCAAATCAAAAAGGATAGATACATAGGCGGACCGCAAGACGGGCTGCGCTACAGCCATCTGCAATCCGTTGCGCCCAGTATCTGTTCGCCGGAGCAGATGGCTGTACTGGTAGAGTTCGGGGAAGTGAGCGTTCAGGAAGGCAATGTTTCATCTGTTCTAAATCGATTTCCCCCGGAAATTGGCGCCCTTGAATTTGCCTCGCCCGGCGCGGGCCAGACTGTTACACGGTATCCCTTTTCTTGCGGGTATCCACCAGACGGAGTTCCTCCGTCAGGCTTCAAGGTTACCAGCAGCACAAATGTTAGCATTCCAACCCAAGTTGGTGAAGCGTTTCGAATAACTCCGCTCTCAGGGCCTGAGCAACTCCTATTATTGATCAGCCAACAGCAGGACAAGACTGATCCTTTTAGCAATTTGGGAAGACTGGTCAAATGGGTTCCTCAAGAAAACGGCGCTGAAGTGCTACATGAGTTTTCGAGTCGGGCCTTCCACACCACAAGAAGCGTAAGTCGTGGCTCGGCTTTAGTTCAATCGCGAGGCTCAAATCCAGCGACAACCTTGGTTTCCCTCCAAGACAACAACTCCGTAAACGTCTTTCCTGGCTCCATGTTATTTAGCTACATTGTCTTTGAACCTCAGTTCCTTTACAACGTGGTTGATCTGAAATTCTATACTAAAGACGCCTCTCCCCGGCGCACTGCTTTGCCGGCAACGTTAGCGCCCGGAGCATCCGCTTCATCTCAAGACTACCGCTACCATGTGATCCCAGTGAAGTGACTGAGCTCTTTAGAGAATGTGCCCTTCACTTTCGCGCAGTCTGGAGTCTATGTGGCGATGGGCTTCCGAGACCTCTTGCTCCTGGGATCAGCTTTACCGGCGCGGCGCACCATGAGGGGCTGCCAATTCGTTTGATTCCCGGGTAGAAAATACGGTAAAAAGCAAGATTACTTGCGGGCTCCGGACAGGAAGACCTGCCTGAAATCAAAATGCCGGTGACTGGAGGAGTATTTTTCTGATGAGCCAGCCGACTGAAGGATCGCTGTTAATTCCGCCTTATGGGGGCAAGCTGACTGACTTGATAGCCACGAGCGCTGACCGCCATGCGCTAGTACAGGAGGCTAATGCGCTTCCCTCTGTCCAGCTTTCCCCGCGATCGCTATGCGACCTTGAGTTGCTTGCAACGGGGGCATTTTCTCCCCTGGACCGTTTTATGGGCAAGGCGGATTACACCCGCGTCTTGGAAGAGATGCGTCTGGCGGACGGGACGCTATTCCCGATACCCATTGCCGTGCCCGTGAATGATATCAGCACCATTGCAGTCGGGAAACAGATCGCCCTCCGGAGTCCAAAGAACGAGATCCTGGCGGTGATGATCGTTGAGGAGATCTTCGAATCTGACAGAAGCTTGGAAGCGATTCGAGTATGCGGGACTACCGATGGCCATCATCCCTTGGTAGCTGAGATGGGGACATGGGGCAGTTTTTACATTTCCGGTCCTGTTAAGGTGCTTGACCTCCCGGCCCATTATGATTTTCCGGAGCTCCGCCGGACCCCCGCTCAAGTGCGAGGTTTGCTGGAAAAGATGTGCCATTCCAACGTAGTAGCATTTCAAACGAGGAACCCCTTGCACCGAGCGCATGAGGAACTCACCAAGCGGGCTGCTGACAGTGTTGAAGGGGCGCTCCTGATTCACCCTGTTGTGGGTCTCACCAAGCCCGGGGATGTCGACCACTACACCCGCGTTCGAACCTACAAGGTATTGGTTGAGAAATATTATGACTCTGAATCGACCGTTCTCAGTCTTTTACCCCTCGCCATGCGCATGGCCGGTCCCCGAGAAGCTTTGTGGCACGCCATAATTCGGAGAAACTATGGGGCCAATTGTTTCATCGTCGGACGGGATCATGCGAGCCCCGGGAGGGACTCGAAAGGCAAACCGTTTTATGGCCCCTACGATGCCCAGGAACTCCTCGCCCGTCACTCTTCTGAACTGGGCGTAAATGTTCTGTCCTATAACGAGATGGTCTATCTGCCTGACGAAGACCGTTACGAGGAATCCCACCGTATACCGGAAGGAAAAAGAACCATGTCTATCTCGGGTACGGAGGTCCGGGACCTCTATCTTGCAAACGGCGAAGTGCTGCCGGATTGGTTTACCCGTCCGGAGGTCGCAGCGATACTTTCAAAGGCTTACCCTGCGGTTGCCGATCAGGGTTTTTGTGTCTGGTTTACCGGCTTACCGAGTGCGGGAAAGTCCACAATCGCAGAAATTCTGGCCGTCATGCTGATGGAGCGCGGGAGGCGGGCGACCCTTTTGGACGGGGATGTCGTCCGCACTCATTTGTCCAAGGGTCTAGGATTCAGTAGAGAAGACCGTGATACGAATATTCTGCGCATCGGGTTTGTAGCTTCGGAAATCGTCCGACATAACGGCGTAGTCATTTGCGCTGCCGTAAGCCCTTACCGCTCGACACGCGATCAAGTGCGGAACATGGTCGGAAACGACCAGTTTATCATGGTTCACGTCGATACTCCTCTGGAGGTATGCGAGAGGCGTGATCTGAAAGGGTTTTACGAAAAGGCCCGGAAGGGTGAGATCACGGGATTTACCGGCGTGGACGATCCCTATGAAGCGCCTGAAGGTCCGGAGGTTCGGGTCACGACGACAGATTCTTCGCCGGAGGAGGACGCGCGCAGGATCATGAGCTACCTGGCCCAGAAGCGATTTCTTGCGGATGACTGAAAGGCCGGTTCCATGAATTGTTTGCGAGCGGCGATCACTTCATTTGATATGCGCGCCTGTGAGGACCAAAACCAACAATCTGGTCGATCTTCCGCTGCAAGCGCTCTCGAATATGGGGATAAACGTCTAAATTACGCCGAAAACGCTCTTCGTAAAAGTCTGCGTACTCAGCCACCGAAAGACCTTGGAGCGGGGATGGATTTTTACCCGTCGTTGCTTCTTGCGGCGCTGTATGTCAGGTCTTGATAAATCGCAGACCCTACCTCAATCCCACTCTTCCTTTTCCCCTTGGCTACCAGGCGGGATAATTCTTGACGCACGACTTTACGGACAACTCGCTCCAGCTGATCCAGATCAACCATGACTGCGCTGCTGTTTCTCATCTTTCTTGCCTTTCGCGTTTTACGATAACATGACTGATCGGCGGCAAAAAGGGGAGAGAGGCGTCAGACAGAGGCTCTCTCGGAGGCTTGGACCTCAGGCGACGTGTCTCCGAACCCTCGGCTCGACGCGCTTCCAGAGGGTCCACCGCATAAGCCTGAGATTGTAATCCGACTGCAGGTCGAGCCAGGTTTCCGGGAAGACGCCGAAGTATTTCCCCAGACGGAGCGCCGTGTCGGCGGTGATCGCCCGCTTGCCGTTGACGATCTCGCTCACCCGGTTCGGCGGCACGTCGATGTCGCGCGCCAGCGCGTTGATGCTGATACCCATAGGTTTCATGAACTCTTCGTAGAGAATCTCCCCGGGCGGGATCGGTTCCAAAAGCTTTCGTGCCATGACAATACCTCTGTCTTAATGATAGTCGACAATCTCTCGTCGGAGCGTCGCTAAATCAAGGCGTCTCAGTCGTGTTGAGTCGCGTAGAGGTCCAGCAATCTGCGAATCATTTTCTGGTAATGAGTATGGTGTTTCTTGGCTTCTCGCTTGAAAAACTCCACGCTGGATTTGCTCAGAGACATCGTTACCTTGACGTTTTCTTGTTTAAAAGCCAGCTCCTCTGGAGGTGGCAGGAAATCTCTTATAACCCGGACACGACCTAGAGGCTCATCAGTATATTTTATTTTCTTTTTCATAGATTGTTTTTCCTCGCCGTGCATGGCGCCGGTTAGGACAAGAATGCGCATGCCGCGCTTAGGGACTGAATCGGTTGCGGCCGGCTCTTCTAATTTTCTAAGGGGTTAAAGCGCTCTTTGGTCAGGCGTTGGAGCGGCCTTCTCCGCCAAGGGCGCGATGCGCCTGGGCGGAAGCGAGACGACCTCCCACCCACTCTTGGCTTCTTGCTCTTTCAGGTCGCGGCAGATTGCTTCCAAGTCGTAGTTAAACTCCATGGCGTAAGCATCACGAATCGCACGCACCTCTTCGACAACCGGGTCTTGCCACATAACAGTCTACACCTCCATCAGTTCTTCAGACGTGCAGAGCACAGGTGGTTCATAGCCGCTGGCACGGGAGACCCTCAATCCTGTGCCGCATTGCAGCATTCGCGATGTGAGCGCAATTCCACGTCAGCAAATCATCCAGCCCGTTCACCACCGCGATGGCGACGTGCAAACCATCCGCAACGGTGCCTGGCGTGTGATGATGGCCACGCTAAGCGGTGGCGCGCTTTCGCACTGGCCGTCTTGAGCGCGCAGTTAGACGCTGCGTCGAACGTGTAACCTCAAGCAACGAACGCAGGGCATCGTTCACCGCTGCTGAGTCCTGAAACGCTTCAGCAACATCCGGTTCGAGCACGACAACGTTCGCACGTTCCTTCAACAGGCGGCGGTAGTATTTTCCGCGAATGGCTTTCGAGTAATCAAAATGGTACTCAGACCGCAGCTCGTCATTAACAGTTTTACGTTTCATGGCGTTTCCTTTCGCCCGCGGTGGCCCGCCGCGCGCTGATAATTCGAGTGGCATTTCCCCGCTTGGTGTGTGAAACAACTAGGAGGCGTCGGCGTGAGGAATAGCCAATTGTAATGAACCTTCGTTCGCCAACAGAGTGCTCAGCGTCGTCGAAAGTGGCGGATAAGGCATCGTAAAACACAGTAACCGCTTCGTCAATTGCTCAAGAGGCAACCCCCGGAAGCGTCATCGGCGAGATCATTCGCCATGGGCAAGCAGACGGCGACGGAGGTCGGCAATAAAATCGCCGTGACTGGTTTTGAGTTCCTCCCGAAGGGTATCTGCCGCCTGCTGCTCTTGGAGATAAGCATCGACCTCATCCCGGGGGTATTGTGAGCCACTACTGGAAACTGAAAGGCCCGTATATCGGGGATACATTGACAAGCGCATAAGGGAATTGTAGATAGCAGTTACGATGCAGGTTACATTTGTGGTTAAGCTGCCGGCCACAGTAAAAAAGAAGGGCAGGTTTTACATTTCCTGTTGTCCGATCCTTGACGTCTATTCCCAAGGAGAGACGGAAGGAAAAGCTTTGCGCAATCTGAAGGAGGCGTTGAAGCTCTTTTTCATCTCTTGCTTTGACCGAGGAACATTGGATGAAGTATTGAAAAACTGCGGGTTCAAGCCCATAGAAAAGCGGGTGGTCAAAGTTCAACCCTTCCCGAAAAAGTATAGGAGCGTGCAGGTTCCACTCCCATTTAAGGCACCGCAGAAAGTTGACCCCGCCTTGTGCCACGCTTAGCACCCATCCATTGGAAAAAACTTAAGTGTGTATTTGAAAAAGCTGGTTTTGTTTTTCAGAGGGAAGAGGGCGACCACATCGCCCTCTTCAAGTCCGGGGTTTCCCGTCCCATCATCATCCCCAAATACGACTCGGTCGGCCTTGACATTATAAAGGCCAACATGAGGACCGCGAACATGAGCCGAGAGCAGTATTTTGCTCTCTTGGCTCAATGCTGATTCTTAGCTTTGCCCACCGCTCGGGCAGACCTCCGTCAACACGTAACCGACTCTGCTCCAGCGGCAATTCGCGGAATCGCCCGAAGCCGTCGTCGAGCACTCTTTCGCCATATACTGGCGCTTGGTGAGGACTAGGATTTTCATCATACTATGCCATTTTTTTTGACAAACTCGTGACGGCGAGGTCGCTCAATTTGGACAGGCGACAGGTCTTTCTTAAGCGATGTGATGGTCTGACAATTGCTTTGCCTTTAGGTGCCAGTTTGATTGTCTAGCGGAAATTAAGGTAAAAATCGGACAGCGGTACCAAAAAACGTCATCCTGCGCCAGGATTGTCCAGGATGATTGAGGCGGGCATCCCTTGGAATTGAGCAATTTGGAGGGCCCGGTGAGGGTCATAAGACCGTCAAACCGACCCTTTTCTGTCAAATTACTGACGCGATGGAACTACCGGGAAATTCTTTTCTTCCTCACCTGGCACGATCTCAAGGTCTGTTATAAGATTCTTGCTCCATGAATTGGCTTGATAACTCCAAAGCATCGGAATCTCCGAATCAAGTTGAGATAGTGTATACCCCAGGTGGCTCGCAACGGCAGGGTTTACGTGGCTGGGCTACCATGATCAGAAACACGTTTCAAAGTCGCGGCCTTATCTGGCTATTAATCCTCCGTGATATTTCCGTGCGTTACAGACAGTCGGCACTGGGCTACGCGTGGGCCATCATGCCTCAAATCGTGACGGTTGGCGTTTTTGCTTTTCTCAATGCCTCGCGGGTTCTGCCGATTGGCGAAACGGCCATACCCTACATGGCGTATGCGCTCTGGGGGATCAGCGTATGGCAGCTCTTTGCCGGGTGCCTCTCTGCCTGCACCAATAGCCTCGCCGCCGGAGGCTCTCTTGTGACCAAATTCAGTTTTACAAGAGAAGCGTTAGTCATAGCTTCCCTGGGTCACCCGGTTTTTGATTTCGCCATACGGCTTGTGCCGGTGATTGGCGTCTTCGTCTGGTATGGTGTGGTACCGTCATGGGGTGTAGTGTTGGTGCCATTGGTATTATTGTTGGTCGTACTCTTAGCTCTCGGCATGGGGTTTATCCTCTCGGTCGCCAATCTGGTTATACGGGATACTGCGAATGCATTAGGTATGGTTCTAAGCATTGGCATGTTTCTCACGCCGGTTCTTTACCCGCCGCCCGTGCGCTGGCCATTTTTACTAATCAACATCTTGAATCCCCTTAGCCCTTTGCTCACCGCTACCCAGGACCTTATCGCTCACGGACTCCTCACGAGACCGGACACCTTTATTCTATCCGGGTTGTTTTCCTTACTGGTGTTCCTCACCGGTTGGCGGTTTTTTCACCTGACGATTCCGCGCGTTGCGGAATATGCTTAAAGCGTAGCTGCCGGGTTATGGCCAACGACGTAGTTATCAAAGTCGAGGGAGTCAGCAAAAAATTCTGCCGCTCGCTGAAGCGCTCCCTCGTATATGGTTTAGAAGATGTGGCCCGAGACGTTGTTGGGATCCGTCGTGGCTCAAACGGATTACGTCGCGACGAGTTCTGGGCTTTGAATGACATTTCCTTTGAGGTCAGACGTGGTGAGTGTCTTGGAATCATCGGGCTCAATGGCGCGGGCAAAAGTACATTATTGAAGATGCTTAACGGGCTGATTCTTCCCGACAAAGGCGCAATCAAAATCCGTGGCCGCGTCGGCGGATTGCTTGAAATAGGCGCGGGGTTTCATCCCACGCTGAGCGGTCGAGAGAATATCTATTTAAGCGGGGCTGTCCTTGGGCTAAGCAAAGGGGAAATCGATAAGAAATTTGACGATATTGTAGACTTCGCAGAGTTGTGGGACTTCATCGACGCTCCCGTAAAAAACTACTCGTCAGGGATGTACGTGCGGTTAGGGTTTGCCGTCGCTGTACACACGGAACCAGATATTTTATCGATTGATGAGGCGCTGGCGGTGGGGGACGTACTCTTCCAAGCCAAGTGCTATTCGAAGCTCCGAGAATTTAAGGAACAAGGGATAACGATTATCTTTGTAACCCACAGCTTAGATCTGATCACGACTCATTGCAGCCATGCCCTGCTGCTCGATAAGGGGCTACTGATCGTTGAAGGCGCACCTAAAACGGCGGTCGATGAATATAACAGGCTCATTGTTCTGAGACGGGGGCTGGATGCGGAAACAGGACTCGATGGAAACAATTCTTCAACTCAACCACCGCCCTCTAAAGAAATAGAGTGGCGTGGGCTATTTCGCGTTAATCCTAATGAAGACCGGTATGGGACAAAAAAGGCTGAAATTCTAGAAGCCGGAATTTTTACGCTTGAACATAAACCGGTGCAGATCCTACAGCGGAATCAGAAGTATCTCATAAAAGTTAAGGTACGGCATCACGAGGACATGCCAGCTGCCATCGTGGCGTACACAATTAAAGATCCTAAAGGGACAATTCTCTGTGGAACAAATACGCTCTTCCAAAATATTGATATGGGCCGGATGGGAAAGGACGATGTCATCGTAGTAACATTCAGGCAACCTATTCGGCTCAATCCAGGCGATTACTTGCTTTGTATTGGCTCTGCCTCCTATGAGGAAGGAGAGTACGTAGTTTATGATCGACGATATGACTACATGCCCTTCCAGGTGGTGAGCAACGAGCCTCGTGTCGGTTTGTTTGATGTTGAGTCAGTGATCGAGTGGATTCAAGGGAACTAATCAAGTGCGTAAGGGCGGGGAAACTGGTTGATCTTTACGCCGGCTTTTAGAGTACTGGCATTGTCGTGGAACGACTTTCCGGAATAACTGTGAGCTGCGGTTAGCCTATTAGAAAACTAGCCAATGAAGACCTTCGGTCTTTCTTTTCGCCAAATACAAGAGAATCTTTTTGTAGATCGAGGGAGCAACGGATTTGCATACTCCGATGGTCAGATAGCGGAAGAGCGAATTCTTGAAATGGTCAGCTCAGCCCAAGACATATCGTCGACTTCATGGGAGCTTCATGAAAAGGCCAGAACGTGGGTGGAACGATATCATCTCTCCATCCACCGTGGGTCAATTATCCGTTGCCTGCCATTCTCCTCAAATTTGCAGGTTTTGGAACTAGGAGCGGGGTCTGGGGCTGTTACTCGTGCTTTGGGCGAAAGATTTGCTCTGGTCGATGCCGTCGAGGGATCTCTCGATCGTGCCGGCATTTGCGCTAGTCGGTGCCGGGACTTACCTCATGTCCGGGTTTTCTCAGTCGATATCAATCGGGTTAACCCTGAACCGACGTATGATCTGGTTGTTTTAATCGGGGTCTTAGAATGGAGCAGGGGCTTTGTCCGAGGTGAGAATCCTTTTCAGCAATGTCTCCAAATTGCTGCAAAAGCACTCAAGGAAGATGGGAAAATGCTTCTGGCCATTGAGAACCAACTCGGCCTGAAATATTTCCTTGGGTGTGGAGAAGATCATTGTGGAATTCCCATGGAAAGTCTCCATGGCTACCCTGCCTTCGACAAAGCAAGGACATTTTCCAAGGTGGCGCTTTGCCGCAAACTACAGAGTGCGGGCTTCACCACGTTCCGTGTTATGTATCCTTTTCCAGATTATAAACTCGCAAGAGTCATATTGACAGACGAGGCAGTATCTCTTTGCAACGAGTCAATAGCCTTTTGGGCATCAAGGTACCCGTTTGAGGACTACCTCGTGCCTGAAAGATATAAGAACGGCAATGCGGCCTTGGTCACTTGTGAGGTTAATAAAGCAGGGCTTTTAGGAGAGTTAAGCAATTCCTTCCTCGTAATTGCCAGTAGACGAGAGTCTGCGAGTCTTCAATCGCCATGGCTGGTTTGGTCAGAACGCCTGACAAAGAATAAAGCGTTGTGTTCGACAACGACACTAGAAAAAACAAACAACAGGCTTCAGGTTAAAAAACAATATCCTAGCACCTCAGGCACGGTGGCAACTCCTTCTGGTTTACGTTTCAAACTCAATGCGCCACCGCCGCAACCTTTCCTGGATGGTTCCAGCGTCGAAATGGAGTTGCTTCGCTATGCTATATCAGGTAGAGGCAACGATTTTCTCCAAACGTTAAATGAATGGATGGCTTATGTTGAAAAACACTTTGGGCGTTCCACCGAAAGCACGCTCGCGCCTAATGCGTGGGACTGCATTCCTCGAAACCTGATTCGATTAAAGAATCGAACGTTAGAGGCTTTTGATCTAGAATTTGAAAACCGGAATTCCTTTGGCTTGGAAGAATTATGTACCAGGGGCTTGCTGTTCTGGTTCCTGGATCATGCGCCATGGGCAACAGGGCTTAACCCAAAGGCGAAGACTGTGCGCGATCACATCCTATGGGTGTTATCAACATTATTTCCTTCCCATGATTCCAGCGCGACCATTGATTCTGTAATTCGGCAAGAGACGAACTTCCAGATGTGGGTAAATCCATTGGAAGAAGAGGTAGATATCTCAGGTGCTGTGGACACCCCGATTAATGTCCGTGATACTACGAGCCTCATCGCGCACCTTAAGGACGAGTTGCAAACTACACAGCAGGAGCTGAATCACCTCCAAGAGCACAGCAACCGTCTTCAAGCCTTCGCTGATGCAGTCCGGGGAACATTGGTCTATCGGTTTTATAGAAGGGTTATCAGGCCGTTCGTGTCAGGATAACAATGCGAGAAGACGGCTAATTATTTTCGTTATGAGTACCTGCAAGGAATGCCTTTAATGGAAAATTCATGGCTGCTTAAGCTTAACTCGGTGGACACTTTCAGAAATCGGCCACTGCGGCTGGTGAGGCGGGCGGTTTGGTTGTGGAGAAGAGATGGAACGAGAGTTTTCCTTAGAAATGTGATTCGGGACCTGAGACGAGTTTCTATATTGAGGTTTGCAGAGCAAAGCCCTGGGCTCAGTCCAGCCAAGCCCAAACCCAAGATGGATGGCGAGGTGAATTGGCGGGATTACGTCGCGCTTTCCGCTAGAATCGAGGAAGCTAAGAAAACCCGTGTGGCTGATATCCGTCCGAAACGACCTCCAATGGTCTCATTTGATGACGGTGAGTTGGATACCCAAGCTTCGTCCCTGGAATTTGCGTCTGTGCAGAGCCCTAACATATCCATCATCATTCCTGTTTACAATAATGAGAGACTTACGCTCGAATGTTTGGCTTCTATCGCCAGAAACACGCGGGGTTGTTCCTATGAGATCATAGTGATCGATGATGGTTCCGGCGAAAGAACTCAAGAGATTCTGGCCCGCGTGAAGAATATCACTCACCTCAGAAATCAGCAGAACCTCGGGTTCCTCCGCACGTGCAACCGTGCGGCAGAACGGGCGCGCGGGGAGTTTGTTGTTTTCCTCAATAACGACGCGCAGGTTTTGGAAGGATGGCTGGTCGCGCTCGTGAAAACATTTTCGAACTACAGCAATGTGGGCGCGGTTGGACCGAAGGTCCTGTTCCCGGATGGACGGCTGCAGGAGGCTGGGGTGTGCCTGGACCCTGGCGCTACTTCCCGGTTGGTAGGTCTCTTTGATGATCCTGAACTGCCGAAATACAACCGTCTTCGAGAGGTCGATTACGTATCCGGCTGCTGTCTAATCCTGCCCACGAGGCTGTTCCGGGAGATGGGAGGTTTCGACCAGGCCTTCGCGCCGGCTTATTGCGAGGATGTTGATCTCTGTTTCGGTCTTCGCAGCCGGGGGTACCGAATACTTTATAATCCTAGAGCCGTGGTGGTGCATCACCTCAGTGCTACGACTTCAGGAATGCTGGAGCCGAGTTATAAGCAAGCTCTCGTAGTCCGTGGTCAGCAGAAGCTCTCGGAGAAATGGCAGGCGCAGATCGATGAACTCAACAGGGTGCGACTAATTGCATTCTATCTCCCTCAGTATCATCCGATTCCCGAAAACGATCTTTGGTGGGGCAAAGGGTTCACCGAATGGACTAATGTCGCAAAAGCCCGCCCTAACTTTGTTGGGCATTACCAGCCGCGGTTGCCCAGTGATTTTGGCTTCTATGACCTTCGGCTTGCCGAAGTCTTGGAGGAGCAAGCAGAACTGGCCAAGAGATACGGCATTTACGGTTTCTGTTTCTATTATTACTGGTTCAACGGAAAACGCCTGCTGGATCTGCCTCTTGAACGAATAATGAACTCGAATAAGCCAAATATCCCTTTTTGCCTTTGCTGGGCCAATGAGAATTGGACTCAAAAATGGGATGGCGGGGACGGCCACGTTCTGATGGCGCAACAACATTCAGACGACGATGATCGCTCCGTCATCCGGGATCTTATTCGCTATATGCGGCATCCGCATTACATAAGGATCCATGGCAAACCGCTGTTGCTTGTTTACCGTATCGAGCTCTTCCCGGATCCGAGGCGGACGACGGAGATCTGGCGCGAAATTTGTCGTCAAGAAGGATTGGGCGAAATTTATCTTGCGATGGTCAATTCCTTCCAATTTTCCCGGCAGGGTGTAGATCCTTCTAAGCTGGGTTTTGACGCCTCCGTAGCCTTTCCACCGCACCGAAAGCTCAGTCCCATTAAACCGCCAGGAAAGTTGCTGAACCCCAACTATGCTGGAGCCGTTTATGACTACCGGGAAGCCGTGATGAAATATCTGGAACAGGAGAAAGATGGCCATGTTCTCTTTCATGCCGTTATGCCGTCTTGGGACAATACGGCGCGCCGTCAAAATGACCCCAGCACATTTGTCCATGTCTCCCCCGGTGCGTACCAGGCTTGGCTTCAAGCCGTGATTGCGCGAACGCGAGAGCAAAACTTTGGGGACGAACAACTTGTCTTTGTGGTGGCTTGGAATGAATGGGCGGAGGGCAATTATTTAGAGCCGGATAGTCACTTCGGCCATGGCTTTCTTGAAGCGACCCGGGATGCTCTGCAGCGAGACCTACTTGAGCCGTAATAGGAAAATCTTGTTCTCGCGCCACATGTATTAGAATATCGTGAGCGACTCAAATCAAAGAGTGGTTTTGATAGGTCATCCATTCGCCCCGACCGGACGGGGGGAAGATATCCGTTGCTCCTTTCGAGCGTTTCGGGCGACCGGGCTTACGCTGCCGATTCGCGATCTTTTCCGGGGTTACGATTCTGCGGATTTGCATCTTAAGAAAGAGCTTAGTGGTCACTTGGTGAACGGTGTGAGTTCAAATCTTAACATATTCTACATCAATGGCGATGAAGTGGAGCGAGCTGCAGATCGGCTTGGCGGAAAGTTGCCATACGGTGCTCACAATGTGATCTGCCCCCAATGGGAGCTTGGTATCTACCCGCGGGAGTGGATCGAGCATTTGAATCGTTTCGATGAGATCTGGGCTCCTTCGCGATTCGTTGTTGATTCCCTTGAGAAAGCTACCACCAAACCTGTATTCCACCTGCCTCTGGCGGTCCAAATAAAGCTTTCGTCGTTGTTGGGACGGAGGTATTTCGGGCTCCCGGAGAGTGCGTACCTATTCTTGTTTTGTTTCGACTTCAGATCCTACATTTCCCGCAAGAACCCGCTTGCTGCTATTCAGGCATTCGACGAAGTTTGTGCCGCTCGGAGTAGAGAAGGTATGCGCCTTGTCATCAAGCTTCACGGTGCTAGCAGCTCGGCTAAGAGTCGGTTGGAATTTCAGGAATTTATCACGGAAGTGAATAAGTACGGGTGCATAGATCGGCTGATCATTATCGACGACGTTTTCACTGATAACGAAATCAAAAATCTCGTCCGGTGCTGCGACTGCTTTGTGTCGCTTCATCGCTCTGAGGGCTTTGGTCGAGGCATGGCCGAGGCCATGCTGCTTAGCAAACCGGTCGTCGCAACCGGGTACTCTGGCAATCTGGACTTCATGGATGATCAAAATTCTTGTCTAGTTCGCCACAAACTGGTTGATGTCCCGGAAAGCGCCTATCCGCATGCTAAAGGACAGGTTTGGGCGGAACCAGACATCGATAGTGCGGTTTCCCACATGCTCAAGCTGTTGGACGACCGAGATTATGGGCGAGCGCTGGGCCAAATCGCGAGCCGCCATATCAGGACCTACTTCAGTTACAGGGCAATCGGGCTAAGGTACAAAAGACGGATCGACGAGATTCTCCAACGGAGAATTGTCCCAGAGATGACCGGAACACGATTATGTGTCCAGCCCGAAGTGGAGCCAGCATCTATGATGGCCCGGGACGAAACCTGTCAAGCGACACGCGATGGAATTGCGAAATGACCATCGCCGGTCTAATCAGCTATACTGTGAAGAAGCTCCAGTTGATGAGTGCTGGTCTAAGTGGAAAAGAGAACCCGCGACCAGACTCACCTGGTCTCACCCCGTACAATCAGTTTGTCCCCCCAGGCCATTATTACTCTCCAATCCCAGATTTGGATGAGGTCAGAGGAAGAGAAGAGGCCATTTTTGGCCATATTCCACGTCAAATCCCGGGCATTGACCTGAATGAGCAGGAACAATTGTCACTGCTCGGCGAATTTAAGAATTATTACAGCGAATTGCCTTTCAAACCGGAAAAGAGCAACGGCTTAAGGTACTTTTTCGAGAACCCTTCTTATTCATACTCGGACGCCGTTTTTCTCTACAGCATGATAAGACATGCGAAGCCAAAGAAAATCATTGAGATTGGCTCTGGATATTCGTCGTGCGTAATGCTGGACACGAACGAGCGGTTTTTTGACGGTTCAATCAAAATCACCTGTATCGAGCCGTTCCCGGAGCTCCTGTTATCCTTGATTCGACCCGGTGACTTGAAGAGCCTCACGCTCATCTCCAAAAGGCTTCAGGATGTCCAGTTGAGTGAATTCGAGTCTCTTTCTCAGGGTGACATTTTGTTTATCGATTCGACGCACGTAAGCAAAGTCAACAGCGACGTTAATCGGATATTCTTTGAAATACTCCCGCGTCTCAAGAGGGGTGTGTATGTCCACTTTCACGATATTTTCTACCCTTTTGAATATCCCAAGGAATGGATCTATGAGGGGAGAGCCTGGACCGAGTTATACGTCTTGAGATCGTTTTTGCAGTTTAATGCCTCATTCAAGATCGTATTCTTCAATACGTTTTTGGAGCATTTCCACCAGCCGACTTTTGAGCAGGAGATGCCGCTCTGCATGAGAAACAGAGGAGGCAGTATTTGGATTCGCAGAGTTTAAAAAGAACGCTGTTGGGAATGGATAGCAGATAAGAGGTATCAGGAACCTTTTTTGATCATGATACAAACCACCGCATTTGTCGGATCGATCGGTATGGCCTTTATCGACCCTTATCCTCAGCCTCTCTGGCGCAGTCGTCAACAAAGCGACGAAGCAAAGTCAGGAGTCCCGGCAGGCGAGGTGAACCGAAAAGTAAAGGCGAGGGTGTGTCATTGAGTCTTGTTGAGGGCTGTATATGAGGGTGCAAGGATTGGCCCGCCGTCTGCGTTGGTTGAATACATATCAGCTGGTACCCCCAGTCGACATGCTGTTCGACGGAGCAACGACGCAGGAAGAGTTTAGAAGGGTTGGTGAGGGTTTTACGCATCACTTTTTGATCGGTCATGCTCGACTGTCTCCAGGCGATCGTGTGCTGGATATCGGGTGCGGTATAGGACAAAAGGCCAGACCGCTAACGAAGTATCTCAGTGGCAGCGGCGGTTATGACGGGATCGATGTCGTTCCTCAGGCCATTGAGTGGTGCAGCCGGAGTTACAAGCGCTTTAAAAACTTTCGGTTTGCTCTGGCTGATATCTTCAGCTCCCACTATAACGCAGGCGGGCGCTACCGAGCGTGCGACTACAGGTTCCCTTATGAAAGCGAGACGTTCGATCTCATATTTTTGTCATCGGTCTTCACGCACATGCTGCCTCTCGATATGGGGAATTATTTCTCCGAGATCGGGCGCATGCTCAAGACCGGCGGCAAGTCCGTAATCACATTTTTCCTCTTAAGCGAGGAGTCTCTGAGGCGAATAGATGCGGGGCTAAATACCATCAAGGTACCGTTCATATATGAGTGTGACGACGAGATCTGCCGGATTGCGGATCAAAAAACTCCGGAGACAACAGTGGCCCATGCGGAGTCATACGTGAGGAAACTTTACGACAAAAATCATTTGAGTATTACAGAAATCACTTACGGCTCTTGGTGTGGCAGGAAGGAGTTTCTTGGTTGTCTGCAGGACGTGATTATCGCCGTGAAGCAATGAATTAGAGCTATCATGATTGGAGTCGCGGCCCATACCCGCTGACGTCCATTCACCATCTTGGATTCGATTATTCGATTCTGATCCCCCTGTCTTCCAGCCTATTGATCTTTTCTGAGGATAAGCACCCAATCCTCGGCATTGGGGCGCTCAGGCAAGAGAGTCGCGGCGGTTGGAATTTGTAGTTTGTTTACAAAAAGCGAATCTCCCGTCCGGGGATTAAACCACCTCGCCGAATAAGTTGCACCCGGATATCCCCGCGCCAGCCTGGCCTCAAGTTTTGGGTCAATCCCCTTTGGAAAATAGAACGTGAAGACTTCATCCTTGTCTGCTTTTGCGAGAATGCGAAGTTCCTCCGGAAGTTCCTCGGCGGTTTCTACCAGCGCGGGCGAAGGTTCGAGTTTCCACCATTCGAGGGATTCGTACAGCGTTCGCAGATGCTGCATCTGGTGCCCTCCGGGAAGCTGGAGAGCCTCCCACCAGGGGATCGTCTTCCCATATTCCTCAAACCTTCTGTCCTCCGGGGATTGGGTTGGATACCACAAACCATGAGCGCCATAAGTGTATCCGAAGGAACCCGCCTGAATCGCTCGATACGCCACTAATCGCACTTTTTCTGCTTTGGTCTCCCTGACGCCCTCATAGTTACATTCGGCTTCCAATACTGGTTTTCGCTCTTCCCTAGAATATGCATTCAGGTACAAATCAGCCGGCGGCACCAACCCATGGCCGCATTGGATCATAATGAAGTCATACCAGAGTTGGCTCCAGGCCTGTCTCCGGTCGCGGCGGGCGTGGGAGGGATGAACGCTCATGGCCCGTTTGTAAGGGTCAGTGTCCTTAATGAACCGTCCCAGCGCCAGCACCTTTTGCAGACGCTCGGGAGGATCGTTCAGGTTGTATTCTCCCAGCACCAGCCAGGTCACCGCAAAACTTCCGTAGCGGGCAATTACATACCGCCAAAGCGTCTTCAAATTGTCCAGGCTCACGGGGTCTATGTCGCTATGAAATCCAATTCCGATAACTGGCAAGAGTCCTGATTCGTTTGCGTATGCGACGTACTGGTCGGCCTCGCGCCAGAAGCCGATCGTCGACTCACTCCATTGGGTCGGATTGAAGAGCTTTGTTTCTCCTGTGATAAACGCCATTTGAATAACGGTAAATCCCTGCGCCCTGCGGGTGTCCACAAGAGTCTTGTACATGGACACATACCTTGGGTTCGACGAGCCAGAAATCGGGCAAAGTTTCGACGGGCAGAGCCACCAGGTATCTCCGAGCCAGAAAAAAGGCGTGCCGTCGGAAAAGGTAAGATAGTGGCGATTCTCGCTCACGCGCAGAAAACCCCCGTGTGCAAACAGCCGGTTCTCGGAGCCCGCAGGATGGGCGTAAAAAGAACCGCGCTGCTCGTGCAATCCCGTATCACTGGAATCATTGCACAGTGTTACGTAGGTCCAATCACCTGGAGCTGGCGGCGCGAAGCGGACTCTCCAGCTTCTCTCACCGTCCCAGAAGCCGGGCACCAAATAATGTCTCTCACCCGGCCCAGTAAAGACCGCAGCAAATTGGAGCTCTATAGGCTTGACATGGTCCTGATTTGCCGTGAATTTCAGCTCCATCACGCGCCATTGCCTGATCTCCGCGAATACCGGCTGAACGTGGACGATTACAATTAAAAGTACAAAAGCGAACCGCCTCGATCCCATCATTTCAGGTTCCAAAATGGCGTTGGATTGCGGAGGCATGCGGAAAGCGCGTACTCCGCTGAAATCAGCCCCCGTCGCACGGCCAAAGGCTATGCGATGAACCGCCATCGTGTCAAACAACCCAGAGGAGAAGTATGGGGATCGGCTTCTCGAATAGCATTATGACACACTGTCAGGAACCAGGTCCGTTCGGGTTCAAAGGGAGCCAGGCGAGGAGATAGGCAGCCAGAGGTACCAAGGAACGGTGGCGGAAACTTCGAATCAGAGCGCGGCAGCCGAGAGAGAGGGATTTAGTGGTCACCAGAAACGGGATTTCCGCTGGATGAATCCAGGTTCGGAGACTCAGGAGCAAATGGCTGCGAACCATGTGGTATTCGTAGAAAAAACTCGCTCTGTCTACGGATGGGCCGAATTCGTGTTGGATAAAGACGTCCTTGGCGCAGCTTATTGACTTGCCCTGACGGGTTAGACGCCAGCCCAACTCTGCGTCCTCGCCGTACATGAAAAATGCTTCATCGAAAAGGCGATCCTCGCCAAGGAGATCCTTCCGAAAAAGCAAGCAGCAGCCAACCAGGTAATGAAACCGAAATCTCCCTGGTCGCGATAGGAGCAAACCCAAATACCGCTGGTACCAGATGCCAAATTCGCGTCCGGGATCATTCGAAACGATTCTCGGCGCGACTAGGGCAATCTGAGAGTCTTGTTTTATCACGTTTATCAAGCCCCTGACCAACGATGGGCCTGCAACGGCATCATTGTTGAGGAGCAGATAATACTCATGAGGGGATCCGGCGTGTCTGTCATGGGAGAGGACAAAGTTGACTCCTCTCCCAAAGCCGAGGTTTTTTCCGGCGGACAGGATTTCAATTTTGAAATCGATGCCGGAAGATTGGAGCTGCCGAAGGGCCTGGCGCAGCTCTAATGAGGCGCTTTCAGAGTCTGAGTTGTCGAGAACGTAGGTTGTTTGAAGGCCTTGGCCGGCAAGAGACTTCAGGCAGTCTCGCGTTTTCTCCGCCGCGCGGTAATCGAGAACGATGGCAGAGACAGTTTCGCTGTTCATGATGATCGTGATCCGGCAAACAGAGAGGCAAATTAGACATTACCGCTTCGGTTTTTTCAAGCGCTTTGCCTGAAGGAGGGTTTCGATTAGATGACCGTGCCTGTCCGGTCTGGCGCGGGAAGCGTGCTTGGTTGACTGACTGTCTCCCGGCTGGTAGTGTGAAGCCGCCATGGACCTGAAAGAATTCGCGAAATATATAAGGACAGCATCGACCTCCGTCCTACTTCACCGTGCTAGAAAAGCAAGTCTGAAGCGTATCTTGGCCCATGAAGAGACGTTGGAGGCTTCCCGCAAGAGGCCACCGAAGAGGCAGGCTGGTATCCGATAATTGCTTTACATCGACACCTCCGTTCTTCT
>JACQUW010000173.1 GCA_016210115.1 Deltaproteobacteria bacterium | reverse complement strand
CTGTGATCGAAGGGGCAGGCCTGGAGGTCGCAGACGTAGAACCGTGCACGTTCTGGGGGCATAGACGGAGAATAAACGACCTTGGAGCCTCGAGGCACTGGCCCATCGGCTGCGACCGGAAGACGTGCCCCTGAGGGAACAGCCCTTCGACCATGCTCAGGACATGCTTTCGGAGGAATTGGCTGCTGGACAAAAAAAATAAAATGGGTCTACATAGCGCAGAGGTCATTGCTCAGTGAGAATCGACGGAAGCGTGAAGGAGGCGCAACAATGGTGCAGCGAGCGGAGCAAGCGAGAAAATGGGATCGGCGTTACGCGGATCTTCCCCAACACCTGGCGGCTCTGGAACGGGAAGGGCTGCTTGTGCGTGTCCAGCGGGAGATCAATAAAGATACCGAGCTTCATCCTCTCGTACGGTGGCAATACCGTGGCGGGCTGGCGGAGAAAGACTGGCGCGGTTTTCTCTTTGAGAACGTGATCGACGCTGGAGGAAAGCGCTACGACATCCCGGTGGGAGTGGGCATTATGGCGGGCTCCAAGTACATTTTCGCCGTGGGTCTCGGCTGTAAAGAGGAAGAGATGGTCGAAAGGTGGGAAAAGGCTTTTCGGAATCCGATCGACCCGATTATGGTTGAGAGCGGCCCTATCCAGGAGATCATTCAAAAGGGCGGCGACCTCTACCGCGCTGGAGGCGTGTTGCAACTCCCGGTGCCCATCTCCACCCCCGGATTTGACGGAGCCCCGTTTATCACCGCCGGGCATTGGGTCACCAAAGATCCGGAAACCGGCATTCGCAACGTCGGCAACTACCGTTCCCATATTAAAGCCGCTGATCGAATCGGCCTCTTCTGCAGTCCGGGACAACACGTGCTCACCCACTGGGCCAAATGCAAGGAACGCAACATTCCTCTCGAAGCGGCCGTCGTGGTCGGACCTCCGCCAGTGGTCTCGTATGCCGCCGTGCAGAAGGTTCCTTACGGAGTCGACGAGCTTGCCGTCGCCGGAGGTCTGGCTGGAGAGCCGATCCACTTGGTGAAATGCCAGACCGTGGATCTTGAGGTCCCTGCCGAAGCGGAGATCGTCATTGAGGGACATCTTTCCACGGAGTACATGGAGCCAGAAGGACCTTTCGGCGAATCCCACGGCTACATGCATCCTCGGGGTTTAAGCCCTTATCTGGAAGTGAGCTGCATCACGCGCAAGAAAAACCCGATCCTGGTCTCCTGGACCAGTCAGGTAACGCCAAGCGAATCGAGCATTATCAAAAGGGTGGGCTATGAGCCTCTGTTCCTGCGTTTTCTTAAAGGGGAGCTGGGAATCAAGAGCATCGTTCAGGTGGCCATGCATGAGCCGCTCACCAATCTCCGCAATCTGCTCGTTTTGCAGATGCGAAAACCAAGCGAAGCTGAGACCTGGCGCGCCCTGATGGGAGCGGCAACTTTTCATCCCGGAGTGGGGAAGTTCCTGGTGGCGGTGGATGAGGATATCGATCCGCGTGATCTCGACATGGTGATGTGGGCGATCAGTTTTCGTTCCGTCCCCCACAGAGACGTCCAGATCCTTAGAGGGCGCGAGCGTTGGCACAGTCCGCCGTTCAGTCGGGAAGGGCGGTCGGTCGAAGCGCGCGAGGCAGAGGAATCCGCGCTTCTGATTAATGCCGTCCTTCGGGAAGCCTTCCCGCCGGTCTCCTTGCCCGGGCGGGAATATATGGAAAGAGCGCGAAAAATCTGGGAGGAATTGGGACTGCCGCCGCTTAGTCCGAAACAGCCCTGGTACGGTTATTCTTTAGGAGATTGGGACGAAGAGCTGGAGGACGAGGCGCGTCTCGCAGTGCGGGGAGAGTATCTGCGCAACGGGGAAAAGCTCAAAAGCCGGAGAACGCGAGTTTAGACCGGATTATTCAGGAGATCATTTTGGGCCGAGAAGCGCTTATCGGTGAGCTAAAGAAAATCGTCGGGGACCGGTATGTCCTCACGGAGAAAGAGGACGTGATCGTTTATGAGCAGGACGGCTCAATCATCCAGGCAATGCCTGAAATTGTCGTTCTGCCCGCGGATGGGGGGCAGGTCTCGGCCGTTGTGCAGTTAGCAGGCCGGGAAAATATCCCTGTGGTTCCGCGCGGGTCAGGCACCGGCCTGGCGGGGGGCGCGGTGCCGGCGGAAGGAGGCATTCTTCTTTCCCTCGCGCGTTTGAACCGCATACTGGCGATCGATCTCAAGAATCGCATTGCGATCGTCGAGCCCGGCGTTATCAATCTCGAGCTTACCCAGGCCGTTGCGGGAGACGGTTACTTCTACGCGCCGGACCCCAGCAGCCAGGCAGCGTGTTCGGTCGGCGGCAATGTGGCGAATAATTCCGGAGGGCCTCACACCCTGGCTTATGGCGTAACCACAAATCACGTGCTGGGTGTGGAAGTGGTTCTGAGCAGCGGCGAGATCGTTTGGCTGGGCGGTGTCGTTCCCGATTCTCCCGGTTACGATCTCTGTGGAATCTTCGTCGGCTCTGAGGGAACGCTGGGAATCGTTACAAAAGCGGTCGTGCGGTTGATGCGGGCGCGGGAGACAGTGGGCACTCTGTTGGCGGTGTTCACCGACCTCGAACCGGCGATACGGACGGTGGTCGACATTACGGCTGCCGGTATCATCCCCGCCGCACTGGAGATGATGGATCACCAGACCATTGAAGCCGTGGAATCTGGAGCGCCCGTGGGCTATCCGCGGGACGCGGCCGCCGTCCTTCTTGTGGAGGTCGAAGGCGTCAGGGAATACAGCGAGCGGAGTCTGAGTCTACTGCGGGGAATCTGCTCGGCCAACGGCGCCCGCGAGGTCAGGATAGCCCAGAGCGAAGCCGAGCGGCAACTCCTTTGGAAGGGACGCAAAGGGGCGTTTGGCGCGATGGGCGCTGTAGCGCCGAATTACTACGTGCAGGATGGCGTCGTGCCGCGCAGCCGCCTTCCTGAGATTATGCGCTTTGTGGGAGAAGTGAGCGAACGCTTTGGGATCAAGATCGCCAATGTATTTCACGCCGGAGACGGCAATCTCCATCCCAACATTCTGTTTGATTTGCGCAAGCCCGGAGAGCTTGAGCGTGTCATCGAAGCCAGCGCCGAAATTCTTAGGGCATGTGTGGAACTGGGTGGGAGCATTACTGGCGAGCACGGCATTGGATTGGAAAAGAAGGCCTACATCGGGCTGCTTTTTACGACCGAAGATCTGGAGGCGATGCAGCGGGTTCGTCGCGCGTTTGACCCGTATAGTCGCTTCAACCCGGCAAAACTGTTTCCCACTCCGAGCGGCTGCGGAGAGATTCGGGGCCAGCAGGCAAGACTGCCGGCAGGACTCTGGATATGATCTTCCAGGGATCAAAAGCTGGATCAAAAAGAGAGCCGGGCGCAGCCCTGGACCTCCCCGAGCTTTACCGGTGTGTTCATTGCGGCCTCTGTCTTAATCAGTGCCCGACCTACCAGATATTTCGTCTTGAGCCGGAATCGCCGCGCGGGCGCATTCACCTGGTGCGCGCGTTGACGGAGGGCCGATTAGAGCCGAACGAGCGCTTCGGGGAACACCTCAACCTCTGTCTCATGTGCCGCGCTTGCGAGAGCGCCTGTCCGTCGGGCGTTCAGTACGGCCACATCGCCGAGGCGGCCCGTGAGCTTCTAGGGCCGTCCGGATCTCCTCTGGTGCGGTCGCTCTCAAAGTTTGCGTTCAAACATCTTCTCCCTTACCCTCACCGGCTGAGATTTGTTGCGCGCCTTCTAAGACTCTACCAGCGAAGCGGCCTTCAAGGCGCCGCCCGCCGGCTTTTGCCGCGCCGGCTGCGGGAGGTGGAAGCCTTTATGCCGCCCGTGCCCGATCAATTTTTCACCCCGAAGGAAGGGATCCTGCCGGCGTTTGGCGAATGCCGCGCCCGAATAGGGATGCTAAGCGGCTGCGTGATGAGCCTCTTCTTCGGCGCTATCAACGAAGCCACCGTGAGGGTTTTGCGCCATAATGGATGCGCTGTCGTCACCCCGAAAACCCAGCGGTGCTGTGGTGCGCTGAATATTCACAATGGCGAGACTGTCATGGCAAAGATAATGGCGCGAGTCAATATCGACGCGTTTCTCGCAGCCGGGGTGGACGCGGTCATTGTGAATGCAGCCGGATGTGGAGCGGCGATGAAAGAGTACGGCCATTTACTGCGCGGAGACCCTATTTACGCGGAAAGGGCATCGCGCTTCAGCCGAATGGTTAAGGATGCGACCGAATTCCTGGCGGGTCTCGGGTTGGTGGGAGATCTTGGCCGGATCGAAAAGGTGGTTACGTATCAAGACCCTTGCCATCTCGCCCATGGCCAAAAAATCCGCCTTCAACCGCGCGCGCTCCTTATGTCCGTTCCCGGAATCAAATTCGTCGAGATGAAGGCCTCGGACCGATGCTGCGGCAGCGCCGGGATTTATAACCTCACTCATCCTGAAGTTTCCCAGGAGCTGTTAAAAGAAAAAATGAAGGCGATTGCTGAGACCGCGGCGGAAGCTGTGGTCGCGCCGAATCCTGGCTGTATGCTCCAGCTCTGTTACGGCGCTCGACGGTATGGTCCGAGCGTAACGGTGCTTCATTTGATGGACCTTCTCGACCGCGCCTACAGCGCCGGCGGCCGAGCTCAATACCAATGAAAGTTTCCGCCGAACTCCTTGTCGCAAGGCTTAAAGCTCAGTTGCAACCGGGAATCGTGGACACGGATGCAAAACTCCTGGCCCCGTACGTGGTCGATGGTCTATCTCCGACGGTGCTTTGTTCACCTGATCAGGTGGAACAGGTCAGCGTCGCGTTGCGCGTTTGCGCGGAGACTGGTGCGACCGTGGTCCCCTGGGGTGGCGGGACCTCGATAGGTCTCGGCAACGTTCCACCCAAGGTGGATCTGGTTCTCGATCTGGCGCACTTGGACGCGGTCATCGAGCATGACGACGCCAATTTGACCGCGACCGTTCAGGCAGGAACCAAAGTGGCGGTCCTCCAGGAGGTCCTTGGCCGGAAGGGGCAGTTTCTGGCTCTCGACCCACCGTACCCCTCACGCGCGACGGTCGGCGGCGTGGTCGCTACGAACGTAAATGGACCGCGGCGTGTTTTCTACGGCGGCGTCCGCGACCTCGTGATCGGGATGAAAGTAGTGCTCGCCACCGGCGAGCAGATCAAGGCCGGCGGGAAAGTGGTCAAAAACGTGGCGGGCTATGATATGTGCAAGCTCTTTGTCGGCTCTCTAGGAACGCTCGGAATTATCACTGAAGTGACATTTAGAATGACGCCGATACCGGAGAGCGCAGCCACCATACTAGGCCGTGGTCCGCTCGATGCCTCTTTGCAATTCATTGATCAGCTATCCCAATCCGTGTTCCTGCCGGCCGGAACGGCATTATTGAGCGGTGAAGTGGCGCGGGTTGCCGGAATGTCCTCCGGTAATGTTCCTGCCATCGCGATTTGGGTGGAAGGGTTTAAGGAACCTGTGGGACGGCATCTTCGTGAGATCCAGACGATCGCGGAGCGATTCGGCCTCGGTTCAGAAATTCTAACGGACAGGCCCCATCAACGGCTGTGGGACATCGTGCGTGATTTCGCGTCAACCGGTGAAGGCCTTTTGTACCGGGTCACCACACCGCTGGCTGCAATCGGTGAATTGGTCAACAGGATTGAAAGCTCGAAGTGCCCGGGAAGTTCCGCACGCTACATCGCGCACCCTTCCTCCGGATCGCTCTGGTTATCGGTCGACGCTGACCCGTCCGGCGCGGCATGGTTTGCAAGGCTAACGGGCTGGGCCGAGGAGCACAGGGGTCATGCGGTCATGGTGGCGGCTCCTCCGGAGATCAAAAATGGTGTGAATGTCTGGGGTCCGCCGCCTCCGGGGATCTCAATCATGCGTGAACTCAAGCGACAATTCGATCCTGAAGGCATCCTCAACCGGGGTAGATTCGTGAGCGGTCTCTAGGACCGATGGAGTACGGAGAAGAATGACGCGTTACGATTACGATCTTTTCACAATAGGCGCCGGCTCGGCCGGCGTGCGCGCAAGCCGCGTTTCCGCTTCGTACGGCGCGAGGGTGGCCGTCGCAGAAGAGCGCTACCTTGGCGGAACCTGTGTCAACGTCGGGTGCATTCCCAAAAAGCTTTTCGTCTACGCCTCTGAATTCAGCGAGGAGTTCAAGGATGCTGCAGGGATCGGCTGGAGCGTTGGCGAGAGGCGCTTTGACAGGACCAAGCTCATCGCCAACAAGACTAAGGAAGTGAAGCGGCTGAACGAAATCTACCGCAAACTACTCGAGGACGCGGGCGTTGGTATCGCTGATGGACACGCCGAAATTCTGGACCCGCACACGGTGATGGTCGACGGCAAGCGCTATACCACCGAATACATTCTGATCGCGACGGGGGGCTGGCCTAGGGTCCCCGACATTCCGGGACGGGAATTTGCAATCACTTCAAATGAAGCCTTCTATCTCCCCAGCCTTTATGAAACGATTATTATCGTGGGAGGAGGTTACATCGGCGTGGAATTCGCCGGAATTTTTCATGGTCTGGGAGTCCGGGTAATGCAGGTCCACAGAGGCCCGTTGTTTCTCCGCGGTTTCGACCATGACGTGCGCAAGACCCTAGAAGAGGAGATGAGAAAAAAAGGCATCGATCTTCGTTTTAATTGCGTCGTTGAAAAAATCGAAAAGCTCAAAGGCCGCATACGCGCCAGTCTGACCGGAGGACTCTCGCTTGAAGCGGAAAAAATCATGTTCGCCACCGGACGGTTGCCGAATACCGGCAACTTGGGCCTGGAGAGGCTGGGCATTGAACTGGACCACAACGGCGCGGTCGTAGTGGACGACTTCTCGCGCGCGACACTCTCGAATATCTACGCCATCGGTGATTGCACCAACCGGCTGAACCTGACGCCGGTGGCCATCGCTGAAGGGCGCGCCGTGGCCGAGACGCTCTTCAACAATAACCCGATGAGGCCCAACTATAGCAATGTCCCGTCGGCTGTCTTCAGCCAACCGAATGTCGGCACTGTAGGATTGACAGAGGACCAGGCGCGGCGGCAATACGGCCAGATCGACATTTACAGAACCACGTTCCGGCCGCTCAAGCACACGCTCACCGGCAACGATGAGCGCGCGATGATGAAGCTGGTTGTCGACCCGAGCACCGGGCGGGTGCTCGGCTGTCATATGGTCGGCCCGGACGCAGGGGAAATCATCCAGGGTCTGGCCGTGGCCTTAAACTGCGGCGCGACCAAGGCGCAGTTCGATGCCACTATCGGCATTCACCCGACGGCAGCGGAAGAGTTTGTCACGATGCGGAGCAAGCTAGCCGACTAAGCTCATAAGCATTCCTTAGGCGCCTGTCTGCTGTGCCGAACCGGGAGGCACGGGAGATCAAGCCAAGGCGGCTTTGGCAGATGGTTCTTTCGCGGCGCGAGTCTCAGGCTTTTTTTTGCGCGCGGCCGGCCAACCAGCCTGCGACACAGCCAATCAGCCCGATCGCTGTGATGATCAGACCCGCCTTGACCATGCTCGGATTGCGTCCTGTTGAAACAGCGGAGATGGCGACAAACAATCCCAGCCCCGCTAGCAGCGCCGAAGCATGGCGAATGGCTGTAAACGCCTTTGTCTTAGAGTTTACCGAAGGGGTTCGGGGGTCGCTCTGCGGCTCCATTTTTTTCTTTTCCCCGCTTATCGAAACTTGCTAGCGCGGATCATTGCTCCCGGCGCCCGCCAATGACACCTTCAAGGAACGACATGGATCGAGCCTTCCGATAGTTCTTCCAGGCGGGCGAGATATCTTTCCGCCCTTTCCATGTCACTATCCCGAGGAATTTTCTTGAACTCACGGATAAGCGCTTTGAGGTCGCCTAACTTGCGCTCGAGAGAGACGATGCGCGCAAAAAACTTATAATAGGCAAGATCGTGACTGATTTTGGCTTCGAATGCAGTGCTGTCGTCCTGCTCTTTCATATGATGTTTGTACCAGCGGCTGTAAACGCTGCTGGAGGAAACGAGCTCCAGGAGCCTGTTTCGCGCCTCCGCGTCCGTTTGTGCTTCAAACAGGCATTCGGCTTCTTCGGCGACGGTTTGAAGTTCGCGGGCGAGTTTGCTCCTCTCCTCTATGGTGGAGCGGGCTTCCGTGACATTGGCCTCGTCTCCTCTCTCTCGAAAAAACTCAAGGGCCGCTAACAGGCTTAGAGGAGTAATAATTGATTCCTCGATTTCCCACATAAGATCGAAGTTTTTGTCTCCATGAAGGTCCTCATGGAGAACGGTCGTCACCTTGGTAAAGGTGGATTCGCGCGCAAATTCGAGCGTCGTTACGGCCTCTGCATCGCCAAACTGATTCCCCTGTCGAAAATAGACGCTGTAGCCGCTGGCGTTGTAAAGACGCTCCAGCGGAAACTGCTCCTGAGGCGCTGAGAACCGGAGCCCGATCCGGATATCGATAGGTTTCCTCAGGGCGATCGTTCCCTTCCTCTGCATCCAGAGCCACAGCATGGACTTGACGGGTTTCTCATAAGAGCTCTGGCTCAGTGCGTTGGTCGGCTCTATGCCCACTCTCTGGCCAAAGTCTTTGACTTCTCTTACGAGCAGGGCCGTATCCCGCATCAACTCTTCGTCGGTCTTTTGCTGCGCATGGGTCATGCTGGCCGTAAGAATACCTGAGAGGAGAAAAATTACAAAAGCGGATGCGGCTAGGATCTCCCCAAGTGTAGCTCTCCTAACACAAGACTCAAAACCCGAGGCCATCAGTCAGGGATAGATGTATTCTATAGGCGGGGAGACTAGGTTGGATTCGACGCTTCGCACTCCGGGCACGGACCTGATGAGGTCAATGACGGTTTGTTCCAGATCCGACTCGGTGAGTATTCCGTACAGCCTGACCTCCCCGTTTAGAGACTCCACGCGCACATTCAGATGACGCGTGCTCGGAGTGACAGCCAGCGTCGCCTGCACCCTCGCAGTTACCATCAGGTCTTGCAAGGCCTGCTCGGATTCCGTGTCCGGCTGGTACTCTGTCCGGTGCGCGGTCTCAACGACCAGATGGGCCGCAGTCTCTATGGTCATCCGCGAAAGGTTGAGAACGAGATCGTATCGGCCGGGGTCCCGCCAGTCGACGCCGAATAGAGCTTTCAGCCGGCGGGTGCGAATCTTGTCCAAGTCCTTGAGATACTGTCTTGCCGCCAGTTCGTCCATGCCTTTACGAGCTTTGACCTGTTCGATCCTGTATTCCATGGGAGCTGAGAGAAAAACCTTCAAGACGTGCCGAACCCCGGGAAAAAGCTCCTGCCCCCCATGCCCGTGATAAACCAGCCTTCCTTCCTGGGCAGCCTCGCACATCGCGGCTTGAAGAGTAATCCGGTACAGCCTGAGACTCTCAATCCAGCGCTCCCACCAGCGCGGCTCGGTTTCCAAAACTTCGTAGTACCTCGCTTCAGGTATCCCGTAGCGCCGGCTTGCTTCTATAAGCACTTCCCGGCTGATACATTGGTGATCCAGGATGGCGGCAGCTCGATTGGCCACTTCCCGGCCACCACCAAACGCGCTGTGAGATAGAGTAATGATGGCCATTGTTTCTCCCTCGCTCCCGGCAAGCACTGTAGCATGCTTTAACCGTTCTTCAACAATCCGCAAAACGCCTTCAGCCGTTGATGGCTTTGATGATCGGGCGCCAGTCCTTCTCTTCCCCCGGCGCCGGAACACAGCCGTAAAGGGAGATCCGATCCACGACCCCATCGTACTTTTCCTGGATTTTTTCGCCCAGCTCGGGATAGGTGCCGATAATCGCGAACTCAGCGAGCATCTCATCGGTGATCTCGCGGGGCATGCCTTCCCAATCTCCGGCCACGGATTTTTTTTGCAGCGCGCGCGCTGCGTCTCCCCAGCCATGCAGTTCCAGGACAGGAAAGTAGTTTCGCGTGGAAGAATAAAACGCCACCTGGCTTCGAACCTTTTCTTTTGCCTTCTCCACCGCTTCCCTGTTCTTACCCGTCGCGACAAAGGCGGCAGTGGAGAGAGATATCTCGCGATGGTCCCTTCCCGCCTTCTCGGCGCCGTTTTTGATTGCCGGCACGATGGCTTCGCGAATAAATTTTACCGTGTGCAGGGGGTGGATGTGCATGCCCTGGCAGAGCTCTCCAACCAAGCGGCACATATAGGGGTTCAGCCCACCAATGTAGATGGGGATATCAGGATGGCGGATCGGACCTGGATTAAAGAAGGGGGTCATTAAAGTAAACGAGTAGAATTTTCCCTGGAATTTCAGCGGAGCTTCGTTCTGCCAGCAATTCCAGATAGCCCTCAGACCCAGGATCATCTCCCTGAGTCTCGGGCCGGGCGAGTCCCAGGGGACGCTGAAGCGGCGCTCGATGTGGCCCCGCACCTGGGTGCCGAGGCCAAGGATGAACCGGCCACCGGAAAATTCCTGCAGGTCCCAGCCGATATGGGCCAGAACCATTGGACTACGAGGGAATGCCACCGCAATCGAGGTTCCCAATTTCATCGTCTGTGTGTGTTCAGCCGACAAAAGCAGGGGAAAGAACGGGTTGTGCTGAGTCTCCAGAGTCCAGAGAGTGTCGTATCCAAGCTCTTCGAGAAAGCGAGCCGTATCGGGGAACTCTTTTAGCGAACCTGTGAATACCAGAGCATCAAGTCTCAAGGGGCTCCTCCTTCTCGTTCATGCCGAGCCTTTCGAATCACGGAGTGTTATTTTTCATCGGCGCCTAAACAGTCAGCACAACCTTGCCGAATTGTTGTCCCGATGCTAAGACCTCGTGGGCCGCGCGACCTTCCGATAGAGGCAGTAATCGATCGATCACCGGCTTGAGCTTGCCCAACCATACCAGGCTCATAACCTCACAGAAATCCTGATGGCTTCCCATTGTGCTTCCGATCAAGCTAATCTGCTTGCCGAAAATGAAGCGCAGGTCGATCTCAGCTTTGGGCCCGCTGGTGTTGCCCACGATGACGATGCGACCACCCCGCGCCAGAGCCCGCATGCTCGCGTTTATCGTGGCCCGCCCCACGTTATCCACGATCACGTCTACGCCTCGCTTGCCGGTCAAATGGTATATTGTTTTAGACCAATCTTCGCCGTGATAGCTGATTACCTGATCAGCCCCGAGCTCTTGCGCCTTGCGCATTTTTTCCGTCGTGCTGGTGATCGCGTACACCGTTGCGCCGAGATATTTGGCGACCTGAATGGAGAAGCTGTTGACGCCGCCTCCAGCGCCCACAATCGCCACGCTCTCGCCGGGTTTGAGCCGCGCGCGATGGACGAGCATTCGCCAGGCTGTCAGGCCTACGAGAATAGGCGCGGCCGCGCGAGGGAAATCAACCCCGTCCGGGATAGGCATCAAATTACGCGCCGGCACCACGACATATTCCGCGCAACCGCCGGGGAGCCCTTCACCCAGCAGATGATAATGGGGACTGACGGATTCCTCGCCGCGATTTGTCCACTCATCTTCCCCAAGCACCACGCCAGGATCGATCACCACGCGTGTCCCAATCGCTGGGCCGTTGGCGCTCGGCCCGTAGCCGGCCACTTGGCCCGCCACATCCGACCCGCCGACATGGGGCTTGGGCAGATTCAAGCCCGGCCATCCTTGTCGAACCCAAAGGTCCAGGTGATTCAGCGCCACGGCTCTGACCCGCACCAATGCCTCGCCCGCCCCCGGCCGCGGATCCGGGAGATCGCCGTATTTCAAAACTTCCGGGCCGCCGTGCTCGTCAAAGTACAATGCCTTCAATCGTCCATCCCTGTGTGACATCGCGTCCCCTCCTGAGCCATCGACGCAAGACCGGGCGCGTGTTCTACTCGATTGGTATCGGTCCAACACATAGCACTGTCACATTTCCTGCTCAAGCGCTGAAAAGTCACCGTCTTTTGGTTCGGAAGTCCGTTCTTGCAGGCCTCTCCGACGATGACAATATCCGTGCGTGTACAAAGAGTGAGGTGATGTGAAATGCCAGTTTCGGGCTTTAGCGGACGAGGAGGACCAGGAGAAGTCTTCGGCCGGTTTTTGATCATCACCTGGGCGGGATCGGGAGTCTCTTACGACGGGAAAGCGATCCATAGACCCCGCTTTAAATTCGACCGAACATCCGAAAAGTACAAGGTCCCCTTTTTCATTCTGGCCCTCAGGCCGCGAACGATAGCCCTACACGTAGCCTTTTCGCGGCGCTGAGAATCACTTGACCGGTGTACGGTAATGCCGTACAATGCATCGTGATCATCGGGAAGTTCCGGCACAAGGGTCTCAGGCGCCTTTACGAAGATGACGACCCGAACGGCGTGCCTGCCCATTCCATCAGGAAGATCAAGGCGATCCTGGCCGCTCTGGAGTTTGCCGACAACCTATCGCAAGTGGCGACTATGCCCGGCTGGAAGCTTCATCCGCTTAGAGGTGACCGAAAAGGTGAATACGGCATCACTGTGACGGGCAACTGGAGGATTACTTTCAGACTTCAGGGCAACGCCGTCACCGATGTGAATTTTGAGGATTATCATTAGGAGGAATAACCCATGGCTATGAAAAACCCGCCCCATCCGGGCGAAATTATCCGGGAGGAGATCATCAAAGCTCTCGG
>JACQUW010000170.1 GCA_016210115.1 Deltaproteobacteria bacterium | reverse complement strand
GTAGAGAATCGCAGGAACCTTCTCTCCCGCTTAGAGATGCCGCGGCAGGTGAAGCAGAGCTGAGAGCGATTTTCCCTCGACGGGCAATTCCGCTCGCTCGATAGGCCGGCCTGCGAACTGGATGAACTGGTCATAGCAGGCTCTCTTTTTCTCCCCCCACGCGACACGCTTGGGATTATCATCTTCAAAAATAGCCCACATCGCGTTCGTGTAGAAAGTGGCCGCCACGTAATAGTGTTCGCGCGCTTCCACCTCGTGGCCGGCTTTCTCGGCCTCTCGCGCCAGCTCTTCGCGGCGCTGCGCGGCGCGAGAAAACTCCCTTGGGATGTCCGTAAATTTCTGTATCCTGCGGCTGATCTCCCGGATATCCCCTTCGGCGCCGGGGCCGCAATTGCGCAGCATCTTTCCCGTTCGGCCCTGGTCCCAATCGAGGCCTCTGGTTTGGATCACCTGATCCAAAAGCCATCTCTGCTCGCGCCAGCGCTTCATCTTTCTTTCGGTTTCAACTCGCATCATGACCTCCCAATGCCGGTGTCGGCAATCTTTCGTCGCATCAACAACGGGCCTCAGGGCGCAAGGGCTCGGAGAGCGGCCAGCGGCTTTCAATCCCTCTCACAGGAAACTACTGCGGTCTTACAAACCTGTCATCAACAAACTTTTTCAGATCCGCCTGCTTCAGCACGGGAGTGTAGATCGTGCCGCTATATTCTTGTACCAAGAAATCCCTGATAATATTTGCCCCTTCACCATCGCTGCGGAATCAAACGCGGGCGTTAGTTTTCCAGACTCTAGACAAAAAAAAAGGCGATAGCAATGGAAATTGAGCCAACAATTGCGAACCGCCGCCAATTGGGTCCTTTTGTTGATTCTCTTGAAATTTTATGGCTATAGTTAGTCTCTTGTACGGAGCACAAAAACCTAATGTTGTTCGATTTCGCTAATGTTCTGGTTTTTATGGCGGTGGGCGCGGCTTTTGTCGGCGTAACCCTATTGATTGGGCGGCTGCTTCGCCCGTCCAATCCTCAACCGCGCAAGCTCGCGACTTATGAATGTGGGGAGCCGGCATCAGGAAGTGCCTGGATTAATTTCAATATTCGCTTCTACATCATTGCCCTGATCTTCATAGTGTTTGAAGTTGAGATTGCGTTTATTTTTCCGGTTGCAACCGCGTTTAGGCGCTGGATTGAAAGCGGCCAGGGGTTGTTCGCCTTCATTGAGATTCTCCTGTTTATTGGTATCCTATTTATAGGACTGATTTATGCCTGGGCCAAAGGCGATCTTGAGTGGGTGAAGGGAACCAGAGCATGAGCAGCCCCAGGAGGTTTCAATGCAACCATTACTGAATTCATTACCTGATACGGTTTTTACGACTCAAGTAGACAAGCTGCTCAATTGGGGAAGAGCTTCCTCCCAGTGGTACATGCTGTTCGGCCTGGCCTGCTGCGCCATCGAACTCATGCAAACCGGCGGGCCGCGGGCCGACGTCGATCGCTTCGGGTGCGTTCCCCGCGCCACGCCCCGCCAGTCGGATTTGATGATCGTGGCCGGAACCCTGACTTACAAGATGGCCAAGAGAACGAAGCTCCTCTACGATCAGATGCCGGATCCGAAATATGTCATCTCGATGGGAAGCTGCTCCAACTGTGGCGGTCTTTTCCAACTGGCTTATTCGGTTTGCAAAGGAGTGGATAAGATTATCCCCGTGGACGTTTATGTCCCGGGCTGCCCGCCTCGGCCAGAGGCCTTGACCGAAGGGCTGATCCGGATTCAGGAAAAGATGATGCGCGAGCGGTGGCTGGTTAGACAATCCGGAGGGCGAGAAGAAGAAGCAGCCGTAGGGGCTTAATTGTGGATGCCAAGACCATCTATGACACGCTGGAGAAGGAGTTCCCGGGCAAGATCAGCTGCTTCAAAGAAGAGGTCCTGGATCCCTACCTGTCCGTTAGCGCTCCGGCCATCGTCGAAGTGTGCCGTTATCTTCGCGATCAGCCGGGCCTCGAGTTTGAAGTCCTCTCCGATCTGACCGCCGTCGACTTGCCGAAGGAAAACAAGCTCCAGATCGTCTATCATCTCTATTCTTATTCGCAGCGCCACCAGATCGTGCTGAAGGCGGATCTCCCCAGAGAGGAACCCAGGATCGCCACGGTCGAGGGAGTTTGGAGCGCTGCGAACTGGTTCGAACGCGAGGTCTTTGATTTGTTCGGCGTCTTTTTTGACGGGCATAGCGATCTCAGGAGGATCCTATTGCCAGAGGATTGGTTGGGTTACCCTCTGCGAAAGGACTATGTTGAGGAGGAAGAGTACGACGGAATCAGCACGCAAAGGGCGCCGCTGGTAGAAAAGCTATTGCGATAAAGAGCATGAACGAAATCGCTCATACAGGCGGTGAGGGCTTTTACACCGAAGACATGACCATCAACATGGGGCCGCAGCACCCCAGCACGCATGGCGTGCTGCGCTTCGTGGTCAGGACCGATGGTGAAGTCATGCGGGAAGCCATACCGGACGTCGGCTATCTTCACCGCTCGATTGAAAAAATCGGCGAGAAGGTGACCTGGCATGGTTTTGTTCCCTATACGGATCGTGCTGATTACCTGGCCGCCATGTTTGCCAATCAGGTCTTCTGCATGGCCGCAGAGAGACTCGGCGGCGTCGAGGTCACGCGACGCGGTGAGTTCTGCCGCGTCATCGCCTGCGAGCTGAACCGGATCGCGAGCCATCTCATCGCTGTAGGCACGTTTGGTCAGGACATCGGCGCCGTTACGCCTTTCATTCACGCGCTCCGGGAGCGCGAGACCATCAACAATTTGATGGAAGAGATCTGCGGCGCCAGGCTTACTTACAATTACATCCGGATCGGCGGGGTCGGGTACGATATAACCCGGGAAACTTGCGGTCGAATCAGCGAATTCCTGGACCACTTCGAGCCCATCGTCGACGAGTACAACCGCCTTCTTTCCTACAACAAGATTTTTGTCGAACGGCTCGCTAATGTGGCCGTGATTACGCGGGAGGACGCGCTACAGTACAATATCGTAGGGCCGAACCTGCGAGCCTGCGGTCTGAAATGGGATATACGGCGGGACATTCCGTACTCTGTCTATCCCGAGCTCGAGTTTGAAATTCCAATTGGAAGAGGGGAGAAGGGGACGTTAGGGGACTCTTACGATCGATACATCGTTCGCATCCGCGAGATGGAGGAGAGCTGCAAGATTCTTCGGCAGTGTCTTAAAATGATGCCCGCGGGTCCGGCCATTGCGAAGGTGGCGCGCAAATTCAAGCCTCCGGCGGGAGAGCATTACGCTCGGGTGGAGGCGCCGCGTGGAGACATGGGGTTCTACGTGGTGAGCGACGGCAGCGAATATCCTTATCGGGTGCGTATCCGCACCGGCTCGTTTACTGCAATGAGCTTGATCCAGAAGATCAGCCGGGGGCTGATGGTCGCGGACCTGATCGCATTGATTGCCAGCCTGGACGTGGACGCTCCGGAAATAGACCGTTAGAAGGTTTTAGAGACAGAGAAAACGTGCAATCACTCGTAAATCAGTTGATTCAGGAAGGCTACTTTCCGGGAACACCCAAAGAGTTCGTCTATGCGGGCTTCATGGTGCTTGCTGCGTTGGTTGTCGTTTCTGTTTTCGTCGCTCCCCTGGCTGGTATCACAAGCTGGCTGGAGCGTAGAGTCTGGGCCAGGATGCAGTCCCGGGTCGGGCCGAATCGGGTCGGACCCCAGGGTATCCTCCAATGGCTTGCCGACGGAATAAAAAATCTCCTTAAGGAAGATATTATCCCGGAGGCTGCGGACAAGAGGCTTTTCTCCCTTGCGCCTTATGTCGTTTTTGTCGGATTTATCGCCACTTTTGTTGTCATTCCCTTCGGCAGCCAGCTCATCGTTGCGGATTTAAATATCGGGATCCTTTACATCCTGGCGGTTACTTCCTTGGTTGTGGTCGGGATTTTGATGGCGGGCTGGTCATCAAATAACAAATGGTCGCTCCTCGGCGGCATGCGCTCCGCCGCGCAGATCGTGAGCTATGAGATCCCCGCCGGGCTTTCTGTGCTGACGATCGTCTTCGTGGTTGGAAGCATGAGTATGCAAGACATTATCAAAGGACAGGGCTGGGCTCCCTGGGATTGGTTTCTGTTCTACAGTCCTTTTACCTTTGTCGCATTTTTTCTCTATTTCACCGCCGCCCTGGCTGAAGGTAATCGAACTCCGTTTGATATCCCTGAGGCGGAGTCGGAGTTGGTGGCCGGCTATGTGACAGAATACAGCGGGATGCGGTTTCTCTTTTTCTTTTTTGCCGAATGGGGAAATCTCTACGTGATCGGCGCGATTGCGACCACCCTGTTTCTCGGCGGCTGGCATATTCCGCCGATACCCGGGATACAGGAGCACCCGATTATCAAAGGGGTTCTCGAATTCTTCGTCTTTTTTGTTAAAGCCTATCTCTGGGTGTTTGTCGCGATGTGGGTGAGAGCCACTCTTCCGAGAGTTCGGGTGGATCAGCTGATGTCTCTTTGCTGGAAGTACATGGTTCCCCTCGCGTTTCTGTGCCTGCTCGGCACCGCTACCTGGGTGCTGGTGTGGCCGCAAGGGAACCGGATCGGCAGCATCGTCATGTTCCTCATAGGCGTGGCGATACTGGCGCTATTTATTGGCCGGCTGCGTTTTCAAATACGCCACACACGGCCGGAGATTTACCTGAAACCGTACATTTAAATGAGTTATGGGCGTTATCACAAAATACGTTAACAATATTGCGGAGACGGTGACAACGATCTTTGAGGGAATGGCCATTACCCTCTCTCATCTGGTGCGTCGTCCCATTACCCTCCAGTATCCCGACAGACTTGAAAAGCCGGTCCAGGAAATGCTCCCTCGGAGATACCGCGGAATTCTAGAAGTCGATCTGGATATCTGCACCGGCTGCCTGGCCTGCGAACGGGTTTGCCCGATCAGCTGCATCACGATCGGGATCGAAATGAATAAGGAGACCAAGCAACGCTCCTTTTCTCATTTTGACATTGACATCTGCAAATGCATGTATTGCGGCCTCTGCGCGGAGGCTTGCCCAACGGGATCCATCCGCCATTCTCAGGAGTTTGAAGGGGCCTGTTATAATCCTGCAGGGCTGGTCCGCCATTTCGCGACCGAACCTGTTCCCCTTTACAAGCCGAAGAAAGGCGGGGAAACGGACCCCAAGTTAGCTCATAAGGTCGATGTAGGACAGAAATATTTGGACGAATTTGCCACGCCAGAGTCGGCAGGTGGGGCAGGTGCTGAGGAGGCATAGGCAATCTTTTCCCCGTCAGACACTCCATCACTCCGCCCGATAATCAGTCGGTAAGTTCGGACCCCTTGATCCTCAAGGGGAGTTCGTGTAATGACGCTGAAAACCGCAAGTTTACGGCGTCCTGACAATAGGAATATCCGTGAAGGGCAGGCCTGGAGATCGCAGACGCAGGACCGCCAGGTTCTGGAGGACGTAAACCGGGAATAGACAACCTTGATGCCTCGAGGTACTGCCCTATCGGCTGCGATCGTAAGGCGTGCCCCTGAGGGAAACATTTTCGGGGAACACGATGCAGATGGCCACGATCCTATTTTATGTGGTTGCCGCTATTACGGTGATTTCCGCTGCCGGGGTGGCGTTTTCAAGGAATATCATCTATTCGGCGTTTTCTCTCTTGGGCACGTTTGCCGGCGTGGCCGGGATCTACATATTTTTGGGCGCGGATTTCGTGGCCGCCGTCCAGGTCCTGATTTACGTCGGCGGCATCCTGGTTCTTATTCTCTTTGCCGTCATGCTGACCCACAGGATGACGGATGTTCGAATCACCAACCGCGCCGTGGGATCGTTTTCCGGAGTGCTGGTTGCGGGCATTCTGTTTTTCCTCCTTTTTCAGTCGCTTCGCGAGACCGCCTGGACCAGGGCGAAGGAGGTCGCCTACAACCCGACCGCCACAAAGATCGGAGACCTGTTATTGGAAAATTATCTGTTGCCCTTCGAGCTTGCGTCTCTGGTCCTGCTCGCCGCTCTGATCGGCGCCGTGGTCCTCTCCCGAAAAGAGATCAGGCAATAGAGGCCAGCCGCTATGGAAATCGGACTTACCCATTATCTCACAATCGGCGCTATTCTTTTTTGCCTCGGGCTTTTTACTGTTTTGACGCGCCGTAACGCGATCAGCATCTTGATGGGAGTCGAGCTGATTCTGAACTCCGCTAATGTAAATTACGTCGCTTTTTCCCACTTCAGCAGCGGGAGCGTCGACGGCCAAATTTACGCCATCTTTGTCATTATGCTGGCGGCGGCGGAGGCGGCGGTCGGCCTGGCGATCGTCCTCGCAATCTTTCAGATTTTCCACACGATCGATGTGGAGGCGGCGGAAGCTCTAAAGGAGTAGATGGCGTTTAACGTTTCAGAGTTGAAAAGGCTCACGGGACAGATGATTTCTGATTTGGGATTTCGAATTGATTTAGAATCCAAAATCAAGAATCGATAAACGATGGACCATCCAATACAGACTGATTATCTTCGCTGGATCGTTCTGCTTCCTCTGCTTGGAGCGGGGATCAACGGGTTATTGGGAGCACCTCTGCAGAAAAAGATCGGCAAGGGAGCGATCAGCCTCCTCGCGTGCGCCCCAGTCGTGGCCTCCTTCGGCCTTTCGGTCAAGGCCTTCTTGGACCTCCTTGCCTTAAAGCCCGAAGCCCGGTTTCTGATCGACCGCTGGTATACCTGGATCACTCTCGGGTCGTTGAACGTCGACATGGCCTTTTGGGTGGATCCGCTATCGGCGGTCATGATCCTTGTCGTTACCGGCATCGGGGGGCTGATCCACATTTACTCCATCGGCTACATGCACGAGGACAAATCCTACTGGCGCTTTTTCGCTTACCTCAATCTTTTCATGGCGGCGATGCTCACCCTGGTCACGGGCGACAACATGCTTCTCATGTTCGTGGGTTGGGAAGGCGTCGGCCTCTGCTCGTACGCTTTGATCGGATTCTGGTACCAGGACCACAGCAACGCGCGCGCGGGCAACAAGGCCTTCATCGTCAACCGTGTCGGTGACTTCGGGTTTGTCTTGGGCGTTTTTCTTCTTTTCTGGACCCTTGACGCTCAGGGGCACGGAACGCTCACTTTTCGCGAGATGGCTAAATGGGCGCCGACCTTACAAGGACAAGAGATCTGGGGCATCGGAGTGGTCACACTGGCCACACTTTTTCTCTTCATAGGCGCCACCGGAAAATCGGCGCAGATTCCCCTCTATGTTTGGCTGCCGGATGCTATGGCGGGTCCAACACCGGTCAGCGCCCTGATCCATGCGGCGACAATGGTTACCGCCGGCGTTTACATGACGGCGCGTCTTAACTTTTTGTTCAGCATGGCGCCTGCCACCTTGCACGTCGTCGCCTGGATCGGCGTCTTGACGGCCCTGCTTGCCGCGACCATCGCGCTTACACAAAACGATATCAAACGCGTGCTCGCCTATTCTACCGTTAGCCAGCTCGGCTACATGTTCCTGGGCGCTGGTGTCGGCGCCTACGCGGCCGCCATTTTCCATCTTATGACCCACGGCTTCTTTAAAGCCTGTCTGTTCCTTGGCTCAGGCAGCGTCATCCACGCTCTTAGCGGCGAACAGGATATGCGCAAAATGGGCGGCCTCAAGAACCACATGCCTTATACCTTCTGGACATTTGCAGTTGCCGTTCTCGCTATCGCCGGCACACCTCTTACCGCCGGCTTCTTTTCGAAAGACGAAATTCTCTGGCAAGCCTTTTCCAGTGAACACGGGGCGCCGGTTCTTTGGGTTCTCGGTGTCCTCGGAGCGGGAATGACCGCTTTTTACATGTTCCGGCAGTTTTTTTCTCGTCTTTTTCGGCGAGTGCCGCGCCGATGATCACGCGAAGGCCCACCTTCACGAGTCCCCCAAATCCATGACGCTGCCGTTGGTGGTGCTCGCGATCGGCTCGATCGCCGCGGGTTGGATCGGCCTTCCGGCTGTATTTGGTGGAAGCCGGTTTGCTGAATGGCTGGAGCCCGTTCTCGGGGCCCATCATGAGGCCCACGCCTCAGCGACTTTGGAGGAGGTTCTTATGGCCGTCTCCGTTGCTGTTGCCGCATTCGGTTTTTACATCGCCTATCTCATGTACTATCGCCGCGCGCTCAACCCGGAGCGCTTCTCCTCTCTGGCTGGCGGGCTTTTCTACCGCCTCTCCTATAACAAATACTATGTGGATGAGGTCTACCAGTTCTTTTTTGTCGGAGGAACGCTTCTGCTCGCCCGCATCGGCGCGTGGATTGATCAACACATCATCGACTTTATCGTTGACGGATCGGCCAAACTCACAGCTTTTGTCTCGTGGCTGAACGGTCTTTTCGACGACTACATCATTGATGGAATCGTAAATCTCGTGGCCAACTCAACTTTTGAAGCCGGCAACAAAGTCCGAAGGGTGCAAACGGGCAACATCAATAGCTATCTTTACGCTATTTTAGGCGCCGTAGTGATCGCGATCATCATCAAGCTGCGTTATTCGAGTTGATTGTTAGGGGAGAATCGAAAAAATGACGGACAACGTGCTAAGTTACATGACCTTCTTCCCGCTGGCCGGGATGATCGTGGTTCTCTTATTGCCGGGCCAGCGCCACAATCTGATTCGCTGGGTCTCCGCTCTTTTCACTGTTCCACCGCTGATTCTTGCTGTCTGGCTTTATATGAACTTCAACACCGCCAATCCGGGTCTGCAGTTTGTGGAAAAGTTCCCGTGGATTTCGGCCTACAACATCGACTATTTCGTCGGGGTTGACGGTATCAGCATTTCCATGGTGTTGCTTACCGCACTTCTGTGTTTTCTCTGTATTTTTGCCTCTTGGGGAATTGACAAAGCCGTAAAAGGATACTTCGCGCTTTTTTTGCTTCTGGACACCGGGATGATGGGCGTCTTCGTGGCGCTGGATTTTTTCCTGTTTTACATTTTCTGGGAGGTCATGCTGCTTCCGATGTATTTCTTAATCGGCATCTGGGGTGGCCCGCGCCGGGAGTACGCCGCGATCAAGTTCTTCCTCTATACTCTGTTCGGGAGCGTCCTGATGCTGCTGGCGATCCTGGCGCTTTATTTCACCAGCGAACCCCACACGTTCGACATGACCAAACTGATCGCCCAGAGCGGCAATTACGGGACTGCGGCGCTCCCGGTCTGGCCTTTTGATCAATGGGGCTGGGGCTTCCAGCACGTGGTCTGGATGGCTCTTTTCATAGGTTTCGCCATCAAGATTCCGGCTTTTCCATTCCATACCTGGCTCCCTGACGCCCACGTCGAGGCTCCCACGGCTATTTCGGTGATTCTGGCCGGAGTTCTCCTGAAGATGGGCACCTATGGGATTTTAAGGATTAACTTTCCCATGCTGCCGCAAGCGACCGCTGACCTGGCATTCGTTTTTCTTGGCGCGCTGGGGGCCTGGAACATCATTTATGGGGCTCTATGCGCAATGGCCCAGCGGGACTTAAAAAAACTCGTCGCTTATTCCAGCGTCAGCCACATGGGTTATGTGATGCTGGGAATGGCGAGCTTTACGACGCAGGGAATCAATGGCGCCGTTCTTCAGATGTTTAACCACGGAACGATTACCGGGATGCTCTTCCTTTTGGTCGGCGTAATCTACGATCGCGCCCATCATCGTGAGATCAACGGATTCGGCGGCCTGGCCGCTGTCATGCCGGTCTATACCGGCGTTACAGCCCTCGCTTTCTTTGCCTCGATGGGGTTGCCGGGTCTTTCAGGGTTTATCTCTGAGGTTTTGGTGTTACTCGGCGCGTGGCAGAAATACCCCATCCTGGCCATCCTGGGCGCCAGCGGGGTCATTCTTACCGCCGGCTATCTCTTGTGGACCATCCAGCGGATGTACCTGGGGCCAATAAACGAAAAGTACAAGGCTCTGTCGGAGATCAATGCCCGGGAGCTTTTCACTCTGGTTCCGCTCGGCGTCATCGTCGTTATTCTCGGCGTTTATCCGCATGCGGTTCTCGACCTCTTGCGCTCATCGCTCGATCAACTGAATCAAATCGTGATCCCGCATCTCACTTAAAGGCCTATGGACCTCAGCAATTTCGACAGCTTGAGATATTTCCTTCCCGAAGCGGTTCTCACCGCGACTATTCTTTTGCTGATCCCGCTCGATTTGGCGCTCAAGAATAAGAAAGTTCTCGCGTATCTGGCTGGCCTCGGCACTGTTCTCTCCTTCGGAGCCACGCTTGAGTTGTACGGCGCGCCATCCGGCTGGCTGTTCCGGCACATGATCGTCCTGGACCAGTTTAGCCTCTTTTTTAAAGTAGTCCCGCTGCTGGCTACCCTGTTCGTCATCTGGATGTCGATGGGCTCTCGCGAAGTTCAACAGATCCAGCAGGGGGAATACTACACGATTCTCCTGACCTCCGCCCTGGGCATGTTCTTTATGGCATCTTCGGCCAACCTGCTCATGGCTTATCTCTCCCTGGAACTGGTGAGCTTGACCTCCTATATTCTGACCGGCTCTTTGCCCCATAGTCGCCGCTCGAGCGAGGCGGCCCTGAAATATCTGATCTATGGCGGCGTCGCTTCAGGCACGATGATTTACGGGATGAGCTGGATTTTCGGTATCACCGGCAGCCTGGATTATGCCCGCATCAACGAAGTTTTGCTGCAAGGGAGCTCAAACCGGCTCGCGCTGTTCATCGCTTTGGTTTTTATTCTGGCGGGCTTCGGCTACAAGATCGTTTTCGTCCCTTTTCACATGTGGTCTCCCGATGTCTACCAGGGGGCCCCCACGCCGATTACGGCTTTCCTCTCCGTTGGATCCAACGCAGCCGGCATCGCTATTCTAACGCGATTCTTCTTCCCGGCGGTTTCGCGCCTGGGTGAAGGGGAAAACTGGGGCTTTATTCCCGGAGTCGAATGGCCGCATCTCCTTCTGGCCGTAAGCATGGTAACCATGACGCTGGGAAATCTTTGCGCCTTGAACCAGCAAAACATCAAGCGCCTTCTCGCCTACTCCGGCATTGCGCATGCCGGCTATATCCTGATGGGACTGGTGGTCCTGAATAACGAGGGCCTCAAAGCAGCGCTGTTTTACATCATAGTCTATCTCATCATGAATCTCGGCGCTTTCTTAGTGGTGGTGATCGTGGCGAACGCCACGGGAGATGAAAATATTCAGGACTACAAAGGGCTCGCCTGGCGGGGCGCCGCTGTACCGGCCGTTTGCATGGCGATTTTCCTTTTTTCGCTCACGGGACTGCCGCCTCTCGCGGGATTTGTGGGTAAGTTCTTTCTCTTCGCGGCGGTCATTGATCAGGGATTTTACTTTCTCGCCGTCGTCGCGGTGATCAACAGCGTGATCTCGCTCTACTATTATGCCCGGATCGTAAAGACCATGTTTCTCGATTTTCCCGAGTCCACCGCGCAGCAGGTATTCGTGTCAGGCAACAATTCGGCTCTCCTGGGTCTCCTCTCCGCCCTGACTCTTATCTTCGGCGTCTATTGGGGCCCTCTGGTTCAATACACAAACCAGTCTCTAAAGTTCTTCATCAAGTAAGAACGGTCCTCTCGGAATAGCAGAGCTGCGGTAGGTGCTCAGCCCGCCAACTTGCTCGTTCCCCCCAACCGAACGGTCTTGACCCTCCCAGTCGGCTGAATCATTTCTGATACTGGGGCGTATCAAAAAGGACTCTTTTTTTCTTTCCTCCAAAGCCGCTTTAAGCCCGCTGCCTCAAAATTTCGTCTTCTATTCAATGTGTTACTCACCTCCGAACCAAGGATCGGCATTGGCATGAGCGTTGCGTTTCGAAATCACCAGGAGCTAACCAAAATTTGGAGGTATTTATGAGACAAAAACTCTTTGCTTCCATTACCATTGCGGGGCTCATTTCCGGATACGTGGCGATGCTCTACGCGCTTTTGCGCATCATAGTTCTCATCGATCATTCTTACTTTCTGAGTCTGGCGAAGTAGAGTGAGGCGCTGAGCGGGTCTCTGTAAAAAATGGAATGCCAGGGCGTTATCTTTTCCCGCTCGACCATGCGATAAATTTCATCCAGTGACTTCCCTTGCCAGAAACGCTTGATCTCGTTTACAGAGTCTCCTTCTCCGCGCTGAAACGCCACCAGGAAGCGTGCGGCCTTAGCTATCCCTATTTTCTCTACGAGGGTTTCCCAACCCTCCCAAATCACGGCCTCGTCAACTTTGTTAGCGGCTTTTCCCATGACTCACCAGTCCATTCTTATAACGAACTCGTTCGGATTCACAACTTCTAGCGTTAGAATGTACTGTACGCTCTAGACGGCGTCCGCCGAAAGCGGAGCCGTGGAGATATTGCACTTATCGGGTCTGATGCCTCTTTGAGACGATTTGCGTGGTTGATTAATGTCGGATGGGGAGAAAGGGCCGGCCCCGCAACGAGGGATTGCGAAAGATAAGAGTTCAGTGGGTGGCGGTCTTACGCTTTCTGCAAGAGTTGAGTCATAAGTTCAATAATGTCTTAGGGTCTGCCTTCAGAACAATCTTTTTCAATTCTGGAAACCACTTTTCTCCCATGTAGTAGGTTCCGACTCTTGTTAAGACATCTTTGAGCTCTTCCCCTATTTGTCTAACCGCCTTAGGATTCGGATTGAAAATTTTACAAGTTTGTCGAGTCGAGACAAAATGGCCTTTTTTATCTCGACGCTTATGGGCAATCAATTGGTTGCGAACTATCTTTGTCCAGCCTTCTTTTTTCAAGCGCCGTTTGAATGCTATATATTCGGGCGGTACCCGCCTTTTCATGAGTTTGCCGTAGAAATTACTTTCATGATCAAAGTTATTCAGTTCAATGAGAATTTTCTCTTCAGCCAGCATCGTGAACGGATGAGGAAACTTTCCACCATAGTACTCGGGTAGAGTCTTGCTGTCATATTCGTCATACAACATAAGAGCGTATTTTAGTTGACCTAAAATCGTGCCGAAAATAGTCATTGATTCGGAAAGTTTTATTATTTCTTGTGTCTTCACCCTAAATTGGCAGCAGGAAGTTCCTTTCAAGGGTCAGCCGCCGGAAAAGTCAAAATTACCCCGCCGACCCGATGGCGGCCAGCATTTGAGAATCTTCCGGAGCAATCAGGGAAGGCGGACTGGCTCCGAGTCCCTATTTCGGGCGAGAGAGTATCTAATAACGTGGCGTTATGTCAACCCGAGTTCGGCTTTGGACGGCTGCACATCCCCTGCCCGCCGTTAGAGTAAAAAAGGAATTTTGATAACGTGTCAAACCGCTGTATGACTTGATTCTCATTCCATTTCGCTTCCAGCCGTGCTACTAGTCCCTCGGAGGCTTGAACCGTGGCAATCGAGCTTGTTTCATGTCCTGCACGCGGAAAAAAGAATTCCTCGGATCGGACCGTCCGCCTTCCTGCGGTGCCGACTTACCCACCTCCGATGGAACTGCGTGGAAAGAAGTGAACCCGTCGTGGACAACTTTTCTGTGCAAGCGGATCACGACAGTAAAGCTGAGCGGCTGGCAACGATTGTGGGTTCTCGTATCGGTCCTATGGTTTGTGGTCGTTGCATTTTCTACCTACCACCTTTTGCCAAATTCCGCTCCGCCCGACCCTGCGCTTGAGGAACTGCTCAAGAAACACGTATCAAAGCTCACCGAGAGACTGGGACATCCACCATCGGCGCTGGACCTCCTGACCGACGACTCACCAGAGGCCCGCGCGTATGACGAACGGCTGGAGCGCGATTTGAGGGAGGCACGTCTTAAAGGCGTAACCAACGCATTTCTTATTTGGGCTGTGCCGTGTGCCGTGCTCTATGCCCTGGGCTGCGCAATCGGCTGGGTACGTCGCGGTTTCGAGATGGGTTAACCATGCTGAGAAAATCGATTGTAGGGCATTTGTGAGCGAACCATTTTTGGCCTGATTTTTATCAGAAGACTGCTTCAGGAGAATCAGCCATACAAGCCTGACCTGCTTTCTAACGGATGACTCTAAGGCACAAGCTCCCATCCGGTCAGAGCCTTCCTTGAGATCACAAAAATGAAAAGTTTGGGAAAATTGCGGAAGGTCAGTGCTGCGAAAGATAGGAGTTCAGTGGTTTGGCAGTGGAGCTGACTCGAAGTCGGGTGAATTCAAGATCCAAGACCCGACCCTGACCGCCTCCCCTCGTTGATCACCTTTCTCTCTTTCAACTACGGGGCAGAACTAAGCAAAGTTTCCTAGTCTCCCCTTGGAATTGTCGCCCTTATCCTATCGGTTAGCTTTGCTCTCAAATCCTCGGGCGACTGCCAAACAATGTGGTTGTACTGTCTGGTATCGAAATGCACGTTTTTGAAGTCATCATCTCGGCATGTCCAAATAACCTGACGGCCCAGACCCATCGCAAAGCCTGCTTCAAAGTAAACGCCCGCGCGTTGCGGAGTGCAATCTGCCACTAGGAATTGGCAAGTCCGAATTTCAGCTATGATCTTGTCGCAGATTTTTTCATTGTGGTGAACGCGGTCAATTCTGACCGGCTCCATGTTGCAATCCTCTTTTACGGCAAGGTAAATACCGTTCTCGTAGGCACCCTTCAAAGAGTTATGGAAAGACATCGCAACGAAGCATTTTCCAGGGATTCCGCCTTTAGTTGTGGCAGCTTCTAGCTTCTCCCAACCTTTAGCCTTCAATGTGTAGACCCACCCTTCATTCTGCCTGAGGTAACCAAGCTCGCCCAGGTGTTCAAGCAGAAAGGCTAGTTCGCTCGGTGATGCGGCATCCACCAGGGGTGGATCTATCTTAGGGTCGAACCGAACCGGGGACCCCGGCTTAGACCGTGCTGCTATTAATTCTAAGACTTTCGTGGCCTTCCTAGAGAGAGACGTCTCCTTATGCGCGAGCGCAAAATGTTTCCAATTCCGCGTGTCAAGAACGACATTTTGGTGACGCTCGCTCGCTTGACGCGTATAAGCTGACAGATAAGGAAGCAACTCTGCATGGTCTGCATCAGATCGAAAAGGATCAAATGCTGCTTTGGCACTTCGTACAATTTCGAAATTACCGCAACGCGCACACTGTACAAGGTCCCTGTCACCAATAGACGTAGCGTGAGCATCACGGCCACAAATAGCGCATCGTTGCTCGTTGTCCGGCATGCACTTACTCCTACACAGTTCTGTAGATTGATCTTACCGTAGCGGCTAAAAAGTTTCTCTTTCTTTTGGTTTTGCCGGGCTTTGATACGAAGGCTCCTCTCCTTCACAAGTAGCACGCCAAGCCTCCATCCACATTCTAATTGGCCGAGGATCGTCAAAATCCCTTTGAAGCCCGGCTGTAGTCGAGGCAAACTAAATTCCGTATCAAAACCGCGCCTTCCGATCCACCATTTTTGCAGGCCATGCCTACCTGAAAAGCCATACCAATATTGTCCATGCAACCCAGATAGCGAGCAAAATTATAATGCCTCTTCGTAAGGTCTTGATGGTCTCTGAAATTTGTGTCTCAAATGAGACCAGCCTTTTTCCGATGAAGTCAATCTTTTCTTCGAGAGAATTGCCCCCCTCACTTTCTTCCCCCAACACTTCCTCTGACTCTTCTGGCGCACGTGCTTTCCCGGTTTGCTCACGAAGGTCCGATAAAGAGAATAACTTTCTCCCAATGAAATCGATCTTATCCTCCAGGAAATTCCCCTCCCGGCCCTCATCGCCGAATAACTCCCTGGGGTCTTCTGGCGGTACCGTCTTTCGAATCTCCTCATCAACCGTTTTGTGGAAGTAATGTGCCCCGCCCGAATAGACCTCGCTCTTATCAAGTTCATTGAGGCGGTCTAAAACCTTCTCCCTAAGAACGTCAGGTTTCGTCCAATAACTCCCGCCTAGCTCACGGAGGCGCCCACCTGAGATTTCGCGCACCCTTTCGAACACTGAGTGGGTTACCGAGAGGGACCGATTATGGGCAAGCCCATCCAGAGCAGACATGTCGTTTCCTTGGAGGATTGCATCCAGCCTCTCCGGTTCAAGAGACGTAACTTTGCTATAAGCCAGATAGCGACAATCATAGACGTGATTGTCATCGGAATCTTGCGTGCCGAGTTTAAGGGTCTCCCTATCATCAGGGCCACAGTTCTCAAGAATCGCATACTTCCATGCAGCTTCATTACACGTCTTGTATGCCTGTGCTTTTGTTTCATCGTTGGCCGGCAGGTAGCGGTAAACCAGATAGGGGATTCCACTGTCCTTTGACCATTTGGAAGCCAACTCCCAAAGCCGGCTTAAAAATGTGTTCGCAGTATATTCCGCTTCTCCGGCCATCGGGTTCCGCAAAAGCCGCTGCATTCCTGAAAGTTTTCCAAGGCCTGCATCTTCGGCTACACGTGCCAGAGCTTCGTTGTTAGTGAGGAAGGCTATCACTAATTCTCTTCGTTCTTTTAGGTCAACGGCAAGCGCCTTATCCTCTGGATCAAAGATTTTCTCAATTACCGCATGGTGAAAAAGTGATATGTCCTCCGCGACTTTTGGATTTCGGACTAGGGCCAGGCGCTCCAATTGCGTTGCCTCGTCAAAATACTCCTTCCAGCGGTCGAAGAAAGAGGCAAACACAGTTGGATTCTCGCGGAGGCAGGCACGCACGAAAGGGTCAGAATCGTTTTTCATGCGATCCACCAAGTTTTCATCAAGCTGCTTACCATGACGGGCGATCCACTCGCGCACCCCAACATTTGCGTCCTCCGTCGCTAGGACAACGATCTCATAAGGCGCGGCCTGCTCACCCTCGTATAGTTTTTCGAGCAGACGGACACGCCCTTTAGCATCCGAGGTCTCATATTCGTGTCGAAGTTCCTCAATGGTATAAGCGTCGGTAAAGGCATATCTGGAGAGCGCCATATAGTTACCTCCTTGCGTCTAGTTCTAGTGGAGCGATGCTCCTCCATAAAAAGGCGCTACGGTGTGGGCCACTGTCGAGCGTACGTAGGGTCTTGGAAGATTCCTGTTTAAGAAAACCATGTGATGTGGGCACTTTGCGCCTACTCATGCTCCAATATCTGTCATCTTTCGCCAGCCACGGCATTTCCGGTTGGACGTGACAACTGGCATTGACATTCATGTTACTTAATGACGGGAATCCCCTGTTGCAGTCCCCGCATGTACCAGCCCGTACGTGCCACACCTGCGGTCACACTATACGCAAAAAAGCGGGATGTTTCCCTTCTGAGAACGCGAACGCCATTCAAACAGTTGATCCTGTCTGCCTAACGCAGCGCGTAATCCTCCGGCTGCGTGGCCTGCCCTTCCCTGCGCAAGCGCCATGATAGGTGAAACCGTCAGGGTGAGGCCCATGCTATGCTGGAGTATGGCTTACCCCTCGAATGGATCCTCACGAGCGAACTTACGGGGCGGGTTAAGATCCGGGAACTTTGAAGGGTTCTGGACCGTCACGACAGACCAGCACCCCGTCCGCTCCCGAGTGAACCCAAGTTTCTGCGCTAGAGGATCCACGACCTGCGACAGAAGGGCCTCAAGGCAGTCAATTGCAAGAACGGCGTCACCGAGGGGGGCGTCTTCGGCCTTATGAACGTAATCGTTTCGACGTCGCCAGACCTTTGTTACGATCTGCTCCCAGGCTTGGGAGCTATCGGGAAGCCTCACGCTTGTGATGTCAATCTTCCAGTTGCGAAGGATAGCTGGCAGGAGCTCCCTGTCTTCCGCCGTTCGGCCGTTAAGAATTTTCTGAGAGATCAGTTGGGCCCAATCATCGGATAGGAATGCACCCTGAAGAAGGGGCCGAGCGAGGAAAAATCGAATCGTCACCTCGATTCCGGCTGCGGCACGAACCAGTGGCGCACCAGGGTAGCCAGCCTCAGTTAGGGTTCGTGCTTGCTCGATGCAGCGACGCACCCGAGCCTCGATAGCATCGCCATAGGTTGCCAGGTAATAGAATACGGGTTCCTCCGCGATTCGCCGGAGCTGTTCATCGAGAAACTCTTCCATCGCGGTTTCTTGTTGGTAATGGAAGTAGTCATCATGCCATGACATAGCCCCACCTCCTATCCGGCGTGCCCACAGCGGGGAAACTGCTTAGCCTGAGACGTGCAGCTCCGCCGCGGCGCTATCCAGAACATATTTAAACGATCTCGCTTGATGCTGGACCTTACAGCTGCCACCAGGGTTCGGGTATGTTGGGTCGGACTTCAACAATCCCATTTGAGAACTGAATGAGAGTCGGCAACGTCCCAAAGGGCAACGCGTGCCGAGCAGAAGGATTGTAATATACGGCCGACCTGTCTCTACTAAGCACAATTCGTCCATCCAATACTTTGCGCTCTATGTACACCAGTGCCGATAGGTCCTTTGGCAGCAGCGAGAGCACACCCTCGGAACCTAGCAACAATTTCGCCAGATAACGGTAGAATTCCGTTGCGAACCCGCTCCAAGTGGTGTAATCGAACAACACCAACACACTCGGAATATGCTTTTGCGCGCCGTAAGCGATCTGCGTTTGCTTTTCCCTGGTGACCTTGAGCAAGAGCCGCTTCATTGTACTGCGGTGGTCAAGGTCAATACCTTGGCAACGTCTGAAACTGCGCTTGTCGTTGTCGGAGACATTCAGGGTTGATACTTCACAGAAGAACTCGGATGGCGACGTAATATAAAAATCGGGCCGTGCTGTCTTCGATGGCTGCAACGGAATACCTTCAAGCCCCGTTCGCTCCATGAACTTCCACCACGATACCTCGTTGACGGCCCCCAAGTGGTCTTCGTTCGCAAAGCTTTCGATTCTTGCCTTGAAAGCTCGTTTATTCTTGTTCCCTCTCAAGGGAAACTCGTCAAACCATGCACGCAGAGTGCTAAGATATACGCCGCCACCGGCGTCGATTGAGCCGAGCACGTCGTCGACCCAGGTATCTCCGGCTGTGCGCGCCTTCGCTTTTCTGAGCCACTGCCCATCCAATACCGTGATCACCCGTGGCATCCGTGCTGCATCTGCAACGCTCTAACATCCAAGCTGAGCGCCAAGCAAAATAAAAGCCCCCTCGCACCCCCTACCGACGTCTGATCTGTCAATTTTTGTTGGGATCACTTTTAGTCCGAGTACTTTTGTCATTCCTGTCTCAAGATCGACAGAATCCTTGAACTTCGGGTCTCCGCTTGATGAGTCCAATTTTTCGACAGTAGACCTCCCTACGATTAAGAAGTCATCAAAGCTGCATGTTCCTGTGCTCTCTCCCGTCAAGGCTCGCCCCTCGGGCTACAGTGCGTCTTAACGTTTCTACGGTGCACGAATAAGGCGGGCTAGGTGAACTACCCGCGTCAAGGATCGAACCCCACCTCAGCTGCTCAAGTCAATAACTGCGATGCCTACTTCAAATCATCACTTAGCTTACCGCTGTCTATAGACGCTTTCGCAAAGGGCAGAGACGCCTTTACAGCATCGTCCTTCCTCCTGAAGGCATGATTCATCCTCAACTCCCGTACCTTCCTTTGCCCCTTCTCTTCTCGCCAAATCCTCACCGTCGGAATCCAAGGACCGACAGCCTTCTTAGATGGGCGTATCCGATCCTCAATAGGCGGAAGTACTTCTATCTCGTAGCCCTTATACTCCTCCCTGTTCACGGCTCCCACCTTCCAGAAGACCGAACGATCGTAGGACTTGTTTCTTGAGGGGTGAGCCGCCGAGAAGTTACGATTGCCCCGACGACCCGGTACCAGTCGGCGTTCGAGGGCCGCCCGCAGGCGTCAGAGAGAGCGAACTGGCCTCGCCCCCCGTTTTTGGGGGAGAGTATCCGGTAATCAGGTGTTAAGTCAACTTGGGGTGGCTTTCAGCAGCCTGGCCTTTTTTCTAGCCGTTATAGTGGCGCACATCAGGTGTCAAGCTTGCTGAATACTCCGGTCGTCTACAACTCGACAATCTTGATTGGCTTTTTCGCTTTCTGTAAAGGCCCTCACCCGTTTGCAGGCTTCCTGGGCCGCCTGGTCTTTGGCTCCAGGGCCGCCAGCATCTTTGGAACATCGTAAACCGTGATGATCCCTATAAGACTCTCGGTGGGCTTCCCGCTCTGCGTAATGAGAATCGCATCAAGAGGCTTACCACGCTCTTCGAAATCATCGAACTTCGCGAGAGCATCGAATAGAGAGGCATTCCGACCAAAGAACACGTGGTTCTCGTGGTCTTCCGCGTGGTTCAATACCTCGGCCACGGTAGTCTCAGAGATGCTGACGATGTCGTCCCCTACCTTGGCCCCAAGCCATCGACTGATGGTGTTGGTGGTGAGCAAGGCAATGAACCGGTTCGAACGGTTGACAGGAAGCTGCGAGTAGATTCGAGTCTCCATGAGCCTAACAGCGCGGGAGAGGGGCCAGTCGTCTTCGGCACTGAAGACCTTTTTTTGGAAGAGGGGGACGACCTTCGGAGGCGAGGTGAGGAGCGCTTCAAGACGCTGGATATCATCAACTACTCGGACGTTGGGCTCCGCGATGGCGTGGCCATCGGTCCGTTCGTGAACAATTGCGTTGCGCAAATCGGCGAACTCTTTCAGGTCGTCCCTGTAGCGGCGAGCAGCGGCGTCGCGTTCCGCGGCGCGATCAACGATCTGATAGAAATGAACGGCTCGCTCGGAGTTCGTCAGACGACGAAGCCACTTTTCGAGGTTCGCGAAGGCCTTCAGAAATGATTCCGATTGCGACATTTTTCGAACCGTCTCCTCCGCGTAACGCTTAGGGTCAGTGGCGCGGCCAAACTGTTCCTCGTAAGGCCGACAACGTTTTCCGCGCGTCCACTGCACCCCATAGGGGTTACGCGGGGTCCTAGGGCGGTGCGTTATTATGTTATTATTCTACCCCACCTTCCGGATGAGGATGCCAAGTGATATAAGAGCCATTCCCATTCCGGCTACGACCGTCGCAGGCCCATAATTCCCATCTAGACAAACATTCCAAGCTAAGAGCATGCAGAATGCCCCTGATACAGATAGGCTACTGGCGAGACGTAGAGACTTTTTCTCTTTACGACGTTGTACGGTTTCAACTGCCTCTCGCTTGCGCCGTTCTTCTGCAAAATACCGGCGTTCCGCTTCGGCTTGCTCTCTTTGTTGTTGCTCCTCTTCGGCGCGACGTCGGGCCGCTTCGGCCTCCTCACGTTGACGTCGTTCCTCTTTGACACGACGGTGTGCGTTTGCAGTTTCCTCTCGCCTACGTAGTTCCCCTTGATCCCTTGCATCAGAAGAGGAGCGATGCCTATCGTATTGAGCCCGCCTTACTGGAGTGGAAAGAATTTGATACGCCTCATTGATTTTCTTGAAAGTTTCCTCTGCATGTTTTTTGTGAGTCGGGGTGGCAAATTTATCAGGATGATAGGCATGGGATAAAAAGCGGAAGCGTTCCTTGAGATCTTCTTGCGATACATCGGGAGGCACGCCCAGAACTTGGTAATAATCTTCCATCTTTTGATGGCCTTATGATCTGAAACTGAACCCTAACGCAGAGCTAAGCGGCCCGCGCGTTGTCCGGGCGCGTCTGGCTGAGCAACCTGTTATAATATGACTCAGTGAGTTCTTCTGGAGCCGGTTCATCTACGCAATTCCAGACCCGAAGCCCTTCGTTATTTGCTGCATCTGCTGAAGCTCTATCGCCAGTGATCAGAATAGGCTTTGAGTCGTTTTCAAATTGATAGAAATTCTTTTGTTTCACCGAGACCATCTGAAATGCATCCGAAATGTCGATGGTTTTATCTTTAGGCTTTCCTTCGTTGTAGTTACGGACGAGTCTTTCCACTTCGTCGAATACATGACGGTCGTTGTTTTCGATGTTCTCGATCTCGATCGTGTTGTGCGCCACGTGCGCCAAGAGTTCGTCACACCCGGAAAAGTGCTCTTCATCACTTATTTCGTTCCGGTAGAAGGCCTTGACTTTCAAGGCACCAAGAGCTTCAGCGAAGCATAACGAGGTAGCGCTAAAGTTCGACTCTTTGCCGAAATACTCTCGTAGTTCTCTGCTTCCTTCCTCCGCCAAAACAAGCTTAACGATTGCCGAGGCATCCAAGTAATGGATTCGAATCAGTTTCAAGGTACGTTACCTAATGAGGCATAACGTATAACGTATTATCCTAATGCCCTTGAGGAAAGAAATTTTGACCCTATCCCCTGAGCGGCATTGGGACCTGTCTGCGTGCCACGCACAGGCGGATAAAACGTGTTGGTCTAAAGCGCTGGGCCAAATTTACCGCCGGCTATGCGGATTGTAAAGGGAAAAGCCGCCGGACAGCGAAGCGCATGTCCGGCTCCTTGCGGGAAGAGACCCACAGCGTATAGGGAAAGAAGAAAGGGGCAGGCCTGAGTTGTGAGTTATTCGTCATCCACTCCAGCAATCATCTGTTCCGTCTTCGGGTTCCGAACTGCTCGGCGCACAGGTGTGGATCATTCGGGACAACGAAGACTTCCCCCGGTTGATAACTTGCTATATACTTTAGGCCATGACCGGCGAAATCAAAATGCATGACGTGGTTGCTTCGCTGCAAGACGTGCGAACGAGGCACTTCGAGAGCGGTCAGGCTTTGCTTTTGCGCCGCGGTCAGATCGGCACTGTTGTGATGACCTACCAGGATGGCGCGTGCGAGGTTGAGTTCGCCGATCGCGACGGCCGCGCCTTTGCCCTCTTACCCCTTCGGCCCGATCAATTGATGGTTCTCCACGATACACCCGATTTCGCGGCTGCATAGCCAAGCTTCCCATTATTGGAGTGGGCTGGGAAAATAGCCTTTGGTCAGGTACTGAAAATCCTTGTTGGCGACGCACAATTAGGTGTTCGGAAAACTGGGTCTCAGTTATTGAGGCGGGGTTGTCTCGTCAAAGAAGGTCCAACATCACACGCGCTCACGGAACCGCAAACGGGTTGCGGATTTTCAGTTGACGGCCTATGACCTGCCCATCCTGGAGGTCTTCGAAATACAGAGTTTTGCATCCAGCGTCCAGCGCCGAAGCCACAATCGTCGCGTCATAAAATGAAAGTCCATAGCGGTCGGCTATTTCGATACCACGGTCGTGAGTCTCGACGGTTAATGGCTCAATCTCGCACACGGCACGAATAGGAATAAATATGTCTCTGATTTCGCCCCACGACATGCCTAACTTGCGCGAGGCGACCGCCGCAAATTCGGTGAGAACCTGAACGCTAATGACCCCGCCGTTTGCGACGAGATCCTCCGCCCGATCAGCCTTGGCCGTATCTTCCGAGAGCAAGTAAAGCAAGACGTTAGTATCGAAAAACGTCTCAGCGGCGGGCAGGCGACCGCGGTACTTTCTTAGGCGCTCGCCCGTCTCCACAGTGTAGGGAATACCAACGGTCACGCCTTGTCCGCGGGTGGGACCAATGTCCTGCACTGTCACCAATCCATTTCAGTAATAATAGTGGAATAAGAGAGCTGCTTTCGATGGATCTTGAATAGATCCCGCGTGACCTTGTTTTTCTTTCCTGGCGCACTTAGGATGAGCTTATGTCAAAAAAAGCCGTTATTCTCCTGAGTGGCGGCATCGATTCTTCCACGGTGGCTGCAATCGCCAAGAAAGAAGGATACGAGCTTTACGCTTTGACGTTCCGTTACGGTCAGAGGCACGCCAGGGAGGTTGAGGCTGCAATAAAAGTGGCCGCTTTTTTGGGAGTCCAGCAGCATCTAATTCTTGATTTTGATCTGCGCGCGATCGGAGGGTCGGCTCTGACCGACGATATTGAGGTCCCGAAGGGTCGCACCGGGAACGAGATCTCTACCGGGATCCCGGTAACCTATGTTCCGGGCAGAAACACGATTTTTCTGGCTTTTGCCTTGTCTCTGGCGGAAAGAGTTGAATCCGAAAACATCTTCTTTGGCGCCAACCAACTGGATTACAGTGGTTATCCTGACTGTCGCGAGGAATACGTTCGCGCCTTCGAACGAATGGCCAATCTTGCCACTAAGGCCGGTCTAGAGGGAAAAATCCACTTAAAGATACAGACTCCTTTGATCCGCATGACAAAGACAGAGATCATCAAAACGGGCTTGGAATTAGGCCTGGATTATGGCCTGACCTGGAGCTGTTACGATCCCGCTCCAGGTGATATGGCCTGCGGCCGCTGTGACAGCTGTAAGTTACGGCTAAGAGGATTCATGGCGGCAGGGGTGAAAGATCCAATCCGGTATGTAGTTTGAACCTACCTTACTTTATCTTGTTTTTCACAGGCGGGACTGATTTTAGATAGTCCGCGATAGCCAATGCATCTTCACGCCTGATCTTTTTATAGCCGGCCTCGACAACCTCCGCCATAAGGCCCTCGATATTATCCAGATCGGGCTTGGTTCCGGTGAGAAGGAGTTCCGCAATATCGGTCCTGCTCCACTCTCCGATGCCTGTCTCTTTATCGGAGGTGATATTCGGAATTTCCTCTCCAAAAGGTCCTTTCTTGCTGCCGGCAAGATAAAGTGAGCGATCAGGCACCCCGAGGAAATTTCTCGGGGTATGGCAATCGCCGCACAGGGCCACATGTTCGACTATGTACCGCCCGCGCTCAACCCCGGCCAAAGGAGCTTTGGCGCGAGTGTTCGATGCACGGTTAAAGAGCGCAGACCAAACAAATGTCGCCAGCGGCCGATAAAACGGGAGCCATGTCGTCAATGCAGGGATTTCTTTGCGAACCGGCTTTAAAGTTCTCAAATAGCCAATCAGCGCGTTAAGATCTTCTTCTGCCATGCCGGAATATTCCTCATAGGGCATAACGGGCAAAAGCCTCTTCCCATTGCGATGACGCCCCTTTACCATTGCATCTCGGATTTGTTGATCCGACCATTGCCCAAGGCCGGTTTCTTTGTCCGCGGTGAGATTTGTCGAATAAACCTTAGCCATAGGAATCGGGAACTCACGGCCGCCTGTATGCGGGGTGCCCTTTGGAACGCTATGACAGGCACAACCCCCGGCAAGCGCGAAGACATATTCACCCCGCTGAGCCAGCTCACTCTGTTGCTGCCCCGCCGTAATGCCTTTAAGGGCAAAAAAAAGCAGGAGAACAAAAATCGCCGGTAAGCAAGTGTTTCCTTTCATCCAACTGATCCCCGTTGCTTTGGCCTGACGCCTTGCATCCTCTCATCCAGGAACTGCAGCAACGCGTAAAAAACTCCATTGACCGGGGCCTTTTTTCCCGCGCCTCTTAATCGGTCACAAATGACTCCGTTGAAAGCTTCGTATTCAAGGGGTTTGCCCGCCTCCAAATCCTGAAGCATCGATGGCTTGAAGTCACCGATGCTTCGCGAGAGGCTCATGGCTTCCTCGATCACCGATGGCTCGAGTTCAATCCCATCGCATTTGGCTGCCTCTCTGGTTTCTTCCATACAACTCGTCGCCAACGCCGTCAAAGAATCGGATTCTAGAATCTCTTTGACCGTCGCTCGTGCAAGACAAGAGATAGCGCAAAACGGGGCGTTCCAGACCAGCTTCGACCACAGGAACTTGCGAATCTCTGTCGTCAAAACACACGGGACTTGCGCATGGGAAAAAAGCCTCTGGACGGATGCGGTCTCTTCGCTAACCCTTCCATCGGGTTGTCCCAAAACAATTCGCCCCCCCGAACTGTGCTCGACGCATCCTGGGGTGGAGAGACGGGCTCCGATATACACAACACCGGCCAGGGTTCTGTTTTCGCCCCATTGGGCGGCGAGCTTCGCCGGATTATCAACGCCGTTTTGTAACGAAACAATTTTCGTTTTCTCTGTCATAATAGGCGCAAGCGCTTTCGCTGCCGCTTCGGTATCGTAAGATTTTACGCAGAAGAGGATGAGATCTGCGGGGCCAATCTCTTCAGGATCAGAACTGAAAATCGATTGGATCCGCAGGTCTCCTTGCGGGCTTTTGATCAAGAGCCCATCCTTGCGCAGAGCTTCCAGGTGCGCTCCGCGCGCCAGGAAAGCGACGTTTTGCCCGCCGGCGGCCAATCTGGCACCGAAGTATCCGCCGACGGCGCCGGTACCTATAACCGCAATGCGCATGATTCGCTCCCCATTGTTCCTCGGACTCTAAACAGCGAGCTCGGGGTTGTCAATGCAAAGCGCGCGCGGACCTTCAGGCTTGTCCCGTTCGGAACTGATAAACCGCGCCCATCGACTCCCGCTGAGGGGCGGGTTCCCTCCGCGTCTCTCAAGACTTCAGTTTTTCGCACGAAGACATGCAAGCTCCGGGATTTGAGCTTAAAACTGGATGTGCTATGAAATAACTATGGAAAAAATAGAGCCCCTTCGGGATCACATGCAACTTCGCGGTTTTGCGATCGGACAGCAGGTAGAGTTTAGAGGCAAAACCTATACTGTTGTTCGGCGGACAACTCTGGCCTCAGGCGAGCCTGCCCTAGTGCTCCAGGGAGAAGGGGAACAGTTTATGATTCCCGCTTCTCAATTCCTTGCCGGCGTAAAGAACTGAAGGACCGGGTCATGCGTTATTACTATCGGTGCAACGAATGCGGGAAATTCTTTGTGTCCGACAAGGGCCCCGCCAGTGAGCCTTACTGTCCAGAGTGCGGGAGCGACGATCTGGAGCAGGAGAAACCCGAGGAGCCCGACTGAGCAAGGGAGCATAAAAGACTAAATGGGAAAGATTCATCTAACTCTGGCCTGCTGGGATTATGACCGGACCCGCCCTCTTCAAGAGGGACGGGTTTCAGTCGAGGGCGTCGATCTGACCTATCTCCCGCTTCGCGTTGAAGAGACGTTTTGGCGTATGCTCCGCTATCACGAGTTTGACGCTGCGGAGCTTTCGATGGGCTCTTACCTGCTTACCCGGGAAAAAGATCTTCCGCCTTTTATAGCCATCCCGGTCTTTCCCTCTCGAGCTTTTCGTCATTCCGGCATCTACATAAATACAGAATCCGGGATCAGGGAGCCAAAGGATCTTATCGGGAAGAAAGTCGGGGTATCGGAATATCAGATCACGATGGCTACCTGGGTCCGGGGAATTTTGCAGCACGAATATGGCGTTCCTCCGGAGAGTATGAAGTGGTTTACCGGAGGAGAAGAACAGCCGGGCCGGGTGGATAAAGTCAAGCACGATCTACCGCGAGGTGTGGACATCACGCCGATTGGACCCGAGAAGACGCTTTCGTCTATGCTCGAGCGCGGAGAGCTCGATGCCATGTTCGCGCCGTATATGCCGTTGCCTTTCGTGAAGCGTTCGCCGAAAGTGCGGCGATTGTTCACAAACTTTCGGGAAGTGGAAAAAGACTATTACCGGCGCACCAAAATTTTCCCGATCATGCACACCGTCGCCATAAGACAGGAGATCTACCAAAAGCATCCGTGGGTGGCTCAGAACCTGTTTAAGGCCTTTTCTGAAGCGAAGAGACTCTGCCAAGAGTCCATGTATGAATTTTCCGCTCTCAAATACATGCTTGCCTGGTCAATCGCAGAGATGGAGGAGGAAAGGGAGCTCTTCGGGGACGATCGCTGGCCTTACGGTTTGGAGCCCAACCTTCATGTCCTGGAAACACTTGTGCATTACGCGCATGAGCAGGGGCTGATTAAGAAAGCGGTCGATATAGAGAGCCTGTTTGCACCCAGCACGCTTGAAGAGTTCAAGATCTAGCCGTAAACGACCCTGCTGAAAAACCCACTCGTTCTCCCTTGGATAACCGGCGAGCCTGCCCCATCCAATTCCGTTCCAATCCCATAATACAAAACCACAAAGCATACCTGCCGGCGGTGCCTTCCTAAATCTAAGAAAAAGCTGATTACATTTCTTATTTCCGCTAAATTTCCGGTTTAAGTGGCTGATAAAACTCCTAACTTTCAACGTTCTCAAGGCGATTGATCGTTAGCTACTCATGGCATGTAGGTTGCACGATCTCGTTAATAGCCCTTTCTAAACGAGGCAGGGCAAGTGGAATATGTCGAATGCCAGTGCCACAGCCACACAGAACCCGCTCGTTAGGCTTATCGTGCACAAGACGGGCGAACCCCTCTCACAAAGCCGCAAAGGACCGCGCCTCAGCTTCGACTGCACAGGGAGACCCTCGAGCGTATTGCCGGAATAAATGCTCAACGGTTGAGGATCTATATTCATTCGAAAGTACGTAAGAACAGAGTCACATTGAGGGATTACACTGACTATATTTAAGGAGGTTTAAGAATGGTAAGGGAAGAGCTGAGGAGCTTGAGATCCACGCTTGAGGCCTTAAAGAAGGAAGGTCTGGTGCTCGAGACGGACCGGGAAGTCGATCCAAAACTAGAGATGACAGGCATCCAGAAGCGTCTGGATGGGGGCCCACCTATCATATTCAATAAGGTCAAAGGCTATTCCAATGCTCGTCTGGCCACGAATGTCATGGGCTCGGACAAGGTCATCGCCAAGATGTTTGGGTTCGAAGACAGAAAGGCGTTGAAGTTCAAAATTCACCAGAGTATCCTTCAACCCCTTCCACCCCGGATTGTCGATAAGGCGCCCTGCCAGGAAGTGGTGATCGACAAAAATATCAATGTCTGGCCGGTTATTCCCATGATCCAACATACTCCAACGGATCCGGGGAGAACTCTGGGGGGAGGAAAAACCGTAGCTTCGCCCAAACACTTCTGGGGCGGATGGCACATCAGCTACAACCGGATGAATTTCAGGGAGGACCTTGGGTGGAAGGATCATTCGACTTTTCAAATATCCCCTGGGTCTCATACCGACCAAATTGCGACAAAATATTATAAGAAAGAACCGATCCCTTTCACCATCAATATGGGGATTCCCCCAGCAGCGACGATGATGGCTGGAGCGGGGTTCATGTACACGATTCTTCCCAGAGGTTGCGATGAGCTGGGAATCGCCGGAGCCATGCAGGGATTTCCGTTGGAAATGGTGAAGTGCAAAACGATCGATGCGTACGCCATTGCCGAGGCGGAATACGTTCTTGAAGGCTACCTGGATACAACCACAAAGGTTTGGGAAAGTCCGCTTGCCGAAAAGGATCAGAAGCAGGGAGTGTATCCCTTTCACCCGGAATGGTCCGGCTACATGGGCAAGGCCTATCGAACCTATCAATTTAATGTAACGGCGATCACCCATCGTAAAGACCGGCCGATCTACGATCCGCTGATCGTGCACGGATATGATAATCACAACATCGATGTCCTCTGCCGGGAGGCTTGTTTTTTTGAGTTGGCGGAGAGGATCAGCCCGGGGTTCTGCATCGATACTCACATCCCCATGTGCATCCCTGACTGGGGCGGTGTCATCTTTCAGGTAAGAAAGAGGCGGGACCGGGATGAGGGTTATCCAAAAAATATCCTGGCTGCGGCGCTATCCTGCTCCCTCGGCGCCCGTTTTGCCATGGTCGTCGACCCGGACGTCAACATCTACTCGACGGATGACCTTCTCTGGGCTTTGGCGACACGGGTGGATGCCAAAGAGGGCATTACGATTGTTGCGCCAGGCGGTATGGGCCAAACATTCCAACCCGCTGAGCGGAGTTCCGCCGGTGACAAAGAGTGGACCCAGTCCAACATAAAATTCTCGGGAGCCATTGGAGTCGATGCGACCGTTCCCCACAAGTATAGAGACGCCTTCTTGCGAGCCGGTTATCCTATCGATGTAGTGAACCTGAAGGATTGGTTTACGGACGAGCAGATTGCAAAAGCCCGGGCCTTCCAGGAACCGTATGCCAAATGGTTCGGTGAATCGGGAATTTAGCTGACCCCCCTGATGATGTGCTCTCCTCGCGATGGGAGCCGCTGGCGCTGCCATTGCGAGGAGCAGAGCATTCCAGTCCTGTCGCAACGGATCTAAAAGAGAATGCTTTATGGAAGAGAAAATTAGATTGCTCAAGGATTGCCGCGTTCTTGATTTCACGAACGAAACGGCTTTCCTCTGCGGTAAAATCCTGGGCGATTTAGGGGCCGATGTCGTAAAGGTGGAAAAACCGGGAGGAGATGAATCCAGGAACCTGGGCTCTTTTTACAAGGACACACCCGATCCTGAAAAGAATCTCTACTGGTTTTCTTATAACCACAACAAGAGAGGGATTACCTTAGAT
>JACQUW010000013.1 GCA_016210115.1 Deltaproteobacteria bacterium | reverse complement strand
CCTATTCTACACTAAACTCAAGGCGGGTAAGTGTCTCATTCATATTGGCAGAGAGGGATTCAGGGGATTCTTCCCTATGTCACTGGCAAGGAAGTTATTATTGTCCCTCACGATGTTCTTCACTATCTTCCCTTTCATGCATTGCTTTCACCGGATGGGCGCTATCTGATTGAGCGCTACCCCATCTATTATTTGTCCAGCCAGCTTGCTCCAATTCACCACAGCCAAAAGGAGGGCACAGGGAGGCAGGGTTCTCGCGTTTGGCAACCCGGATCTGGGTGACCCGAATAAGGATTTGGAATTTGCGGAACTGGAGGTACAAGAGGTACAGAAGCTCTATCCTCAATCAACAGTTTTCGTGAGAAAAGAGGCAACCGAAGAAAAAAACAAGACGCTTTCTCCCAATCACGACATCCTCCATTTTGCGACGCATGCCGAACTGAAGGAGGACGACCCTTTATCATCAGCGGTCCTTCTAGCCAAAAATGGAAAGGAGGACGGGCGGTTGGAAGTCAGAGAGATTTTCGGGATGGATCTCAAAGCAAACCTGGTAGTTCTGAGTGGCTGCGAGACGGGCCTGGGAAAGCTTTCTACCGGGGATGAACTGGTGGGCCTGACCAGGGCGTTCATCTACGCAGGCACATCGTCAGTAGTGGCCAGCCTCTGGAAGGTGGACGACAGCTCCACAGCGGCACTCATGGCAAGCTTCTACCGGAATCTAGGACCATGTCGAAGGTCGAGGCATTAAGGCAGGCGCAGTTGGAGATGATCCGGGGAGAGGCACGAAATGATCTGCTTGCCCGCCGTGGGGTAGGAGGCATCGGCAAGCTGGGCGGCACTCCCGGCCCAATGCCTCCTGCTCCAAGCTCAATCCCGACGTCCCACCCCTACTTCTGGGCACCGTTTATCCTGGTGGGGGATGGAAAGTGAATATTGGCGCCAGGCTTGTCTGTCTCGTTCACAAACTTTATCCTTGTATGTGCGTTAAAATCGGAACGTGAAAGAGACGGAATTCGTTATTCAGCTGGGACCGGCTGACCGTATTCGAGAAACTCACGCTCGCAGCAGGGGAGAATCATTAGCTTTGTGGTGCAATATGAGACTCTTTGGCATGACAACTGGTTTTGTCGTTGTCCGATATGACTCGTCTCATGGCTTTGCTCATCGAGATCAATATGACGTTCGCGGGAGGTCCACAAAAACGCCTCTGCTTGCGCTGAACTATAATCAGGCGCTGACCTTTGCGAAGCTTGACCTCAAGGCGAACTGGCAGGTTTATCGAGAACGCTTCTTTAAAGGAGAATGATAATGAAGGAAGCCACACTGGTGCAAAAGAATTTGGAGCTGAGTTTTGAGTTTACCCGCTATCTTTTGGCACATCCTGAGATGGAAGAAAAAATCCCCAGAGGAGCGCAGGTTGCTTTACTGCCGGATTACGACAAAAGACTAGCGCGCTTTAATTTGAAGAATTCTGAGCGGCAGAGAGAAGAAGGACAACCGGTGGTATACGTGCGTATAAGAAAGTTGAATCCCGATCGGCCATCTCGGCTAGTAGGAACTAAGATTGAACGCGTGGCTTAGTACGTGGGGATAGATTGAGGCGCCGGGAGAGCTACGGCATGCTGACTATTATCTCGCCGAAGGGCGTCTTGATGGATGAGTACGAAAAAAGTCAAAAACAATTTGATGCGTGGCGTTTAAACGTCAGGTCCAAAGCAAAGTATATGAAGAAACCAAGAACTTGTCTTTGAAGGAGCAAGTAGCCTACTTCCGCAAGAAGGCCGGTTCGGGTCCGCTGGGAAAATGATGGAACAAGCTACCCGGTGCGGCGACTTCTCCACGACGAAAGGCAGGGTAAGGCTAGGAGCCTGTCCGAGTAATCACCGACTTTTTTATGGACAAGCCGAACAACTTATGTTTTTTATGAGGCATGGCAAAAACCTTCCGTGATTGGGACGTTGAACAACTGATGATGTTTCTACCTTCGGTCCAGGATTTCGTGCCGAAAGGGCATCTGGCGCACTTTGTACGGAACACGACTTGCGAAGCGTTGGATCTCTCGGCGATCCTGAACTGTTACAGCGAAGAGCGCGGTTATCCGCCGTATCATCCTGCCATGATGACGGCTCTTCTTTTGTACGCGTACTGCCAAGGCATTTATTCGTCGCGGCGGATTGCGAAGGCTTGCCAGGAGCGAGTGGATTTCATGGCGGTGACCGCCATGCAGACGCCCGACTTTCGCACGATCAGTGATTTTCGCAAAAGGCATTTGGCAGCGCTGGGGGACTTGTTTGTACAGGTTTTGCGTCTTTGCCAGGAAGCGGGGCTTGTGAAGCTGGGACATGTGGCGTTGGACGGGACCAAGATTAAGGCTAACGCCTCCCGGCACAAGGCGATGAGCTATCAGCGGATGAAGAAGAGTGAAGCCGAACTGGAAGAGATCGTCGGCGGCTGGTTGCGCCAGGCCGAGAGCAGCGATGCGCGGGAAGATCAGGAAGAGGGAGCGGAACGTAGTGGTGAGGAACTGCCTGATTGGGTGCGGGATAAGCAGCGTCGGCTGGAGAAGATCCGAGAGGCTCGGGCTCGATTGGAAGCCGAAGCGCGTGCGCAGGCGCAGACCAAGGAGAAAGAGACAGAAAACAAGAGCGGTCCTGGTCGGCCGAGGAAGAACGATCCAGGGACACCGAAGTATTCGGCTCAATCGAACTTCACGGATCCGGAAAGCCGGATCATGAAAAGCCACGACGGGTTTATTCAGGGCTACAACGCTCAGGCCGCCGTAGATGCCGATAGCCAAATCATTGTGGCTCAGACGCTCACGAACAACGCTTCGGACGCGCAGCAACTCGCTCCGATTGCAGCCCAGATTAAGCAGAACACAGGAAGACAGGCTCGGGAAATGTCGGCCGATGCCGGGTATTGTTCGGAAGACAATCTTAAGGAACTCAGCCGGCGTCACATTAACGGCTACATCGCCACAGGGCGTCAGAAACACGGGGAAGCGACAGCAGCGGGAGAGCGCAAGGGCAAGCTCGGTACTCGTGTCCATGCCATGTGGCAGAAGCTTCGCCGGGGCGGGCACCGGAGTCGCTATCGACTGCGCAAGCAAACGGTTGAGCCCGTGTTTGGTCAGGTCAAGCAAGGCCGAGGATTTCGCCAGTTCCTGTTGCGAGGGGTCCGCAAGGTCTCGGTCGAGTGGTCGCTGATCTGCACAGCGCACAACCTCCTGAAGCTGGCGGCGGTCTGGAGTTAAACGATTGGGAGCAGATTCAGGCCGCCGCCAAAGATCGAACTGGGTTGCCTGATTTACCGCAATCGATTCCACCATTCCTCTATAGCTTGTGCTGTCTAATGAGAAACCCAACGCAAATCCCAGTTTCCGTTTCTTCAAGGGCAATTACCGGGACAGGCTCCTAGTGAACAGATTCGCGAAGATGGAGCCCACGGACAATGCCTGTCTCTGAAGAGATCGAGCAGAGAATCGCCGCCATGTAACGCGGAGTTACAGGGATTCGGCAAGATGGGGGCGGACACTCCCGGTTCCATGCTTCCAGCTCCAAGCCGACTCCGACCTCCCACCCCTGCTTCTGGGCGCCGTTAATCCTGGTCGGAGATGGAAAGTAGGTCTCTGCTTCCTTCCTGTTTGCCAGTTTCCAGCAGTTTTGAGATACTTCGGCGATGCCGCAGGAGTCCGACAGCCAGGGATGGAAGTGTTTGAATGTTACAGTCAGCAATAAAGATTCCGGCGCCGTGATCGAGTACAAAATTCATTTTTTCCGCAGGACCAACGGCTGGTACGATGAGATTCGGTATGATAGTCATGAAATCAGAAAGGGAAGAAAGTCCGTTGCGCATCACTTGCACCTCAAGCTCGCGACTCCTTTGAAACAGCCCAAGCAGGGTGAAGAAGAGCTTCGGCTAATCATTGACAGAATCTTGCCCGCGTTAAAGGAGATCATCGAATGAGCAGGATATTAGCCATCAGAGGCACCGAGGGCGAAAGGGAAGTAGACTATTCGTCCCTTTCCCTCAAGGAAATCGAAAAAAGGATTGAGACCTATGAAAGCAGGTTTGGCAGTTTTACGAAGATGTTGAAGAGTTATGATTGCGAGTCAAGCCCGCCGGAGGACTACCTCGCCCTCATCGATTGGGAGTGCCTTCTGCACGAATTGAAAGAGAGGAAAAGGCCAAATCTTTCGCTGATCAAGGGCAGCAGGAAAAAGCCCCGCTGAAACACGAGCACAGCCTGCGCTGGCTTTCTTGCCATGCAGGCTCTTCCAAGAATATTCCCCTGCCGCCTTATTGCAGAAGTGACTATTTTCGTTTGCCGCCCAGCTTCGGCACGACCAGAAGCGACTCGACGAGACGATCGTTGCCGAATTTGCTTGCGTAGAGCCCGACCAATCCCAAAGTTGAAAATACCACGCTAAGAACCCAGACAGGGCCGGCTAGCTCGCGCCCGAACCACGCGAGCAAATAGGGCATAGCCGCTATTTCGAGGCACAGCCCGCTTAAAAAAACTAACAATTTCCTCTTCCATTGGCTTGTCTGTAAACGAATGGCGTGCGAGTCCGAGATGCACAAAACACATCCTTGGAGCAAAGACGGTTCCAAATCTTTCACAATATCTGATCCTTTCCCGCGCAATTCAATCGGTGGGGAGTAATCCTGGGAGTTAAACTCCCTCAGGTGATTACCAGATAATCGAATGCATTTCCAGTGGGGTTGGCGGAAGTTTAAGGTGTGAAAAATTCAAGGTTCCTTTTTCAAAGGGGGAGAATCAAAAAGGAAGGTCGAATTTTGCTCTGTAAGCTTTTCAGAGTTCCTCTCTTTGAACATGGGTTCCCCTCTTTTGAAAAAAAAGAGGGGTTAGGGGAGATTTAACGAGGCCTGGTGAGTTGGTCGCTGCTTGCCTTACAGCCCCGCAACGTAGCGCGCCATGCGTTCGCGCGTGGCCGCATCGGGAAATGGAGGCAGGCCGCCCTGCATGTTGTCGGCCAGATGCTGAACCTTGCTCGTCCCAGGTATGGCGCACGTCACCGCCGGGTGGGAGACCACAAACTTCAGGAAGAACTGCGCCCAGCTCGCGCATCCGATCTCTGGAGCCCACGGAGGCAGCGGCTTTCCGCGAACCTTGCCGAACAACGCTGCCTCCGCAAACGGACGGTTCACAAGCGCCGCGATGCGCCTCTCCGCTGCGAGCGGCAACAGACGGCGCTCGGCTTCGCGTTCGCCGATCGAATAATTCAGTTGGACAAAATCGAGTTCTTCGGTCTGTAATACGCGGGCGAGATCGTCGTACGCGCTCGCCGTATAATGGGTTACACCGATATAGCGGACCCTGCCCTCTTCTTTCCAGCGCCTGAGGGTCACAAGGTGTGTACGCCAGTCGACCAGATTATGGACCTGCATCAGATCCATGCGCTTTGTGCGCAAGCGCCGGAACGACTCATCCATCTGGCGAATTCCAGCGTCACGCCCACTGGTCCATACTTTTGTGGCAAGGAAGAGCTGCTTGTGAAGCCCGAGCTCGGCCGCGAGATCTCCGACAACGCTCTCGGATTGACCGTACATCGGAGATGAGTCCACGACGGCGCCGCCAAGGCGCGCGAATTCGCGCAGCACCTCCCGCAGAGGCGCCCGCGCTGATTCCCCTCGGCCAACGTCGAAGGTTCGCCAGGTTCCGAGGCCGATTACGGGCAACAACTCTCCCGTGCGCGGAATCGGTCGCTGTAAGATCGTTTTCATCACAACGTCGCCGAAGGCCAGCACGCCCGCACCCACGGCAGCCCGCAGAACCTCGCGTCGTGAGATACCCTGCGCGCAAGAAGGCCGAGTCGCCATGGATATATTCCACTACAGGTTAGAGCAAAGATCAACTTGTGATTCCGCTGGGAGGACTGCTTGGGCGGATCTGTCATTCCTCAGAAAGCAGCGCAGTCGAACGGCCTCGGGGTGCAGGACTCCGGGCGGCGGCCGACCTGTGCGCCCGCCTGCCAGGGCGCGGGCAGGTGTCCGCACGCAGACAGGTGGGCAGGTACCATGAGTCGAAGCGGGCTCATCGGACGTCCGCGGCCCTCCGCCCCTACACCCCTCGGCAAAGGTGTGGCTTTCATTGTTCAGGGCGAAGCAATTCATGGACATTCCCCCGAAGGCATCTCTGCGCCGGGTTGAAAGCGGGAATTGGAAGATCAGCCGCTGGAGATGAAACCCGTTTGTCGCTCTTGCTCCGGGCTGAGGGGGATATTGCGCCTCACTTCAGCTTCGACCAATTTATGAACGCAACCGCCAGGCCTATGGCTTCAAGACCCGCCGCCATCAAGAACATCCAGTAGTACCCGGCCAGGTCGACAGCGCTTCCGATCACCAGGGAACCCACCCCAGCGCCCAACGGATAGGCAATAGAAAAAGTTGCCATCGCCCTGCCGCGACGTTGGGGATTCGCTCGATCCATGGCAAGCGCCAGGGTGGTCGAGCAGCCGATTGCATTGCCAAGCATGAACAATGCCCCTGAGACCAGCAATCCACCCAACGTCGAAACCAAAACCACCAACGATAATCCAAGAATCTGCAGAGAAAATCCCGCGGCAAGCGATCGTGCCCGGCCCATTTTATCAGATAAACGGCCGAGCAGAGGCCTGGCAAGAAGGTTGGTCGCGCCGCCAACGACGTAATACCAGGCGATGTTTCTGATGCCGATCTCACGCGCGTATAGAACCAGAAAGCTAGTCACGGCGGGAAGAGCGAGGTGCAAACAAAAAAGCATCGCCGAAGGGAGCAACACCTCCCGCTCGAGAACAATCACGGCTCCGAGCGACATCGAGCTGTCAACATGACGGCTTTGAGCTGCGCGGCCTCCGCCGCGCGCCAAAAACAGGGCGGCAGCCGCTCCCGTGAAAGCCAACGTCGCCGAAACGAAAAATACCGCGCGAAAGCCGCCAAATGGAGCATCGATCAGCCAAAGCGCGATCGCAGGAAGAAAGATTGTGCCGCTGCCCTGCGCACCGGCGTAGTATCCGGAAGCTTCTCCTCGGCGTTCTATGGGCGCGCTCGAGGCCAATAGGGAGTATCCTCCCGTATTGAGCCCCGCCCAACCGATTCCTCTAACGCCGTTCGCTATCATCGTCACCGACACAGCGGGGACGAAGCACAAGATCATGCTGGCGCCGTGGAGAAGAAGCCCACTAATCAACACGCCCGCCTCGCTCCAGCGATCCGACCAGTAGCCGAAGGCCGGACGGAGAAGCACGCTGCAGGCTGCGAAGGATGCCAGGACCAATCCGACCACGAAAGGCGAGCCGCCGAGATCAGTAATATAAAGTGGAAAAGTGGGCGTGAGCAAAAAATGCGACGCATACCCGAGGAACTGCGCCAGGCAGAGAAGCGCGAACGTGGAGGTCCAGATCGACTCGGACTTCGTGCCTGCCATGGATGGAAAAGAAGTCGCAGGGTTTTTTTGAAGGCCGTTAACGTCGACCATAAAGCTTCTCAACGAAGCCGCTCTTTCTGAGCTCGTCCACAAATCGCAGCTCCACAAAATCTTCCACTTTTGCTTTCGCCGCCTTGGGATCGGACAGAGCCTGAACGTCTAATGTATTCTTCAACCCTTCCAGCGTAGGATAACCATCGTCGACGAGGAGATCACGATTGGCCGCGTAGGCCCCCTCGATAATGGCCCGGCTCAGGCCCCGTGTATATTTCTGCATCACTTTGACCGATTCTTCTTTGTGAGTTTTAAAGAAGTGAATCGATTCGACCATCGCCAAGACGACGCGGCGAGCCTCATCGGGATTCTCCCGAATTCTCTTTCGCGTGGTCACGCTGCAGTTAAACTGGAAGGGCACTTTAAGCTTGGCCATGTCCAGGATAACCTTAAGCCCAAGCTTTTCACCCTGAATCTTTTCTCCTTCCGTAACGACGGTAAAATCCATCTGACCGGTCGCTACAGCGGCGATGCGGGCGGGACCGCCTCCAACCGTGACCGCTTTGATCTCTTTGTAAGGAATTCCCACCTTCATGAGGGCCAGTCTCAGCGCAAAATCCGCCGAGGTGCCCGGGATGTGCACCGCCGCGGACTTGCCTTGCAGCTCTTCAGGCGACTTGATTTTGGGATTTCCGACGATGAAATAAGGCAACGTATTCATCTGGCTCTGGATAATTGCGAGATCTCCTCCCGCGAGTCGGGCGTTGATGACGGCGGTCCCGACGGCTCCGGTGTAACCCAGATCTCCCGCGATCAGGCTCTGAATCCCGCGGACGCTGCCGTTGAGATAGATTAACTCCAGATCGAGACCATGCTTTTTGTAGATCCCCGCCTCCTTGGCCAGCCAGTAGATGACCGAGGCATTCGTCGAGTCTGAGATATAGGCTATATAGGTTTTGGCGCCGGCGCTTCGCGCAGGCCCAATGATCAGGCTGAGCAGCAAACAAAGAACACCGATAAGATTCCAGGTCTTGTTCATAGCGGCCCCTTTCAACAGGTTAACGGGAAAAAAGTTTATCTTCCTTTCCACGCAGGCTTTCTCTTCTCGACGAAGGCGCGCGGCCCTTCTTTGGCATCCTCACTCACCGTCACCGGATAAAGAATGTGCCTGGCCATTGCTTGCGCCTGGTCATCGGGGAGCGTGAAGCAGCGATATAACGCTTCCTTCAGAGCGCGCACGGAAAGCGGGGCGTTCTCGGTCAATGTCTTCGCCCACTTCTCGGCCTCGTTCATAAGCTCGGACTTTGGAACCACTTTATTCACAAACCCCATCTCGTACGCCCTTTGGGCCGTTACATTCTCCCCCATCAAAACAAGCTCCAAAGCGTTTGCCAGACCAATCAGTTTCGCAAGCTCCACCGTCCAGGCCGGCGTTAAGCCGCGCTTGACTTCCGTCACTCCCAACAGAGCGTCGTCAGCGCAGATGCGAAAATCGCAGTTCTGAGCGAGCTGGAATCCGCCGCCGAGGCAGTAGCCGTTAATAACCGCAATGACAGGCTTCCAAATATTTAAACCTGAAGCCAGCGATGTTAAAGGCCTCCCCTGCTGGCGACCCTGTTTCTCACTATCTCTCGCGGCGCGCTCCTTCATGTCCATCCCGGCGCAGAATGCCCTTTCACCAGCGCCGGTGACCATGGCCACCCACATTTCGTGATCATGATTGAAGTCGTTCCACGCGTCCGTGAGCGCTTGCCTCAGCTCCCGATTAATTGCGTTCATGGACTCCGGCCTATTGAGCGTCAGATAGGCGATGCGGTTCCTTTTTTCATAAATCAAGACCGGCATTAGAACCTCCTATGGGTGGGTATTCATTCCAGCCGAATTACTTCGGCGATATGACTTGTCGTAAGAATCTTGATGATGATTTTGCGAACTCAAGAGATCGACTCGACACACGGACATAGCGCAAAACTCCAAGTCGCGTCAATAGATGGATATTTTCTTTGGCTTGGGATAATAAAACGTTAACGAACTTTATGGCACGCGTATCCTTAATCGACGAAAACAATCATCCCGAGCTCTCGGAGCTCATCGCGAAAATTCGCGGCGCGCGCGGCCGGCTGTTAAACATCTACCGCATGTTGCTGCACAGTCCGCCGCTAGCGGCCGCATGGCTCGATTTTAATTCGACGGTGCGCTATCAAACCGAGGTCGATGGCCAGAGCCGGGAACTCGCCGTAATGAGGGTCGCGATTCTAAACGGGGTTGAGTACATTCTGCGCGCGCACGGCCCGGCCTACGCCCTGAAAGAGGGACTCACGCAGTCTCAGGTCGATGCTCTCGCCGACTGGGCCTCATCCGCCGTGTTCAGCGAAAAACAGCGCGCCCTGCTCGCTTACGTTGACGCTGTGACGCGTGATATCGAAGTGCCGGATGCGGGGTTTGCCGAAGTGCGAAAATATTATAGCGAGCGCCAGACGGTAGAGCTGACCATGCTGATCGGCGCCTACAATATGCTAACGCGGGTCCTGAAGGCGCTGAAAATCGATCCTGAGCCCAAGCGTGAGGGCGAATAGCCTGAATTCTTCACATCCATGGCCGGCTTGCACAGACCGATCATTGTGGTTGAAGACGATCCCTTTCCGCGCGCAATTCAGGTTATTCTCGACCCCACGACGCCGGCCCCGCGGACCGCGGCATTTTCTGACTTCTTCGCGCACGACCAGCCCGATTTCGCGGGATGGTGCGAGCGTTTGCGCGCTCGAATCGGACCGCTCTACCCTGCCGATGTGAGACTCGTCGCTGATGAGCCGGCGCTGCTGGCGAGCCTTCCCGGCGCGCAGGTGGTGGTGGTGGAGGCGCTCGCGATCGGCGCGCGGGAGATCGCCGCCGCGGGCGGCACACTTAGAATCGTCCAGAAGTACGGGACGTTGACTTCGAACATCGACATCGCGGCTTGCGACAGCGCGCGAGTTCGCGTGCTCACTCTCAGGCGCCGCGCCAACATCGCCACTGCCGAGCATGGGCTTGCGCTGCTGCTTGCGCTGGCGCGTAAGCTTACCGAAACCGCCGGGCTTCTCACGATCGAGCGACTGCGCGGGGCTGGTTATTCTCCAACGATTTATGACCGCGCGCATACGCCTAACGCGAACTGGGCGCGAATCCGCGGCTTGCGCACCTTGTTCGGCCTGCAACTCGGCATAGTCGGTATGGGAGAGATCGGTCGCGAGTTGGCGGTACGGGCCGCGGCGCTTGGCATGCGAATTACATACACGCAGCGCCGGCGCCTTCCGGCAGGCGATGAGGAGCGTTACCAGGCGACGTATTGCACGCTCGACGAATTGCTCGCGAACTCGGACTGCATCAGCCTGCATCTGCCGGGCGGTCCCGGCACTCGAGGCATCATTGGCCGGCGCGAGCTTGGGCTCATCAAGCCGGGCGCCCTCCTCGTCAACGTCTCGCAACCTCAGCTCATCGACCGCGCGGCGTTGCTCGACGCGCTCGCCTCGGGGAGACTGGGTGGCTTTGCGCTCGACCCTCCGTATGAGGAACCCGGTCAACCCGACGATTCCCTGCTCGGGTTCCATAATGTCATCGTGACCCCGCACCTCGGCGGGTCGCCTCGCTTAAATGCGCTCGGTGATTTCGAGGAGCTGCTGTTGAAGATCGCAGAGGTGATGGCCGACCGGCCCTGCTCATAGAGAGTGAGGAGCTGCACACAGCACCCGTCGCTCCTGTCAAAGCACATAGCCGTTTTCTTTTTGTCTTGGTGTCTTTGTGGCCAAACCGCTCGCCGCCCCTTTCAGTTGGGCAGACAGCCGGATCGCGGCTGGACGGGAATTTACAGCTACCGTTCTCACCGCCCAAAGAGGCCTTCCAGCCCTTTGCGGATAAGCTCTTCCGTTGGCGGCCTTCTGTCTCTTCGTTTGGGCTCGGGAGTCGGCTCGGTCTCTTCTTTGCGCGAACGCTCCTTGGGACCTAAAAAACGCTTTTGCAGTTCTTCTGTCCCTTTTCGGAGAAAGCCCCGCTGAAGCTGGCGACCGATAAAGGACATGTCCGGCTTTGGTCGCGCGCCCGGAAGAGTTCCTTTGAGCGAGAATGGGATCTCCAGGTTTCCTTTGTCATTGAACAGATACCTGACTTCTTTGGCCGAACCGGCAATGTCGGCCGAAAGCCTGTTTGAAAAACTCAGCACGGATTGCAAATCGACTCTCTGATTGAAGTCAACCCAACCCGTCCCGCGAACCGCGAAATCAGCGGCGGTGAGCGTAAGCTCCTTCACGTTCGCCTTTCCTTCCCCGAGCGTAAACTGCGTTTTAAGCTCCTTAAACTCCGTGTTCTTCGCCGTGAAAATCGCCGGATATTTTTTCCTGATTTGCGGGCTCACGAGCGACGTCAGACCCGGAAATCCGGTAACGCCGCCAAGGACCGACTCGGCGATGTTGAAATCCAGCAGAGTTCCCTGAAGGACCTCCGCAACTCCCGTTCCGGTGAGCGTCGGCTTCATCTCTTCCCATGTCTTCCCTCGACCGGAAACTTTCAGATCCGAGTTGAGCCGCCCCTGGAACTGTTTCCCGCCTTCGGCCTGAAGAATACGGGAGAGCTCTCTTAAATCGAGGCCCCGGGTTTTCGACGAAAGGGAGAACCGCGGAGGCGCGGCGGCGAATTCGTACTGTCCGTCGGCTTGCAAGCTACCGTTGAGCGCTTTGACAACCAGATTCTTGAAATTGAGGATTTTGTTTTCCAATGAAATTCCCGCAGCCAAATCCTTGTAGTTGATCCTGTTAAGGCTCCCTTCGGTCGATGACACTTTCCCCTGGTAAGACAGCGAGCCGTTTTGCATTTTCAAGGCGCCATCACTACTGAGGTTTTTGAGAAGATCTCCTTTATCGCTCTTGCCTTCGGTTGCCTGCAAGTCAGACAAACGCAACTCGGGTGAGGAGAGGCGGTAACTGAGGGCGAGCGGAGTCAATCTCTGCACCTGTGCCGATAGACGAACCTGCGACTCACCCACTCGCAGGGAAGCGTCGGGAATTTGCGCTTGCTCGCCTGTAAAGCTGACTTTGGCGTTCAGTTCCCTGAACGGTTTCGGAAGCTGGGCCAATTTGCCGGACACGTTCTCGAGCGACACTGTGCCATTGATTTTCGGCGCGGCTCCCTTCCCCACCGCGCCCCGAATAGTGGCGCGCGTTTCCAGGTTCCCCGAGAACTGATACCCGCTTAACGCCGGCAGAATCTTTTCCCAGCCTTCCAGTCCAAACCGGTTTGTCTCGATCGATAAATTCAGCGCTGGCGCCGATCCCAGTTGCGTGTCCCCTTTCAGCCTAAGGTCAAGGTTGTGAAGTTTCAGGTTGGTTTTTTTGAACGAAAGCGCTTTTTTCGTCACCTGTGAGTCCAATGACAGCGTCAGTGCTACGCCCGATGGTTTTTGAAATAGGCTACCGTAGCTGATTCCCGCTTCTTTTCCCTCGAGAGTGCCGTTTAGCGCCAGATTATTGAGGGTTCCTTTCAGATCCAAATCTTTGACCTGCAGCGTTCCTGAAAGAACCAGGCCTGCGGGAAGGTAAGATCCAATCCGCGGCATGGCAGCCTTTAGTTTCCCGAACTCCAGCGGGTCGAATGTGATCCTTCCCTCGATGGGAACCTGATCAAAAGAGGTCCCGCTCGCAAGCGGGCCCACTCGCGCCCGCACGTTGAGATTCCGTTTTCCGGAGGGGACAGCCGCGGCCAGCTCAACGGAAAAAGGTTGGTTGAAATCCAGATCTTTGACCTTCAACTGAATATCGCTGATGGCCACATCCGCTCTCTCTTTCCGGTCCAGGTAGTGGATCTCCCCGCCCTCGATATCGACGAGGGAAACAAGGAAGGCCGGGGGGGTCGGAGCTCGCTCACGCTTCTTCTTCTCTCCACGGGCCTTTTTTTCCTCTTCCTCGGCGGCAATGGACGAAAAGTTAAAAGCGCCCTTTTCGTCACGGATGATCTCGATTTTCGGATTATGCAGGATAAGGCGCTTGATCTGGAGCCGGCCGCGCAGCAGCGGGAGCAGCCTGGCATTTACCTGCAGATCGCTGGCGCGAATAAATTCCTTTGCGGAAAACGCTGGATCGTCCGACATGACAAAGTCGTGGAAACGCACGCCGAGTCCCGGCCACAGGCTCACGCGCACCTCGCCCACGGCCAGCTTCCGCCCGAGCGCCTGCTCCGCCTGGTCAATAAGATAGTCCTTATTGCGCCGGATCAGAGCGTTCAGGTTCACGACCAAAAGTAAGACCGCCGCGCCCAGAGCGAGAACAATCACGCCCGCAATGATGCCTTTGCGCATAGAATCCCCTTCAATTATCTGCGCTCGGCAAAGCAAATGCGAGGAGAGCGATCGTGGCCGCCAGCAGAGCTGTCGCGCTGAGACCCAAAGACCAGTGCACTCCCACCAGGCCGCCCAATACCCCGACGGTGACTCCGCTGAAAGCCTTGAGTCCATTGCTGGACATATTAAATAGGCCGACCAGCCGGCCCCGCAGGTGCGTCGGCGCCTTCAGTTGCACCAGAGTCTGCGCCATAGAGTTGAAGGTAAGATTGCAAAACCCGGCCAAAAAGAGCAGGGCTAACGCCATCGGATAGCTGCTCGCGGCGGCGAACCCTGTGATAATAATGCACCAGAGGGTGGCGCAAATAATCGCAGTGCGCGGTCGGGGCTGCAAAAGGCCTTTTCCTTCGAGTAGAAGACCGCCGATGACGGCGCCGGCTGCATTCGCCGCGAGGAGCACGCTGTAGGCAAGCCCTTCTCGGTCCGCGCCGAGATCATGAGCATATTCGGGCATCTGAGCCTGAAAAGCGTTGCCAACGAAAAGAGACGAGAGGCCTGCCAGCAAGACCATAGAAAGAATGGTGCGGTTGTTGGAGACTTCGCCGAGGAGGTGCAGCGCTTCCCTTAAGCCCATTCCACGCCGTCTTCCAGCCTGCCCCGAGGCTGTTCGTTGGCCGCTGAAAGGCGCCTTGAGCAACCACAGTGTTAGCGGCAGATAAATGAGCGCATTTGCGAGAAGACCCATGGGCGGCCCGAGTAGCAGCATGAGACCTCCTCCAATAGCCGGACCCAACAAGATGCCCAGGTTCCGGCTCATGGCATTGAGTCTCACTGCGCTCTGAAGCTGCTCTGAACCCACGATGTCATGAATGAGAAGCTGGCTGGCAGGCCCCCAGAGAACACCGGCCATACCGTGCACGACCAGCAGGAGACACGCGTGCCACACTTGCATCCTGTTCGTGAGAAACAGCACTCCCCACGCGACAGAAACGGCCATGTACATGATTTGCGCCGTTTGGATGATCTTTCGGCAGTCAAAGCGGTCTGCGAGCGCTCCGAAATAAACGGATAGAAGGAGGAAAGGCGTCCAGTGACTGATCACTGCAAACCCACCAAGCACCGGTGAGCGAAAAACCTGAAAGATAACCCAGTAACTGATGACGTGCTCGATATTGTCCGCCATCATCGCGAGCATTCCGGTAATGAAATAAGCTCGATAAGCAGAGTGATGAAGCGCGGCGAATGCGATTTTTTTGTGCGCAGGATCCAAGACGCTCGCCGCGGAGCGATCGGAGAGTTTTTCAGCTGCTTTCTCTGTCAAATTCACCGGTTCAACTCGGCCTTTCGTGTTCTTCAAACAAAGCCAAGGAAGTACCAGCCCGGATTATTCACGACTAAAGGTGCCTGAGGGGCGGCCTTTCCGGTCGAGAGCAATAGGCTTCTGCCTTGAGGCGGACTTCAAACGTGCGATCTGCAGAGAATAACAGTGGCCTGATGAGACACATAGCCGAGCACCAAACACGTCATCGAAATTGCACGTTCCTGTGCTCTCTCTCTTCAAGGCTCACCCCTCAGGCTGCAGTGTGTCATAGTCTACGCTCGGTGTATGAATAATCCGGGCTAGGTGTTGCTTGCATCCGATCGTTCATCGGCATGTTTTCAAAAAAGTAACGGATATTCATCGGCTATGCAATGACAGAGACCGTCGGAGCTTGCAAAAAAGAACGCACCGCAGGTAAAGTTACTGGGTAACGATATTCAAAGAGCAAGGAGCAACTAATGGCAGAGAATCTCAAACGACGGAGCTCAGTTATCACTGATGGTCCGGATCGGGCTCCATCGCGGGCGATGCTGAAGGCCGTAGGGTTTACCGACGAGGATCTGGCCCGGCCGATCGTGGGAGTGGCCAATACCTGGATCGAAATTGGACCCTGCAATTTTCATTTGCGGCGTCTGGCCGCCAAGGTGAAGGAAGGCATTCGGGCAGCGGGCGGCACGCCCATGGAATTCAACACCGTCTCGATCTCCGACGGCATCAGTATGGGCGCGGAGGGGATGAAGTGTTCGCTGGTTAGCCGTGAGGTGATCGCCGATTCGATCGAGCTGGTTGCCCGAGGCAACCACTTCGACGCGATGGTTTGCATCTCGGGTTGCGATAAAACAAATCCCGGCGTGGTCATGGCGCTCGCGAGGCTGGATATCCCGGGGCTCGCGCTCTACGGGGGCTCCATCGCGCCTGGCCATCTGGGTGAGCGCGATCTCACCATTCAAGATGTCTTCGAGGCGGTGGGGGCCTACGGCCGCGCCAAGATGAGCTCCGCGCAATTGAAGGCCGTCGAGGACAGAGCCTGTCCGGGCCCGGGCGCGTGCGGCGGCCAGTTCACGGCCAACACGATGTCTACGGTGATGGAATTCCTCGGCATCTCCCCGCTGGGGAGCAATGGGATTCCCGCCATGGTGCCCGAAAAGGACGAAGCGGCGTTCAAAGCGGGACAACTGGTCATGGAGCTGCTCCGGCAAGACCTCCGCCCGTCGCGGATCATCACGCGCAAATCCCTTGAAAACGCAATTGCCGCGGTCGCGGCAACGGGGGGCTCTACCAATGCGGTTCTGCACTTGCTCGCTATTGCGCGCGAAGCGGGGGTCGAATTGAAAATAGATGATTTCGATCTCGTCAGCTCTCGCACTCCCCTTCTCGCTGATCTCAAGCCTGGAGGGCGATTTGTTGCGAATGATCTTTACAATGCCGGCGGGATTCAACTCGTGGCCAAGAGATTACTGGAGGGGGGCTTTGTTCATGGCGATGCCTCGACCGTCACGGGCCTGACTCTCGCCGAGGCGGCGCGGAACGTGAACGAGACGGCCGATCAACAGGTGGTCCGGCCGCTGTCAAATCCGCTCAAGACAACCGGAGGGCTGGTCATTCTGAAGGGCAATCTGGCTCCAGAAGGCTGCGTCGTTAAAGTCGCGGGCCACGAGCGAATGACCCACCGGGGTCCTGCGCGCGTATTCGATCGCGAAGAGGATGCTTTTCAAGCGGTGCAAAAGGGCCACATCAGCGCCAATGATGTTGTAGTCATTCGCTACGAAGGGCCAAAAGGAGGACCGGGGATGCGTGAGATGCTCGCGGTAACGGCAGCGCTTGTGGGCGCGGGCTTGGGTGATTCAGTTGCGCTCCTCACAGACGGTCGTTTCTCTGGAGCGACTCACGGCCTCATGGCCGGGCACGTCGCCCCGGAGGCCGCCTGCGGAGGACCCATCGCCATGGTTCGTGATGGGGAAATGATCTCATTCGACATCGCGGGCCGCCGTCTGGATGTAGAGATCCCGGAAGCGGAGCTCCGCGCGCGTCTCAGCCAGTGGAAGGCTCCGCTTCCGCGCTACACCAGAGGCGTGATGGCCAAATATGCGCGCCTGGTCTCTTCGGCCTCACAGGGGGCGGTGACCGGTTAGCTGAGAGAAAAACAGAGGTAATCGCCATAACTGACACAAAATACAGCAAGCTCTTCATGCCACTCGAAAAAGTAAAGGAGAAGGAATTTCTCGCCCGCCAAATTGGCTGTAAAGGCGTCGGCGTAAGTCTTGTGAGATACAAACCAGGAGAGGGAGCTGCCTACGTCCATCGTCACCGCTTTCAAGAGGAGGTCTTTATGACTCTCAAAGGAAACGGAACGATCATTCTGGACGGCCATCGTATTTCCATGCCCGAGGGAACGATCATCCGCGTGTCGCCCAAAGTAAACCGGGCGCTCGGCAATGACTCTAAAGAGGATGTGGTTTTCCTACTGATGGGAGCGATTCCGCCAAAGAAATTCCCTCTCGGCGGAAGAACGCTCCTGGGTGACGGCATACCCGATCGCAATAAAGTGCCGAAGTGGAAAAAAGCCACATTGGCTGAAGGCAGTAAATAAACTCTATTTCAGCAGTCAAGCAGGTCGCGCCAGAAGCGGCGCCGAGTTCATAGCTCTATCAGTTCACGGAGGATCTGGCGAAAGAAAGGTCGTTTTCGGACAGATTGAAACTCCTCCGGCCGCAGACGCAATGAGCGAGAACGAGGCTAACAGACCGCAACGGAAACGGCTTTCCACAGGGTCTGTTGATAACCCTGTGAATAAGCCGGCCCGAACGCAACGTTCTAAGAGCAGCCTTAGCGAATTGCTAATTTTTCGGGCATTGATTCCTTCAACAAATCATCAGATTAGGCGTCTTAGGAAATTCTCCGGGTCACATCGGTGACATCATCAGCATATTCACAGAGCCTTGATGCAGTCCTGAAGCCATAATGATCCAGCCTTCAGTATCGCAGGTCACATCGGGAGTCACCCATGGTGACCGAAGTCACCCGTTGCTACCTGCGAGCATCTCAGGGAATCTCTTGTAGACTCAAAGTAGCCGAACAGAAGGACGAGATAATGATTCGGGAGTGCCATACCTCGAGCGGCAAATCGCTGCAGTGGCGCATAATAATGGGTGTTCGCAAATGAAACCCACGAACATCGACAAAATACCGGCAGGTCCCGAGCTGGACGCATTAGTCGCTGTAACTGTGATGGGTTGGAAGGAGCGCGACTGGTATGCCCGCTGAATGGGCCACGCCGGCGCAAAGGTGCCGTGCAGCTCTCAAAACCATGCGCGCACCGTTAAGCCTGGTTCGTAAGTTTACGAAATGAGTAAGAGCAACTGCTCGTTTGTTTTGCTGGCCCGGTGAATTGCATCGGTTCCTAGGCCCAATACTCTTGATGGCCTTACCTTCCATTTTGCTCGCTTTCGAGGAATCCATCGATGATCTTCCGGACCGCGGCGTTTCCCACCGTGTCGTCAGCAAATCCCATGAGGTCGAAGAAGGCATTGGCACCCATTGCCTTGCACGCCACCTCGACTGCTTCTAGAACAACCTTACCTTTGGCATTCGGGACGGTGATGCCTCGAAAGCAGACCACAGGCACCCGGTCGTATTTGGCGTCAGCTCTCACGTATCGGAGAAGGTCGAACATCCTCGATTCGTCGAAGTGGACGCCGATCATGATCATGTCGAAGTGGTCGGCTTTCAGGGCGGCGTGCGCATCGGTCAAAGTGCTGACGAATGTCAGCTCGCGGCCCGAGAGAATTGCGAAGAGCCGCGTATAGGGCTCTGGCGCGCACGCCAGAAGGATGCGGGGCTTCTTCGTACCCATTCCAGCTCCGCGCTGAGTTGCGAAATTCGGCTTAACGCCCGCGCGGTGACCCGCCGCGGCGGTCGAATTCAAGCCAACGGCTGCTCCAGCGTACGGCTAGCCGCCACCCAGAAAAATCTTTCTTAGTTCAACGAGCGACTGACCAGCAGCACTTCCGCCAGCGCCTTCAAAGATGAGTAGTACCCGTAGCTTACTCTTCAGATTAACTGATTGTCAATCAATTTCGTTCGCGTTCAATCTTAACCGAGGCGGCTCAAGCGAAGAGACTCTTGTTTGCTGAAAAGAGCGTCGATAGCGGCCTTTAATTGCCCGCGCGTAAAGGGCTTGTTTACATACCCATCACATCCGTTGGCTAAAGATCGCTCCCGATCTCCCGGTAAAGCTGTTGCCGCCAGTATGGGGATGGTTCTGGTTCGGGGATTTTTCTTTATCCGAGAAATAGCCTCAAAGCCGTCCATAATGGGCATCAGAATATCCATGACGATCAGGTCTGGACGTTCCTGGCTGGCCATTTCCACACCCTCTCTACCGTTTCTTGCCATGTTTACAGCATAACCAAGGCCCTCTAACATCATCCGTATCATCTCAATGACATCTGGATTGTCTTCTACTATGAGGATGCGCTTTTTTACTTCCATTTCACCCCTGTTCAAACCCGAAATAGAAAACTGGTTTCCAAATCAAAAGGGATTCCGACCTTTTGGTTGATTCGGGTTCATGCGGGCACTCTCACGGTGAACTCGAGTCTTAACCACCTCACTCTCCGCTCTCACGAACCGACACTGTCGATTTACCCGAAGCCGGAATCCCTCTTTCGGGTCTTTGCAAGACGCATTCCGAGTCTCTCAATAGAGCTACACGCACGGCTTGTATTAGAGATCTTTACCTATGCGGAAGAGCGCAGGTCAGCGGGTGACAAATATTGACACCCGGTTACAGAAAGAGACAGCGGCACGCGGTCGTCGGATCATGCGAGACGCAGGGTTCATACGAGGCGATGACGAACGCCGACAGCTACTCCCAATACGCGTGGGAGGTGAACACAGGGCAGCGCTTCAAGCCTGTATGACACCCGATCCCGTGTCCTCAATTCGGCGCTGAAGAGGTAAAAATTTCGTTAAAGAGCTTCTGGTAATCTGCGAATCGGTCGCCGATCTCAGGATCGTTGACGTGGAGCTTCAAGCCCCTGGGAAACCATGGCGCGTAAATGCCCGTGCGCGCCGGCTGCAGGCTTTCCGCCAAGTAGATCCGTTGTCCCTCTTCGGACAGAAGATAATCTATAAACAACCTGGCGGCATTTGGGTGCGGCGCGTTCCTGTTGATTCCGGCCAGGACCGTGTGAACAATCCCCGGCTCAAAGGCGACCCAATCGATGGGCGCGCCGTTCTTTTTTGCTCGCTCGACTTGATAGGAGTAAAGATCGACCGCCATGGGAATCTCTCCGGCGGCGACGAGAATGGCGAGCAACGTGGTCCCGGACCGCAGGCTTACGTTCTGCCGGCCGAGCTTCTTCATGTAATCGATGCCCCGCTTTTCGCCTTTGATCTTGAGCAGGTTCACGAACCAAACATAGGCGCCATCTTCCAGGCCCAACTTGCCCTTCCATTTCGGGTCAAGCAGATCATCATAAGAACGGGGCAAGTCGCTCTTAGAGACCAGCCGCGTATTGTACGCCGCGGCATGGAGAAACAGATAAAGAGCCGTATAGTAGCCGTCGCGGTCTTTCAGCTCGTCGGCAAAAAACTTTCTCGCTTCTGACTCGTACTTCAAGAGCAGCCCCTTTTTCTTGAAGATGTCGATGTACCAGTCCGTCGTCCGCACGATATCAGCGATGTGCTTTCCGGCCCGGCTTTCGGCTTCGAACCTGACCAACAGTTTTTGGCTTTGAATACGAAATTTCCTCGCCTGGAGGAACGGATACTTCTTCGTGAAACCTCTATTGATGGCTTCATCGATTTCGCGAGCCGTTGTCAATAGGTGTGTAAACGGTTAGGCGGCGTCCCTGTTCTTTTGGATTTCCTCTCCGTCTTTGTATCGCGTTCCGTCAACCACTTTTGCTACCAACTCTGGCGCATCGAGCTTTCTGAAACTCATTTCGGCT
>JACQUW010000175.1 GCA_016210115.1 Deltaproteobacteria bacterium | reverse complement strand
TTTTGAATTTTGAATTTCGGAGTCCGAAGCCTGGAATTCGAAACTTGTTACCGGCCGGAGCTTCACCGGCTTCGGCGGAAACGCCGTGCCGGCAACGACCCCGTCATGCAGTGCCGTTCGCCAAAAGATTTCGAAATCGCCGGCAGTCTTCCGTCCGGTCCAGTAATTGCGGATCGTGTCGTAAGCGGGTTCCTCGGCTTTGCCCAGCACAGCCGCCAAAATTTCATGGGCCGATTTTGCGCCGTACAGCGGCGCGATCAAAGGTTGAAGGATGGTTACTGTTCCATCGTAGGCGCGGATATCGCTCCAACTTTCCAGATAATGCGCTTCGGGAATATGCCAGTGGCAATACGCGGAAGTTTCATCCTCGTAGAGACTCAGATGAACGCGGAAAGGCACCTTCGAGAGATTTTCCGCAAATCGTAAGTCAACCGGCGCGGTAAAGACCGGATTCCCACCTAACAGGAGAAGAAATTTAACCGCGCCAGCTTCCATCTCTTTGACGAGTTCGCGCAAAGACGTGGTTTGATTGACGGGACTCGCCTCGATCGGGTCGGTATAAATGACCGTTTTGCCGACGTTCTCCAGGGCCTGGTTCATCGCATGCGCAATCGCATGGACCGCGGGGGGTTGCTGCTCACCCGCCAAAACAATGCTCCTGCCGCGGTGCCTTTCAAGATCCCCGGCCAAAGCGTCCAGCCAGCGCGGGCCCTGCGCTTCGCTTGCGAGCGGCAAAGAAAGCCCGCTCTTGATTGCGATGAGTGCGGCCACTTTCGGGATTTCGCTCGGCCGGAGGGGGAAGCGGTGATCCGCCATGGCTCCTGTGACGGAAGGAGTCGCTTCGATCACGTAAAGCCGGTTCATGTCTGTTTTATCTTTGCGCACCCTTCTTTTGCGCGCGAAATCGCGCGCGTAGCGAAGGCTTCCCGGACCGGCGAAAAGAAAATCGGCAGCGAAGGACAAAATCAGATCGGCACGATCAACCCAGTAGATGGGATTGACGTCCTCGCCGAACGCGAGACGGGCGCCGGCTTGAGCATTGTCGCGGTTCACCGGCTCATACTGATGCCATTTTGCGCGCGGGAACTTGACCAGGAGCTGGCGCAGTTGATCAGCCAGGGTTGGCGACGTGACCGTCTCGGTCAAGATCCGCAACCCCGCCCCTCCACTGAGTCGCTCCTGTTGCAGGGCCTCATCGATCGCCGTGAGGAAGGCGCTCCGGGTGCTGATTGCACCCGCATGGCTCACGACTTGTGAGCGGCCGGGATCGTAAAGCGTTAAGATGGACGCCTGGGCGAACGCATCGGTTGCGCCAAGGCTCGCGGGATGATTCGGATTGCCCTCGACTTTTGTCGGCCGGCCTTGATGGCTTTCAACCAGGATGCCGGTACCGGCGCCGCTCATCGGAAACGCGGTCGCAAAAAACATCGGTTTGCCGATCGCCATTTCCTCGGGCTGGCTTACATAGGGAACAATCTTCTCATCGCGCGGAGCCGCCTGACCGCAGGCATTCAGTCCTGCCAGCGCCAACGAGGCCCCCATGACCTTCAAAAAATCTCGGCGGCTGACCCCGTCGTGCCAACCCGCCGCCTGCTGCGGGAACTCTCGGCTGATCCGGTCGCGAAATTCGTCGCTGTCGGCGAATTCCTCGAGGCAGCGCCAGTACTCCGGATCCTGAGAAATTTTAGGGGATTCTCGGATCTCTGGCAGGTCGAGCAGGCTTTTTTTCACGATTCCTCTTTACTTGATGCTGAGAGTGTCGAAGCATGGAAAGAACTTTCTCAGCGCCCTAGCGGTGACAGACCGAGCAGCTCGTGAGCTTCTGGATTTTGTATTCTTGCACGAGTTTTCGGCCGAGAGTGAGTTGATCAGAAGGCGGCTGCCAGTCCATGCTGAACACGTGCTCGCGGGGCCGGACGAAACGCTCGGGGTTGCGGTGGCACTCCAGGCACCATTCCATATACAACGAGTTCTCCCGCCACATCAGCGGCATCTGGTCGACCCGTCCATGGCAGGTTACGCAGCCGACGCCTTTGTTCACGTGAATGCTGTGATCGAAATAGACAAACCCGGGTAAGTTATGGACCCGGCTCCATTCGATGGATTGCCCAGTCCGGAAGCTCTCCCGCACCGGTTGCAAAACCGGACTTTCAGCCCAGATTTGCGTATGGCAATTCATACAAATTTTGGTTGAGGGGATCCCGGCAAATGAAGAGTCTTCCACGGACGTGTGACAGTAACGGCAGTCGATCCCGTCGTCTCCCACGTGGTGTTTGTGGCTGAAAGGAACCGGCTGCGCGCGCGCGACTCCAACGCCGGTTACATACGATGACCGGTTGATCGCTGCGACGGCCAACACGATTACCACGAGTAGAAGCACCCCGCCAAAAATGGTCACGCGGGAGATTGTGTTCGTGCTGGGATGAAAAATCTGAGCCATCAGCCGGCATACTAATTAGTTGATCACGCCAAGACGCCAAGCGCGCAAAGATTTTCTTTCTAATTTCTTCGCGAGCTTTGCGTCTTTGCGCGAGTTCTACGTTCTGGCTGCCGACGTTGTGACAAAAAAGCCATGTGCTTGAATATTTAATTATTTTTCGCCGGGATTTTCCGTGCTCTTGCCGGGAATTGCCGCCGTCCACCGCTCCGTTTCCCCTTTCGTCATGTTCCCTTTGGGCAGAAGCCGCGCATCCCGGTATCCCCACTGATCGATATCGACCAAGTACTGCTCTCTCGACAAAAGCGTTCCCTGGCAGATCCGGTCCGCTTCACCGCTGTTCTCCCGGTCGTTGTGCAGACGGCGGGTCAGTTCGCGCATCACCCATTCAGGGACTTGAGATTGCTCGGAAGGATAAGCGAACTCGAACAGAACCAGGTGACTCAGCAGCACGCGCCAGTGCGAGCCGAAGCGCCGAAGCAGGCGCCGCCAGTCAAGTGTTTTGCCGCAGGCGCGAATGAGATGGGCTATGTCCGCTCCGTCGTAACGCTCCCGCTCCATAACGAACGCCTTTGACCAAATCGTCTCTTCCGGAGGGCAGAATCTGACCGGTATGCCCAGGACGTCTCCCTCAACGGCGTGCGCAAACCATTCGTCATCGACCTGGGCGACGGCGTTTCCGGAACTAAAAATCACGTCGATATAGTTGCTGCCGCAGTACGCCTTTCCAAGCCAGTGCGGGAACATGACCTGGGTTCGACAACCGGTCCCGGAAAGCAACTCCAGGATTCGGTCACAATCCTCCGGCCGTATGAAAATGTCCAGATCCTTCGTGTTACGCGCGATTCCGGCGTACTGCAGCATGGAGTACGCGCCACCCACCAAAAATTCCATCCGGGAGTCTCTAAGAGTTGTCAGGGCCTCGCGGTAAAAGGCGTGGATCTCCGGATCCGGCGCGCCGTGGTTAGATCCTGAGGATTGCATTTCGACCTCATCAGTTATTCTGCGGCAAGTGCATGGGTCTCTGTTCTCGACTCGTTGCCGGCCGGAATTTCTACCAGACGAAATGGAGGCTGGTTTGGGAAGCTCCGTTCCAGCAGTCCCATCGCTACGTTGTAAACGGGAATACCGGTCTGAGTGCGGCCTTCAACGGTTCCGTGATGGGCGTGGCCGTGGAAGACGGCTGTGACAGAGAAGCGGTTGAGCGGTTCTTCCAGCCGGCTGGATCCCAGAAAAGGGTAAATCTCCGGGGGTTCGCCCATAACCGTGGCCTGAATGGGCGCGTAATGGAGCAGGGCAATGCGATGCGGAGTTCGGAGCTTCGCTAAGGCCGATTCCAGTTTCAGCGCCTCGTTTACGGTTTCGTGCACGAAGTGTTTGATCGTCTCTTCGCCCCAGGGTTGCAGGGCCCGCTCGCCAAAGCCGCCGGCAAATCCCTTTACGCCGGCGAAGCCAACACCGTTAAATTCAAATGTGTCGCCATCAAGAACAATGGCTCCGGCATCCGAAAGGATCCGCTGCACCTCATCAACCTTTCCAGATTCAAACTCATGGTTACCGAGGACAGAGATGATTGGGATTCTGACGCCGGCCATTTGCTTTGCAAACATTGCGGCTTCGTCGGGTAGACCCGTGTGGACAAGATCTCCGCACAACAGCAGCACGTCGGCTTTGTCGACAATCTGTGAAAAAAGGGGCCGCAAGTTTCCGTGAAACGACTTACCCCAGTGAATGTCTCCCAAGGCCGCCAGACGAATTCCGTTCGTAGCCACTTAAGCCCTCAAATATTTTACCGCGTTGGCCGTGGTCAGAGCGGATTAGGAGTTTCGCAAGGGATGTGCCAATGGCCGGGAGCGGCTAAGACTTTGATTTTGTTTGCCATCTTTGCGCGACGGAATTCTCATAGAATCGGTTTGAAGGTTTTTTCCTACATCGGGCGCGGCCCTAAAACTCGCGCGTCCACGGCGCTGCGGGAGCAATGCTGACAAGCTAAACCGCGCCAGCCCCTGTGTGCTTTCGGTCGCTGGTCAATCTGCAAATTCGGGGCTCTGTTTTTTACGTGGCGACTTCTCCTCCGCCGCGGGCTCTTGTACAGGTAAACGGATTGTAAAAGTGGCGCCCTGTCCGGGCCGGCTTTCCACCTCGATGGTTCCACGGTGATTTTTTATGATCCGCTCACAAACAGAAAGCCCAAGCCCGAGGCCCCTTCCCTTTTTGGAAGTAAAGAAAGGGCGGAAGATCTGGCGCATATCCTCGATATCAATTCCCATGCCGGTATCGGCGACGGTTATTGTCGCTTCTCTCTTCCCCCCATCTTGGGATTCTGATGTCGCAGCCGCCTTTACCGTCAATGTCCCACCCTGCGCCATCGCATCAAGGGCGTTTAAAAACAGATTTATGAAGACCTGCTCCAATTGCTGTGGGTCGGCATGGATTTGCGGCAGATCCGATGGTATCTCCTTCACGAGATTCACGTTCTGCTGGTAGAGGCGGTTTTGAATCAGATCTGCGGTCTTGTCAACCAGCTCTTCGAGATCGGTCAGTCGAGGCTCGCCGCCCAGCGGCCGCGCATAATCCAGCAGATCGCGAATGATTTTCCGGCAGCGTTTGCTTTCTTCTTCGATGATCTTCAACCAGCGATAATTCGGGTTCGAGGATTCGATCTCGCTTAACATCTCCTGGGTAAAGCCCAAGATGATTCCCAGAGGGTTATTGAACTCATGAGCCATAGAGGCGGTGATCTCGCCGAGGGAAACCAAACGACCTGACGCGATGAGTTGCCGCTCCAGCTCTTCCGCCTGCTCGCGCAGCTTGCGCTCGCTTTCGCGCAGGGCTTCCTCGGCTCGGAGGCGCTCGATAAACTGGCCGATTTCACTGCCAATGGCCTCGACCATTTTGAGCAACTCTTCATCCGGGGAGCGTATTTCATGGCTGAAAAATTCCATGACCCCCAAAACCTCGCGCCCCAAACGTAGCGGGAAGCCGAAGGCCCCGTGCAGGTTCTCTCGAACCGCAAACGGCGCGCGGGGAAAGTTGTTGTCCTTAGCGACATCCAGGATCCACGCCGGCTCGCCGGTTTCCCAGATCCGGCCCGGCAGTCCGATGCCCGGAAGAAAAGTCCGGCGCCGGGAGATCGCCTCAAATTCGGAAAAATCCTTAGAAGGCACGCGCCAGGTCTCTATGCAGCGCAGAGCTTTGAGTTCGGGATCGACCGTCCAGAGAGCGCCGAATTCCCATTCCAGGGTTTCACAGATCGTCTGGAGTATTCTCACCGACGCTTCCGGCAATGTTCGGGACTCCGCCAGCGCCCGGGTCACGGCGTATTGCGCAGCGAGACGACTCCGCAGCCGGTTGCGGTCGGTGATGTCCCGGATGATGCCGGTGAAAATCCGGCGGTTGCCGAGAAGAGTCTCGCTCACGGCCAGCTCCAAGGGAAAGATAGTTCCATCCTTGCGCAGGCCCTTAACCTCTCGTCCGGTTCCGATAATCCGCCGCTCACCTGTGAAAAGATACCGGGAGAGATACGAGTCATGCTCACTTCGATAGGGCTCGGGCATCAAAGTGTTCACATTACGACCGATCACCTCCGCGCTGTTGTAACCGAAGATCCGTTCGGCTGCCGAATTGAAAGTCCCGATCTTTCCGGCCTCATCGATGGTAATGATCCCGTCCACCGCCGTATCCACGATTGCGGCCAGCCGTCCGGCGCTTTCGCGCAAAGCCTCCTGAGCGCGGCTGCGTTCGGCGAACAGGCTCTGCAGTTGATCCATGCGGTCCCGCAGCACCAACTCCTCGCGTCTTCGCTCCGCGACCACGGCAGCGAGAACGAGCGCGGTCACCGTGATCGTGCCCATAAACGCCTGTAACAAGATCAGCGATTCGTTCGGATCTGCCGCGGCGAACGGTCCGAACCCTTGTAAAGTCCCCCAGATGGCGGTCGCTGAAACTATGAAAGCCGTGGCGGTGGCCCCGTGGCGGCCAAACCGATAACCCGCCAGTAGTAGAGGCGGGATACACAAGAACGTCAGAGAATAGTTCGCGTAGACCGGAAGCCATCCCCCAAAAACGAACTGGCTGACTGTAAAGGCCAGCAGGGCCAGAAATGTGGCCTCCAAAGCACGCTTCGGCTCCAGACGCGGCAAAGGTTGCCGAATCCAGACGATCAGCAGGGGAGCCAGGATAAGATCGCTCGCCATGTCTCCCAGCCACCAGGTCAGCCAGATCGGAATAAAGTCCTCCCAGCGCGCGAGACCGCCAAAAATGAGGGTGGTCACGCCGACTGTCGCGCTCACGGCTGTGCTCAGCAATCCGGCAAAAACGACGAAACTGAAGATATTTCGCGCTTGATCGAAGGCGGCTTGGCCCTGGGCAAAGCGGGCCACAAGCCATGCGCCCATGACCGCTTCCAGTGTATTGCCGACCGCAATCCCCGCCGATGTCGCGATAGTTCCTCGGTTATCCATATTGACCAGAAATGCGCCCACCAAAATGGCCGGCCAGACCCGGTACCCCATCAGTAAAACCGCCGCCAGCGCGATTCCCGTCGCGGGCCACACGGTGGTTGCGCTCGGATGGACTAAAGCCAGCGACAGGCCAAACTTGCCCGCAAAAAAGTAGATGGCGGTCAGAACGGCGATGGTCGCCAGGTAACGAAAATACGCAAGCATCAGTCGTCAGGAATTCGGGAGAACCGTGTCGGCGTAATAGATGGCTCAATCTAGAGGTAAATGGATTCTGAAACTGGCGCCGTGCCCCGGACGGCTCTCTACCTCGATCCAGCCCCCGTGGCTCTTGACTATTCGCTCACAAATAGAGAGCCCCAACCCCAGGCTCTTTCCCTTTTTCAAAGTAAAGAAAGGGCGAAAGATTTTCTGAAGATTTTCAGGTTCAATCCCAGCACCGGTATCGGTTACGGTGATTAGCACCCCCTCACCTTTTTCCTCTCCCCCTCGAAGGGGGAGAGGAGCTGGGGAGGAGGACTTTTCCTCCGGCTCTTGTTTCTGTCCTCTATGAAGGCCCGGAGCGTCACGCGACTCCAGCGCTGCCTTTACCGTAAGCGTTCCGCCTTCCGGCATCGCGTCGATCGCGTTGAGATACAGGTTGACAAACATTTTTTCCAACTGCTGCGGGTCGGCATAAATCTCGGGCAGGTCCGGCTGTAAATCCATCACGGCCGTCACCCGTTGTTTCTCGAGATGAGACTCGACGCGCTCCAGACTCTTTTCGATGACGTGGGCTACAGAGACAGAACAAACTGCCGCTCCCTTCGGACTGGCATAGTCCGAAACGTCCCGTATGATTTTCTCGCAGCGCCGCGTCTCCTCATCGATTATTTGCAGGGCTCGATACCTGGGATCGGACGGCCCGATCTCGCTCAAAATGTCCTGCGTGAACCCGCGCACAATTCCGAGAGGGTTATTGAATTCATGGGCCATCGAGGCGATTATGCCGGCGAGCGACTCACCGGAGGCGATCAGCTGCTCTTCGAAGTGACGAGCCTGATGGCGCAACTCGTGTTCACTTCTGCGCGATGCCTCCTTCTCCCGCTTTTGCAGGGTGAGGTCCCGCGTAACCATGCCGAAACCGGTGAGTCGCCCCTGACGATCGCGCAGGGCGGTGATCAGCGCGTTGGCCCAGAAAAGGACGCCGTCTTTCCGGACGCGCCATCCCTCTTCTTCATAGCGGCCGTCGGCCGCGGCTTGCCGGAGGGCGTGCTGCGGCAGGCTTTTCGCCTGGTCCTCAGACGTGTATAAGCGCTGGAAATACGAGCCTACGATCTCCTCTTCCTGAAATCCGTGGATCATTGCGGCGCCTGTGTTCCAGGCGGTGATGCGCCCTTCCGGATCCAGGACCGCGACGGCGTAGTCTTGAAGGCTGTCCACCAACAGGCGAAACTCGTTCTCCCCCGGTGGCAGGCTCTTCTGCTTCAGAGGCTCATTCATCGTGAAAACCGGTTCGGTTTCCCATAGTGTTACAGCCGCCCTCTACCTCCATGCACGACGGTTGAAAGACGAACAGCGCCTGAAACCCATCGTTGTCAATTCGCCATTAACGAGCGCGTTGTGTCTACGAGCTCTTCGAGATCAACCGGCTTTGTGAGATACGCTGAAGCGCCATTCTGAAATGCCCGGAAACGAGTTTCGGGCGTAGGATAACCGGTAATGATAATGGATTTCAGAAAGGGTTCGCGCCGCTTGATTTCCATGAGCAGGGATATCCCATCGACAGGACCCATTCTGATATCGAGAATCGCCACAGCGAAGGAGCCTTCGTCGATCAGTTTAAGCGCCTCTTCCCCGTTTGATGCGGTTTTGACGTGATACCCCCTCTTACTGAAGACTCTCTCCAGGAACGAAAGGAAGTTTTCGTTATCATCGACCAACAAGATTGAAGCGGCCATAAAAAAGGTCCCAAAATTTCTAATAACGAAGCCTATGAAAGGAACGGTGCAACCGGCTCCGGGCTTTCCTCCCTGGCGCTGTCCTGAACAGGTAAATAGATTCTGAAAGCGGTGCCCTTTCCCGGACGGCTCTCGACGCCAATCTTCCCGCCATGATTCTTGATTATTCGCGCGCAGACGGAAAGACCCAGCCCCAGCCCTCTGCTTTTCTTCGAAGTGAAAAAGGGACGGAAAATCTGGTCCAGATCATCCGGATGAATGCCGATTCCCGTATCCTCTACAGTGATTGTCACCGTCTCATCTTGTTTCTCTCCCTCTCGTGTACCCGTCACCGCGTCCGCCCTGACGATCAATTTCCCGCCGCCGGGCATGGCGTCCAGGGCATTAAAGAATAAATTCAGCAAGACCTGCTCCAACTGCTGCGGATCGGCATGGACTTGCGGCAGATCCGGTCTTATCTCCTGAACCGTCTTTACCTTCTGCTGGTTAAGCCGGCTGCGAATGCGATTTAAGGTGTTCCCAATCAGCTCTTTGATATTGGTCGAGCGGGGCTGGCTGCTTTGGGGACGGGCATATTCCAGCAGATCCCGAATAATATTCTGGCAGCGTTGAGACTCTTGCTCGATGATCTTTAAGAATTGGTGACTCGGGTGCGAGGTCTCCATCTCGCTTAACAGGTCTTGAGTAAAGCCCATGATGATGCTGAGAGGGTTGTTGAACTCATGGGCCATGGAGGCGGTGATCTCGCCGATGGACACCAGCCGGCCTGACGCGATGAGTTGCTGCTCCAGCTCTTCTGACTGCCGGCGCAACTGATGCTCGCTCTCCTGCAAGGCTCTCTCGGCGCGTTTGCGCTCGGTAATATCGGTAAGCGTAACAACCGTACCCAACAACCGCTCTTGAGAATCGCGCACCGGGCCCCCGCTCAGGAGAAGATCGAACACTTTTCCGTCCGGCCGCTCCATCTGGACGTCAAAGGCCCGCAACGTTTCACCACGGAGGGGGGCGCACAAACATGGCTTCTCGGGATGCCGCTCGCACGGAGAGTTTAACGTAAAGCCTTGCCCGATTTTCAGGGGAAAAAGCTCTTCACAATTTCTGTGAAGCAGGGGTCCGCCGCTGAGCTCTTCGGCCGCCGCATTTGCCATGGTGACCCCGCCGTTCTGATCGCAGACGATGATCGCATCCGTGGCCTGCTCCAGAATGCAGCGGGCCAGTTGCCCAGCGGCAACAATTTCTTCGACCCGCTTTTGCTCCGTCAGATCGGTAGCGATCAGGCCGATGCAGAGCATCTCATCGATCTGCACCGGGCTGACCGAGCAATACACGGGCGCGAGCGGCCCGTCTGCGGGTTTGAGCTTGATTTCCGCTTTGATCGTCTCCTGCTGTCCCTGCCGGAGCATCTGCTCGATCGTCGGTTGATCGGCCGGAGGCACAAAACTCGTGATCGAGGACCCTATCGCCTTTTCGAGCGGCAACTTGAGCATATCCGCCAGGCGCCGGTTGCAATAGAGAATGGTCCCATCGGGCATCAAGGTAGCCGCGCCTTCGTTCATTTCCTGGAGTAGCATGCGGGAAGAATAGTCGGCCCCGCGCAGGGTATAGACTTGGTCTCCGTCCGGGCCCGCCACCACGACTGCGTCCACCTGACCGGTTCGGATCGCCTCCAAGGTCTCCTCGACCTCGCCCAGGCGCGCCTTAAGCTGCTCCAATTGAGCCGTGAGTTCCGCTTTCTTCATGGACTTTTACTTCTCTTCTTCTCTTAGATCCAGGCCAACGAGAATCCTTTCGGTATTCGACAGGTCGCCGACAAATCTGCGCAAAGGGAGCGGCAGCTTTTTGATCAACGTGGGGGCGGCGATGATCTGTTCCCCTTTGGCCAGGGTCGGCTGCTGGTAGAGGTCAATCACCTGAAGGTCATATCTGTCTTTCAGGTGGTTTTCACAAATCTCTTTGATATTGGCCACCGCCCGAGTGGATTTCGGCGTGGTTCCGGTAATATACAGGCGCAAGGTATATCTCCCGTTTTTTAACCTTTTCGGGAGTCCATCGGATTTCACTCTGATCTCTCTTTTTAGGACCATTTTTTCTCCTCTAATCGTGTTTGCGCAGATCGAGCCCGATCAAAACCCGCTCGGTATTCGATAAATCGCCGATGATCTTTCTCACCGGCTGCGGAAGATTCCTTACCAGGGTTGGAACCGCCAGGATCTGGTCTCCCTTTGCCAGGTGAGGCTTCTCCAAAAGGTCGATGATCTCGACGCGGTACTGGTCGTTCAAATATTCGGCGCAGATTTTCTTCAGATTGGCGAGAGCTGCCACGGATTTCGGCGTCTGGCCCGCCACATACAACCGCAAAACGTAGACGCCCTCATCGGCTTGCTTCGTACTCTGCTTTGGCGCCGCCATTTTTACGCTTTTTGCCATTCCTCACCTCGTCTTCGTCGGGGGAAACATGCGCTTTCCGAAGACGCGCCATCTCTGACCGATCTTCTTCGAGCACATCCTCGGCCCTTGTTTGTTGCTCTATCTTCTTCTTCAGTTCTTCCGCTTCGGCTTCAAACTGCGCCCGCATGAACGCGATCTGGGCTTCCAGCGCCTGGCGTTTGCGCTCCAAGTCGCGCCGCTTGCGTTGGATGTCCTGTTCTCGTAGCAAGCGTTCGGCCTTTTCTTTCGCTTCCTGCGCCGCCCGCGCCGCGCCGGTCAGCACGCCTTCCGGACCGAGATAAACGTCGAGCAACTCGATTCCACGGTCATTGATCAAGAACTCCCGGATCTGGTTCGAATGAGCCATACCGCGAGCTTTAAGTACGTAAAGCCCGCGGGTCCGCTCTCCCCCGCTCTCGATGTCCCGCAGCAGAAGCCAGACGTCCATCAGGGAGGAGACCCCGACTTCGGTCTGCTCGAGCGCCTCGCCTCCATGCGTGAGACTGGTAAACAGCGCCGTAATCTGCCGCGACTTAAAGAAATCGATCAGCCGGGTCAACATGGATTTGACTTCCAGGTCATCGCCCAGAGTCAAGAAGTTTGAGAATGGGTCCACCACCACCGCCCTCGGCGTGAATTCATTGACCACCTTGTGGATTCTCAGAAGGTGCATCTCCAGGCCGTGAAAGGTCGGCCGGGTCGCATCGAAGTGGAGCAGCCCCTTTTTCATCCAGCGGCCGAGGTCGATCCCGATGGAGCGCGTGTTGCGGCTCACCTGTTCCGGACTCTCTTCGGTTGCCAGATAAAGGCAGCGCTCGCCCCTGCGGCAGGCGGCATCGACGAAATGCGCCGCCACACTGGACTTTCCGGTCCCGGCGGTGCCGGAGACGAGAATACTCGAAGCGCGATAGTATCCCTTTCCTCCCAGCATCGAATCCAGCCGCGCAATCCCGCTCGAGATCCGCTCCGATGTGGCTTTGTGCTGCAATCCGAGCGATGTGACCGGCAGAACCGAAACCCCCTGGTCATCGATCAGAAAAGGATATTCGTTGGCGCCGTGGGAGGAACCGCGGTATTTGATCACGCGAAGCTGGCGCGTGGTGATGCGGTTTTTGACTTGATTGTCCAGCAAGATAACGCAGTCGGAGACATATTCTTCGATCCCGTGGCGCGTCAGCGCTCCCTCCCCGCGCTCTGCGGTGATCATCGCGGTGAGCTCCCGGTCCTTCAGTCACCGAAACAGCCGCCGCAGCTCCGCCCGCAAGATATTCGGGTTGGGCAGCCCGCCAAAGATCGCATCGGGAGTATCTAGGACAATTCGCTTGGCGCCGATCGTATCGATCGCATGGCCCAGCCGGACAAATAATCCTTCCAGGTCATACTCACCGGCCTCTTCGATCTCGCTCCGGTCGATGTGAACGTAATCGATCAAAAGCTTCTTGCGGCTCGAAAGGGCCGCCAGATCGTAGCCGAGTGAGGCGGCATTGGCTGTCAGCTCCTCCTCCCTCTCTTCAAAGCTCATCAGCACCCCGGGCTCATTGTGCTTCAAGGCGCCGCGAACGAGGAACTCGATCCCCAGCATGGTCTTGCCAGAGCCGGCCGCGCCGCAAACCAGCGTCGGGCGACCTTTCGGTATCCCCCCAAACGTGATCTCATCCAGCCCCTGGATCCCCGTCGGCGCCTTGGGAAGCGAATTGTTGGTTCGGTTTTTCTTATTCATTTTGCTTTTCGTTGGTGGAGACAAAATCTCAATATCGTCAATCACTTGGTCTTTCCGCGGAGCTGTTGCCAGGCTGAAGCGAGATCGGTCGACCGTCATTTCACCCGGCAGCTATAAGCGAATCCACCGTGCTCGTAAGTTCTCCAAGATCGACAGGCTTGGTAAGATAGGCCAGAGCTCCATTTTCAAAGGCCTGGTTCCGGGTTTCCTCCGTTGGATATCCGGTGACGATGATGGACCTGAGCGTGGGCCTGTGCCTCCTGATTTCTTTGAGCAGCGCTATCCCATCCAAAACGTCCATCCGAAGATCGAGCACCGCCAGGCCAAAAGAGTCTCTCTGGAGCAAGTCCAAAGCCTCCTCCCCGTTCGAAGCAGTCTTGACTTCATAACCTCTCTTGGTGAAAACCCGCTTCAAAAGCTCCTGAAAATTTTGGTTGTCATCGACAACCAGGATTGATCCTGCCATTCCGATATTTTTAACATAGATTCCGATTTTTCAAAGGCGCGTTCCGCTGAGAATCGGAAAGGCGCCGATGATTTCCGATTTGCTGTTTCAAGCGAGAGCAGGCAGCGGGCGCCGAATGGCGGTCAAGCCTGGTTCCCGTGACCAGGGGCTCAGGCGTATTGTAATAAGGATTGACTGATCATGAGACGACATTCGGGTTTATTTTCCGGATGGGGGAAACATGCCACGCCACGTTTAAGCTTCCACACGCGGGGCATTTCTTGCTTTCTTTTTTTAGTAGGTCATAGCGCCCAAGGGGAGAAGTTACCGCGAAGATTTCGGAGCATTTCTTACAGACGAACTGGTACGTTGTCGCTGTGCTGCCTCTTTCCTGAGAACTTTTCGTCACCGGCGCTCACCTCAAACCCGAGCATGCGGGGACCGGTTCCGGACGGCGCCTGTCCCCGCAGTCACTCATTAGAAAATTACCATGAACGTTACGGTTGCGATTGCGAAAATCCCTCCAGAGAGGGCTATGTAAAGAAACGCATCAGCCTCACGCTGGGCTTCGCTCCATGGCAGAAGTCCCTGCTTTCGCGCCTTCATAGAGGTTCCCTATCTTCACCCAGAGCCGTTTACAATCCGGCAACGCCGTTCGGGACCCAACCGTTTCCGGTTTGGATCTGATTCAATGTTTTCCCTGGCCGGCTTTTCCGTTTGTGGACGAGCCATTGCCTTTTTTTGCGACCTCTTTTCTCCTCCAGCGGTTCAGCTCACCCCGTATGGCGGTGGGCTCGAGACCCAGGACCCCGCACACATTCTCAAAAGAGAATGGCCAGGAGCTGTCTTCGTCCATAAGCCAGGCCTCAGCTTCGCGAAACCGGGCGCGCCTGACGCGATCCGACGCGAAAACGTACTTCCGATAGCAGCGGACGGCGTCTTTGAGCGCCGCGAGAAGCAGCATTTTCTCAGGCTCCGCGTGGGAGACTCCGCTCGCGTAGAATTGAGCCGGGAGAACAATCTGAGGCTGAAACAAAGAGGAATTGGTCTTGTCACTCCAATCTGGTTGATACGTCATAGTCGCCTCCAATCGAGCTTACTCTTTTCTCTGAAGCGATTCTAAAGAGCGCCTCTTCCGCGATTCTGTTGAGCCGGCCAAGGTAACCCGTTTTGCGAAGGGTGCTTATGACCCTTTCTTTTGTCCCCCAGTCGCTCCAAAAAACGCCGCGCACCGGCAGCACGGAAATCGAGTCCGGATTTCGAGCCGCCAGGACTTCCAGAAATTCTTTTGAAAAATCCACCTGGTTCATTCGTTGATAAGCGTCCTGGACCATGCACCTTTCGGCCCGCGTTCCAATGGCGGCCTGAATCCGCTGAAACGCCCAGTAAAGATCCGGGACTACGTCGCAGGCAAGCTCGAGAAAAGTCTTGGTCGTAAACGCCATGACCATCGAGTTCCACAGGCCTCCATCGGTGACCAGATCGCGGGCCGCGCAGACCGCCGGCTTCTCCACGAAGGACTTGATTTCGTAAACGCCGAGTTGCGCAAGGTCTTTGCTCTCTTCTCCGGGCACGATATAGCCGAGCTGCGGGTCAGGTCTGTCCGGGACGAACCCGAGCAGAACTATGCGCGAGGGGTCCTTATTCACCACACAAAAAGCCAGGGCCACGTGGGCAGCAAAAACGTCCTCATCCAGGATGAAATGGTCCGATGGGAATACCACCACGCTGGAATTGGGATAGCGCTTGGAGAGGAACATAAGTGGGAGCAATAGCCCCGGGCCGGTCCCCCGATCACTGGGTTGAACAATTACGGTGCCCCGGGGGCGATTGGCGAGCTGGCTTCGGACTTCGGGATATCTTAGATGGTCCCGGCCAACCACTGTAAAAAGATGCTCTGGCGAGATAAGCCTTTCCGCCCGGTCGAAGGTGTGCTCCAGCATCGAGCGCCTGCCAATCAGATTGTTGTATTGCTTGGGAAGGTCATTTCCCGCAAGCTGGCGAATAAACGGGCGCAAACGTTTGCCCCCGCCGGCCGCAAGCACGATGCCGCAACGAACCGGATCCAAGGATTGAATCATGCTGTGATCTCCATTCTCCTCACCTTACCGCGTCCCGGATCAGGTCAGAGGTCCGACTTAATATTGTGTTGAGCGCAAAGCTTTCGCACCCGTATTGTAGAGATAAAAGGATCCTTGCTTATCCTGACTAGTTTCGAGGCGCCGGCACTCGGCTTTTCGATAATCAGAGAACCGCCTTGAGAAAGAGCCTCTTTCGGTACTCGGTCGAGCTCCCCCTGACGGATCAGGATAGCAAGCTTGAATTGCACGCCCATGAGAGCCTCTTTCGGAATCCGGTAAATGTCTCCGGTCTTCGTATCCAGGTACGCTCCCGGTTCGCGAAGGTCTTCCCAATGAACATCAGAAAAACTTTGCTGTTCCACTTGCTTCAATTCTTCATTCATTGGCTTATCCTGTGAGGCCTTGGCTTTATATGTCGTGCGCTGTGGTCGGAGGGGACAGCAAAGGTTATGCCGCGGCGTAATTAGACGAGAATTCGTTTAATTTGCGCAGGTTTATTCCCTATCCGCGTTCGACTGTCGGCAGAACTTAGCCATCTGTGTCTAAGTTGATGGACAACTGGACGGCCAAACAAACCAGGCTTTTTTGAAGGCAATGTCGATAACAGTGTGATCTAACACACAAAACCGGGATTAGTAGAAGGAGGTTCTCGCAACCTCAGGCTGTCAATCTCATTTGACAGTTCAGCGGTGGTTGTTCGATATGTGTTGAGATAAGATTCGAGCCCCGGAGATTACGTGGAGACAGAATCCCAGACGCAAATCCTTTTGACCGGAGCTTGAGTGATGATGGCGTTCGGGACTCAGTGACTGAGTTGATAGCGCTTTAGCTTGTTATAGAGGGTAGCGCGGCTAATGCCGAGAAGCCTCGCGGCGTGGGATCTCTTGCCCCTGGTTCGTTGCAAAGCCTCCTGGATTTTTTCTTTCTCGATGACTTCCAGAGCGCCTTTTGCCACTTCCGGGAGCAGTTCCTGAAATTTTTCTTCGGGCTGATGTTCCTGAGAAAGGGCTTCGGGTCCTATCTCGGGCCCCGGGCTCAGCAAAACGGCGCGCTCGATTACGTTCTCCAGCTCTCTTACATTTCCAGGCCACGGATAGTCCAACAGCTTCCTCAGCGTCGTCGCCTTAATTTGCTTGCATTCAAGGCCGTTTTGCTTGCAATACTTCTGAACAAAGTGCTGGGACAACAGTGGAATATCTTCACTTCGCCGTCTCAGCGGCGGCACTGTAATCGGAACGACCGCGAGCCGATAGTAGAGGTCATGCCGGAAATTCTTTTGTTCCACCTCCTGCTTTAAATCTTTATTGGTGGCGGAAAGGACTCGCACGTCGACTTTCGTTGTCTTGTTGCTCCCGACCGGCCGTATTTCATTTTCCTGCAGGACCCTCAACAACTTGGATTGAAAGCCCGCGGTCGTGTCGCCAATCTCATCGAGCAGGATGGTGCCCCCGTCGGCTTCTTCAAACAGCCCTTTTTTGTTGGCGACGGCCCCAGTGAAAGAGCCTCGCACGTGCCCAAAAAGCTCGCTTTCCAAAAGCGTCTCCGGCAAAGCGCCGCAGTCAATAGCGATAAAGGGGCGCTCCCGCCTGGGGCTCAGGTTGTGGATTGCCCTGGCGATCAGCTCTTTGCCGGTGCCGGATTCTCCCTGAATAAGAATTGTTGTCTGGGTATTGGCGACCAGTTTGACCAGCCGGAAAAGATCTCGCATCGGCTTGCTGCGGCCGATAATATTGAAATTCTTATTTTCGTCTTTGATCTGGTTGCGCAGTATCTCCACTTCGCGTGTCAGACGATGAAGCTCAAGAGCGTTTCTTACCACCAGTTTGATTTCTTCATTGTTAACGGGCTTGGTAAGGTAATCAAAAGCTCCTTCCTTCATCGCCCGAACAGCCGAATCGATGGAGCCGTAGGCCGTTAGCACAATACACGGAAGGGTGTGGTTAAATTGTTTTGCCTGCTTCAGCAACTCTATTCCATCCAGGCCGGGGATTCTCAGATCAGTAATAAGGAGATCAAACCACTCCGCCTCCAAACGCTTAAGCGCCTCTTCCGCGGAAGAGGCTCCGTCCACGCTGTACCCCTCTTTCGCCAAAATTCTTTGAAACAGCGTCTGAATGTGCAGCTCGTCATCGACGATCAGAATTTTGTCAGAAAGTTTATCCATTAAATTTGCGCCAGCCGGAAGGGATGCCTCATACGGGAGAGATTGCCTAGCATCACCGAAAAAACAAGGCCTTCCTAAACCACACAACCATTCGGAAAAAAATATGCAATCAACAATATTCCCGCAAAATCGTTTTGTCAACGAATTGCCCGCAAAATCATTCGTCAATGAAGCAGCGCAGGAAGGGAGGTTACGCGCGGATCGCCGTTAATGGGAGAGAGTCTCTCGAATCGTTTTTTTGATTTCCTCGATATCGAGGGGCTTGGTCAGATAGGCAGCAGCCCCATGCTCGAATGAGAAGGCGCGATGGTACATGTCTGGATGGCCGGTAATGACGATAATTTTGGTGGGGGAGTAGGTCTTCTTGATGTAGTCGAGAAGAAACAGTCCGTTCAACCGTGGCATACTTACGTCGATCAGCACCAGATTGAAAGACTCCTGTTCGAGCCGTTTTAAAGCGTCTTCTCCGTTCAGCGCTGTTTTGATGTCGTACCCTTCTTTAACGAGAGTCTTGGTTAACAGCGCCAAAAAGTGCGGCTCATCGTCGATTGCAAGAATTTTTGCGACACCGGCAGACTTTTCTTTATTGTCTTGGTACACGGCGTTAGATTGTTGCATGCTTTTTTTCCAAAGCAACCTCCATGCCAGAGGCTTGGTATTAAAGTTTCGGATAATTTGGCAGGGTTTATCGTTCGGGTGCCTGAGCAAGCCGCGGCGCGATGACTGGAATCTGCCGACACCTTTGTGGGGGAATTTCCCTACACCCGTCAATCCGGGAGTAACGGTGGTGGCGGTGGACGGACTCGAACCGTCGACTCCGCGGATATGAGCCGCGTGCTCTGACCAACTGAGCTACACCGCCACGATTCGAAAAGCCGGACGAAAATCAGGGCGCTGGCGAGCGGTCCATTTGCTCCCAGTAGCTTCTCACCGATTTGCGCTTCACCTTTTTCCCCCCCCTGTTTATCTGGTACAGGACCTTTTCATTAACCTCCAGGCAGCTAAGCTCATTCCCGTACACAAGGCCGGTATCCAAACCAATCTTATACGGGAGATCGAAAAAGACTTCCCTCTGGGGGGTGTGCCCGAAGAGAACTGTGTAAGGAAGGATGTGGTGGTTAAGGATAAACGCGTCCCGGATCCAAAAAAGCTCTTCCGCGCTCTGCTGACTTAAAGGCTTGGCCGGATGAACTCCGGCATGGACGCAGAGAAAAGGGTCCATCAAATAGTAAGTTTTAAGCCCGGCGAAAAAATCGAGATGATCTGATGGTGTCAAGGCTAAGACTCTCTCTCTGGAGGCGATTTTTTCATCAACGCCATAGCTGGCCAGCGTAGTCCATCCGCCATTGGCAAGAAACATTTCTCCGTAGTGTCCAGGAAGCCCCAGAAAGGAGAGAAACATGTCCTCGTGGTTTCCTTTGAGGAAAATGGTCTCCTGCTCTGCTATGAGCTGCCATTGGATCAGATAGGACACGACGCCCTTTGGATTGGGTCCCCGATCCACATAATCGCCCAAAAATACCAGACGATCATCCGGCTTGAGCGGCAGGCTTTCGAGAAGACAAACCAGCTCATCCAGGCACCCATGAATATCGCCGATCACAAAGCTTCTCATAGGAGGCTCTATCCTAAGCTAGTATGCAATCCACTTCAAGACGTTTGGGCCGCGACCTAGCGACAACAATCAACGGCCTTAGACTCAAGATTCGCCGATTTAGGTAAATAAATTGACCCGCCACTTCAAATCTGCTATTGGGAGCTTGTATGAAGCCGCGCGACGTTTATTCCAGTTATCTCCTGATGGCGGGGGTTATGTGCCTGATGCTGGGTATCGGCAACTGGATCGTGGGAGCGTTGCAAACCGCGAAATATCAGGGGTTGCTCTATAAGACGGCTCAAACCGGCCTGGAGGACAGCTACAGGAGTTTTCAGGAGTTGGACCATCAGAAAAATGAGGAACTCTTGCGCCGAATCAACCAGGACCGGCAAAGATATAACGCGGCCCGGATCCGAATGGATTTCTACTACGTTGTTCTAAGTGGTGGACGGATGTTTTTTTTGCTTGGAGCGCTACTGACTTTTTTTGCGCTCATTCAGATCATTCGACAGGATACGTTGGCCAAGGTAAAGAAATTAACTGCTTCTCCTGATTCTCCTGCTGTTACGGGCGAGCCTTAAATCACTATTTTGAAGGCTTGGACTTCTGGTACTTGCGATAATCGTAACCGGTCGCCATCGCAAGCAGGATGTCTTCCATGCCTCCTTCTTTCTCTCTTCGAAGAATCAACAGACGGTCAAAGAATTCCCTGAAATCTTTGTAGACCCTCTGGCTCTCATCTAATTTGCGAAGGTAGAAATCCTTGATCCGCGTGACAGTGAATCGGAGCGCAGAAAAACGAAGCTCGTTTGGAAACGAATCCCACTCCGGGAGCGAAAGAGGTCGCAGGCTTTCATATCCCGAGATGAGAGGCTCGAAACGCTCGATCCTGTATCGTCCCTCGAGATAGCAAAGGGCGTTGACTGCCGTTGCGAGATCATAGATCAGCTTGCCTCTGCACGCAGCCTCAAAATCGATGATCCCCGTCAATCGCGAGCCCTTGAATTTCACATTGTCGGGAAATAGATCGCCATGAATAGTGCCTTTCGGCAAGTTGTTGTCGAGATAGTTTTCCAGGTAGCCCACCTCATCGTCGAGGACTCTGACGATATTCTTTAGGTGAGAGGGCAACTTTTTTCTCACTTCTCGATAGATATTGACGATCTTCGGAAATCCGAAACGGTTGTCGATCCCCTTTTTATAGCCTCTGCCAATGAGATGGAGATTTGCCAGGGCGTTTCCTAGAACGCTCAGGTGGGATGACGTCAGAGCCTCCAGAGGGACTTCATTTCCCTCCACATAGCGGCTGACCGAAAGGTATTTACCCTCATACTCGTGATAGTACTTCCCGCTCTTGTTTTTGAAGAGCTGAGGACATGGGCAACCCTGCCGCTTTAAATAGAGGAGAAGCTCGAGCTCCTGTTTGATTTCGAGCTCGCTTTTCACCTCGTCAAT
>JACQUW010000169.1 GCA_016210115.1 Deltaproteobacteria bacterium | reverse complement strand
TGGCAATCCTGAGCGAAGCCTGCCGAAAGGGATTTCGTAGGCGGGAACGTGCAGAGACTAGAGGTTGAGGACCCTAACCAATAAAACCTCGGTAGCGCCCGGCACCCTTCGTTCAAAAAGGGTGATGAGATAGTCCAAGCCTGGCAGAAATGCCAGGGATACTTGTAACCACTTGGTCGGGGGTTCGAGTCCCTCCCGGGGAGCCAGATTTGTAAAAAGGGTAGAACTTAGCTTTCGGCGGTTCTACCTTTTTTACTTCCAAAGAGGCTTCTTCCGGCTTTAGCGTGAGTAGCAGCGAACCGGTCACCCCGAGGATCTGCATTACGGCTTCACTCACACTGAGTCTCCGGAGCTTTTCGGTACACCCCCGGTCGTTTCGACCATGGCTGGATTCCCCAGGGCCCATCCGGAAGCGACTCAAGGTTACCGATAATCAACACCCCTCCTGGAGTTAGCCCGTCGGTAAGCCTCTGCAGCGTTTTTTTCTGCAATATTTCATCAAAGTAGGTAAAGACGAGATTGCGGCACAGGACGAGTTGAAACGGTCCTTCCGGTGCGCGCTCGCGAATGTCCTGCACCATGAATGTGATGGGGGCCCGATATTCATCCTTGAGACACAGTTCGTCGGCTATTGTGACAAATGCCTCGGCTCGCCACTCAGTGGGGAGATCCTTCACGCTGCTGGCGCGGTAACACCCGCGCTCGGCGCGCTGGATCGCCTCGAAATCGATATCCGTTGCGACGATCCGCAAACAAAGCGTCGGAAATTGCGTCGCGAGGCAGTATCTCCAAATAATCGCCAGGGTATAGGCCTCTTCACCTCCGGCGCATCCTGCACTCCAGCAGCTTATTTCCCTTTCTCGACGCGCCACGATTTGTTGTGCCAATTGAGGCAAGATCTCATGTTGCAGATGGCGAAAGACACCCTGATCGCGATAGAAGCGGGAAATATTAATCCAGCATAACCTATCGAGCATTGCCCATTCGACCGGGTGATCTTCGAGGTAGACTCGATACGCCTCCACGCTTGGTAATCCCAAGTCCTGCAGACGGCGGTTGAGGCGTTTGTAGACCCGGCGGCGCACTTTGCGAAAGCCCCGCCAGCGCAGATGCAACCTGGGCAAACACCACTGCAAGAACTCGACACCCTCGGAATCTGTGATTGGCGACTCGTTGCCGATCGTCATTGGTCTAGAAGTTCTCACGTCGCAGGTTTGAGAGAGCGGGTGTTATGGGATTTTTAGTCATGCGAAATATTTTGATGGCTCCATCGGATCGGTGTAGTCGGTGTTTTCAGGGTCTGTCACCGCCCGGCACATTCTTCGAATTCAAGGTATGCTGTGTGAAGTGTCGAAATGAAATAGTGAAACCAGGGCATAATATCGTGGCTACCGTCGTGCCAGCCCATGGAGCTCGCTTGCAGCGCCTCGTAGTAACTCTCCTTGTTCTGCTCGATAATCCGTTCGAGGCTGATGTACCGACCCACGGTATACCCATGATGGTAAACGCTCAGCAGCGTCAGCAGACGTGCTACGCGGCCATTGCCCTCGCGAAAAGGGTGAATGCAGAGAAAGTCGAACACCAAACAGGCGACGGCCAGAAGCGGCGTGATTTTTAATTGATCCAGGCTCTGCTTGTAGGCCAGGCAGAGTTCTTCGACGGCGGATGGTACCAGAGCGGGCGCGACTGGCCGAAACCGCACGTCCAGCCGGCCTTCAGGATCAAGTTCTACGATCTCGTTTTGGGCTTCCTTCCATTCGCCGGCATCACCGATAATCCCTGCTAATGCAAGCGAGTGGAGGCATTTCAATGTCTCGGGCTCGATTGAAACGTTCTCATGGTTGGCGTGAACCCAGCGTAGCGCGTTAGCATAACCAACGATCTCCTCTTCAGAGCGGTCGCGTGGGCGCGCATCGGAGAGGACCAACGGCCGTAATCGCTCGGGCTCGACCGTAACGCCGTCAATGCGGTTGGATGAGGCGGTGCCCTCGATCAGCGCGGTTTCTTGCAAGGCCTTCAAGAGCCGCGGAAGCCGCTTTTCGTAAACCGCCTGTTTCCCTTTGGATTCGGCCAACCTGCCGAGCAGCCACACGGCACCCGGGAGTAGTTTCATTGTTGCCAGACGTTTTCCTCGAAATGTCATCATGAGTTAGCCGCGTCAGAATTGGGACCTGCTGACCAGGGTATTCTTTCAAGAACGCAATGGGCATGCCATTGTATCTCTGCTTAGGGTCCATGGAACTGGGTGGCCTAAGCTTGCCAGGCAGATCGGCAAAGCCAGGAGTTTTCCCTTCCTTGGCTACTCTGAGGAAACTACCGCCTCGTACCCACTGTTCACGAAAAGTTCGAACCGGAAAAATCGAGTTCTGTCACTCTCAATCGCAATAGGCCGATTTGATCATAAAAGGTCGGTGTGGCACGCAGTATGCGTTTTTGAAGTGGCGATATAATAATGCCCATGGCTATGGAGGTGTTCCAATGCAGGACGCAGACATACAGCAAAGATTTCATCTAATGCAAATGGAGATCGAAGCGGCTGTTTCATTGGTGGGGCAGTGCAAACTCGATCTCCTGTCGGCTATTGATTCGCTTAGGATTGAGCTGGAAATCTTAAAGACTTACATGGAACGATATCACCCTGGTTTCGCGGAATCTTACCCAAAGTTCCGCGAAGAGGCGATCCAGACCATTGATCCCGAATGGATCAGCGCAGAGCCCGCAAGAAAGGCGGGGGGTCGCTAGTCAGTTGCCGTGCTTTTAAATCCGAAGGCCGTGGTGGTTCCAGGCGCCTTGTGATAGTCTGCGACCCCTTTCGGTAGAAAACACCTCTACGCGGTGCCGATGGGAACAGTTTCCGATACGGTCTTGCCGATCTCAAATATTTCGCTACTCAGCATGGCAATGAGATCATCTAAGGTCACGATCCCGAGCACCTTGTTGCCACCGTCAACGATCGGTACCCGCCGAACATGATTTGTATGCATGAATCTCGTAAGGTCATGCAGGTTCTTGTCGACAGAGATGCATGCCGGGTTGGAGGTCATGACCTCACCTACCCTGGTTTGGCGAGAATCCTTCGTTTTCCCCGCGACTTTCAGTGCGATATCCCGGTCCGTAAGAATGCCGCAGAGCCTGCTGTTTTCCTGCACCACCATGCAGCCAATATTGTTATCGGCCATTAGCTGGCAGGCATCCACGACGCTGCTTGTCGGAGAGATAGTGACCACGCGCCGCTGACAAAATTCCTGTAATGACATGGTAGGCCCTCCTTTTCGAAATTAGAATTTTATTTTGGCAATTATCATGCCAGATTTGCTTTAAAGGAAATTCAGCGTTCGGACGGATTTCTTCTCAATAGTGGAGAGATCGGCATTGCTAAGTTCTCACGTGTGCGATCTTCATGTCTTGCTGTCACCGTTTCATTGGAACGGCCTCAGCCCAAACGACTTTCCGGCTTTTATTGCCGGCGCGAGTGTGTAGCGCAATCGCAGTGCCGTTGGCGGTCCAGTGTCTTTCGGGTCTCCTTTAAACCGCTGGATGACACAAGAACGGGCATTTTCTAAGAACTCCGCTTGCCAAAGTGACGTCGCAGGGCCTCGCTTCGAAGGCACGCATCTTGCGGGTTAAATCCATAGGCAAGGTTCAGAGGAGGAATGCTGTGAAAACTCTGTTGACGATGATGGCAAGGCTGGCACTTGGACCGCTCTACGTTTTTCGGCCAATGGCGAGCCGTTACCGTTACAAAAAGATTGTCAATTGCCCAGAATCCGATCAGCCCGCTGAAATTCTTGTTGATGCTTCAGGGCCCAGGAAGAAGCCATTGTCGATTAGAAATTGCAGCTTGTGGCCCACAAAAAAAGGCTGCACGCAGAGTTGCCTCAAGTAACCACCGCTTGTTTGAAATGAGCTGCAAGGCCGTATGTTGGGCGGGAAAGACCGCTTATTTCAAGTATCGAGAGAGCTCAAATCAGCATTCGCCTGGAGGGTTTCATTTTTGCCGCTGATGAGGTTGGCTGGCGATTTGTCCGGGCTCTTTCGGCCAGAGCGCGTGCCGGAGTGGACGTGCGCTTTCATTGTGAATGATGCGTGATAGCACGATTCTCAGTGTCCTGCGGGCTATAACTTTGTCGGAAATCATCGACATTATCTTGGTGTCGATTCTCCTCTATACGGGTATCGTTTGGGCCCAGCGCACTCGAGCCGGGTTCGTCGTGAGGGGAATCGCAATCTTGGGAGGCATTTATCTCATCGCCAGACAACTCGATCTCGAAATGACGGCGTGGATTTTTCAGGCCTTCTTCGCGGTTTTTTTAGTAATGATTGTGGTCATTTTTCAGGAGGAGCTCAGACAGATGTTCGAACGGGTCGCGATTTGGAGCCTGTCGGGTAGACGAATCCCGGCGCTGCGTTCAACCACAGCCGATGTCCTGGTACGAACAATCGCTGACTTTGCGAAGGAGCGCATCGGAGCCCTAATCATTATCCGAGGCAACGATCCGTTGGAAAGACATATCACGGGAGGGATCCATCTGGACGGTAGGCTGAGCGAACCGTTGCTCAAGAGCATTTTCGATCCCCATTCACCCGGTCACGACGGCGCGGTACTTGTGGAGCGGAATCGTATCACCCGTTTCGCCGCCCACCTGCCCCTCTCGAAAGATCTCACACAACTGGCGAACCTGGGTACACGTCACAGCGCTGCTTTGGGTATGGCGGAATTAGCCGATGCGCTTTGCATCGTGGTTTCCGAAGAGCGCGGCACCGTGTCGGTGGCTAGAGACGGGCGACTTCGAAAAATGGACGATTTGCAGCAGCTTGGAAGCGTCCTTCAGAATTTTCTCAACGAGAAATTTCCAAGACACGAAGCTGGAATGGCGCCAGCCGTCTGGCTGCAATTCTTTCGGAAAAATTGGCTTGCGAAGGTCCTTGCCATTTCTCTTGCCGTTGGTTTCTGGTACGTCTTCGTGCCGGGTTCTAAGACGGTCGAGGCGCGCTATGAACTGCCCGTCTCGATCCAGAATCTGCCGCCAGGACTCCGGCTCGAAGGCGTGCAGCCGTCCACGGTGAGCGTCAGGTTTGCCGGGCCCAGGCGCGCTTTCTATCTCTTCGATCCTAACAAAGTTACTGTAACGGTGGATGCTTCTTCGGTCGAGCCGGGCCGCCGGTCATTTGACATCTCCGAGCGGAACATTCGACATCCGAATGATGTGAGTATTCAGGATATCGACCCTTCGAGGGTGCGAATTTCTGTCCGGAAGATTCCGCCAGGTGAAGCTGAGCGAGGTTGATTCCCCCGGGAATGGACGTTTTCGGAGCAAGATCCTCCGCAACCCGGGTCGTCTCCATCCCTGGGTGCGGCCGCGTCTCGTGGGACCAGAGGTGAGGATCATCAGCTGCTTCTCAGAACTCGCAACACTTCTTTCGCAACCTCCTCCACCGCCTTGTGAGAGACGTCAATCATTGGCCATCCATAGTGAATCATGAGGTCGGTTGCGTACTTGAGCTCGTTAGCAATCCGGCGAGCGTCCACATATTCGTTCAGCGGCAATCCGCGTAGACTCTTCACTCGCGCCTGTCGAATGCTCAGCAGTCGCTCGACCGACGCTGTAAGTCCGATGATCTTCTTTGAATTGGCTCTAAGGAGTTCCCGAGGCGGCTCCAGACCTAAGATCAATGGCACATTCGCCGCCCTAATCCCTTGGCATGCCAGAACGAAGCAAGTCGCACTTTTGGATACACGCGAGACACCCACAAGGATCACATCTGCTTCGGATAATTCGCTCAGCCGAGCGCCGTCATCGTGTTCGAGGGTGAAATCGACAGCGTCAATGCGCTTGATATGTCCCTTTTCCAGCTCGTAGAGCAGGTTCGGAATTGCTTGAGGAGAAGCTTTCAGCAGAGTGGCGATAGCGAAAAGCACGGGTCCTAAGACATCCACGGCTGGTATCATGTGCTCCTCGGCGGCCGCTTTCAGAGCCGTCCGAGTCTCGTCCGAAACCAGCGTGTAAAAGATAAGAGACGAATCCTCGCGTGCTTCATCGACAGCCATGCGCGCTTCCGTTGCCGTGCGAACGTTGGGTTTGCGAACCATCTGAACCGGCGGGCGACCAAACTGCAGGAGCGCGGCTTTAATCACCTGTTCGCAAGTCCTGCCGGTCCCGTCGGAAACGATCACGATGCGCGGCGCTTTAGGACTTGACATTTCAACTCAATCGTCTGCAAGCGCCGTCGCTGCGCTGGCAGCGCCAGTGCTCTCCGCGTTTTGTAAGCATGCCTTCTCAGCGAGTCGCCTCTCCACTTCCATAATGGTCAGCGTGGTCTTCATCACCGCGTCGGGATTGAGCGAAACGCTGTCGATACCCAGATCCACGAGGAAAGCGGCGAAATCGGGGTAGTCGCTGGGGGCCTGTCCACAGATGCCGATCTTTCTTCCTTTGGCTCTGGCGGAATGGATGACGCTGGCAACCATGGTTTTTACGGCCGGATTGCGCTCGTCGAAGATGTGCGCCACGATTGCCGAATCGCGATCCACTCCCAGGACTAACTGCGTGAGATCGTTCGAGCCTATAGAGAAACCGTCGAAAACTTCCGCAAACTCGTCGGCGAGTATCACATTGCTGGGAATCTCGCACATGACGTAAACTTGGAGCTGATTCTCACCGCGTTTCAGTCCGTGTTTTTCCATTTCTCCGAGCACCCGGCGGCCTTCCTCGACCGTACGGCAAAAAGGAACCATGAGTTTTACATTTGCCAGACCCATTTCGTCGCGCACCTTTTTCATGGCGCGGCACTCCAAGGCAAAGCCTGCCTGATAGCGCGGATCGTAATAGCGCGAGGCGCCGCGAAAGCCAAGCATCGGGTTTTCTTCAACCGGTTCGTAGGTTTTCCCACCGATGAGATTAGCGTATTCGTTAGTTTTGAAGTCGCTCAGCCGAACGATGACGTCTTTGGGATAAAAGGCTGCGGCGATCATCGCCACGCCCTGAGCTAATTTGTCGACGAAGAATTCGGCCTTGTTCTCATAACCCGCGGTGAGGCGATCGATCTCGGCGCGCAAGCCGGGATCCTCTAACCGATCATAGTCGAGCAAAGCCAATGGGTGAGCCTTGATATACGTTGTGATGATAAACTCCTCCCGGGCCAAACCAACGCCGTCGTTAGGGATAGAGGAGAGGCGGAAGGCCTCTTCGGGGTTTCCCACATTCATCATCACCTTCGTTCGAGGTCTCGGTAGGTCGTGAAGGTTAAGCCGTTCGATGTCGAATTTTAGAAATCCCTGGTAAACGAAACCGATCTCTCCCTCGGCGCAACAGACGGTCACGGCTTGTCCGTCTTTCAATTTCTCGGTGGCGTCCTCCGTGCCGACAATCGCAGGCAGACCCAACTCGCGGCTGACGATCGCGGCGTGGCAGGTTCTCCCGCCGCGATTAGTGACAATGGCCGCTGCTTTCTTCATCGTCGGTTCCCAATCGGGATCGGTCTTGTCGGTGACCAATACGTCGCCATCACGGACTTCGTGTAGATTCTGAACAGTTCTGACCACGCGCACCGGCCCGTGAGCGATCTTTTCGCCCACACTGCGACCTTGTGCCAGCGCCTGTCCTCTTTCCCTGAGGTGATAAACCTCCAGCGCAGCAAACCGCTTCTGGGACTGAACCGTCTCCGGTCGCGCTTGGACGACGAAAAGCTCACCGGTACGTCCATCTTTGGCCCATTCCATATCCATGGGCATATAGCGCGCGCGCTTGCGGCTGTAGTGGTCTTCAATCAAACAAGCCCAGCGAGCAAGCGTCAAAATCTCTTCATCGCTAATCGCAAAGCGCAACCGGTCTTCAGGTGCGACGGGCACGTTCCTTACCATTTTTCCGCCGCCGATGTCATAAATGAGTTTAAATTCTTTGCTGCCTGCGATTTTTTGCAGGATGGGGCGAAATCCCCGCTTGAGTGTCGGCTTGAATACGTAATACTCATCGGGATTGACCGATCCCTGCACCACATTTTCGCCGAGGCCGTATGCGGCATTGATCAAAACAACGTCCGAAAATCCAGTTTCGGTATCGACGGAAAACATCACTCCCGAGGAGGCAAGATCCGAGCGGACCATGCGCTGGATTCCTATGGACAAGCCCACCTTCAAGTGATCAAATCCTTTGTCCTGCCGGTAAGAGATCGCGCGGTCGGTAAAAAGAGAAGCAAAGCAACGCTTGCAACTGTCGAGGAGTGCCGCGTCTCCTTGGACGTTGAGGTAGGTCTCGTGCTGGCCTGCAAAACTAGCGTCCGCCAGGTCTTCTGCAGTGGCGCTGCTTCGGACCGCGACATCGACCGGTTCGGTGGCGCCTTCACATAGCTCGTGGTACGCCGCCACGATTTCACGTTGGAGATCCGCAGGGAGAGCCGCCCCCGTTACCTCGCGGCGAATGGCGTTGCCTGTTTGCCGAAGATTTGCAGCGTCACGGGTGTCCAGGCCCGAAAGAATTTGCTTGAGTCGGTGATCAAGTTTGGCGCCGCGCAGCAGATCCCAATAGGCGCCGACCGTAATCGCGAAACCATTCGGTACCTTGATACCCTTTGGCGCCAGTTCTCGGTAAAGCTCCCCCAGAGAAGCGTTTTTGCCGCCCACAACGGGCACGTCCGCGATACCGATCTCATGAAACCAGCGGATATAATGATGTTGTAGAGTCTTTGATGACATAAGCTTTGCCTCTACGGCCAGAGTTCTTGCAGCGACTTGGGGAGCATATGTTTGACATTTTCGATCTCTCCCTTACTGATGTGCCGGGCAAGAACTTTGAAAACGGCGCGCATCACTTTCTCAGGATCAACCGTCGCATCGTCGCGAAACGCAGCCGCGATGTGATTCAGAAAATCGCTCTTATGCCGCTCCTTTACAGGTTTTCCAGTAAGTTTCCAGCCCTCATAATAAACGCCGCGTACGAGGATAGGCAGTTGTGCTCCCAGATGAACCGCTTCCTCGACAGTGAGCCGGTCCCGCAGTGCGTGTAATGCCGTCCGCAGCGCGAGACATGCCTTCTGCGGCCTGCTTTCCCAGCCAAGCTCGGCCATCAGATCGTTTAACCAGACCTGGGTTTTTTGCAGGGATGCGTCAAATACCTCTAAAATTGCACCACTCATTCGCTGCCTCCTTTGGTTAGTTGTCACTGAAAAATCCCTTTCCACTTGATGGGCGGAGTTGCGGCTCAGGCTGTCGAAGCATCCTCCGCCCATGGTTATCCGACAGACTGGAAGACGGGCAAGATTAGTGCCGAACGACGCGTGCCGTAGAAGAAACATTTTTCCAGACCTTTTTGCCCGGTTAAGCTTATACGGTTACCATATTTGAAAAGAACCTGCTGGCTCTTCGCGATTGTGCGAAAAACGGCACACCATCACGGTACACCTTCGGGTCATCTGGACTCTCTAACTCCACTGCAAGGTGAGGATATTTTCAGCGCTTCTTTTCACATGCGTGCCGAAGGGCTTCCCTTCTCGATTGAGAAGATCTTGAAGCCATTTGGCATCGGCTTCAGAGGCATGGTTCACCCGAAAGCGCCGGACCTGGGTTGGTATCATCCTCAGGCCGAGAAGCCGGTCCGCTGACGGATCCACATCCGCAAAGTACATTAGGTCGAGATCGCCACGGAAGTTTTCGTAGCCCTCGATGCCCTCATAATCATTGAGAAAATCGCCGCAGCCGTAGAGAATGAGGCAACCGTCGTACACTTCGATTGCCTTGACATGGTGCGAAGAATGTCCGTGCAGGACATCTAGCTCGGTTTCGTCCACAAGGCGGTGCGCGAGTGTCCTTTGGGCGGAAGGAATTTTATAGCCCCAATTTCCGCCCCAGTGCACCGACACGATGACGACATCACCGGTCCGCCTCACCTCGCCGATTTGTTTCGCCAGGGAGCGAACCGGATCATCGGGATAGGTTTCGATTACATTAGCTCCAGCTTCCCTATTTCCAACAACTTAAAGGCCTCGAAGAGTTGGCACGTGCTTTGCCTTTCATTAGCTTTGTTTGCGACCCCAAACAACCAGCTTCCGGTAATTCAACATCAATATAGCCGCATGTCTGCGGAAAGGAGTGAGATGATGCCGCTCCTTCATGTAGCCTTTCAAGAAGGATTTGACGGTGACACGGTGGTCGTTCGCGTCAACGGAAAGGAGATATTCCGTAAGGATAACGTGAAGACAAGATTACAAATCGGCTACGCAGACTCCTTTGAAAACAATTTCAATAAAGGTCCAGCAACAGTTGATATTGTGTTACCGAGCAAAAGCCTCTCAGAAACAGTGCAACTCCAACTCGCAGCTCCGACGTATATCGGAGTCTCAATCCAGCAGGACAAAATTAATTGCCGCATCTCGGATCAGCCGTTTGGTTATGTATGAAGAAAGAAGAAAATTGCCATGCCTAGAGCTCCACCGTGAGATAATCTTACAGCTATGTGGCGCGAAACTTAGATCAGCAGCAGACCGGCAGCATTGACGACCTCTTCGGGAAAAAACGCCGCTGCGAATTTTGCGAACGGGCGCTATCAGATTCCTTGTCTTCCACCCCAGAGGAGGAAATCACGATGAATGAACAAAATCCTTTTAATATACCCGCAGAAGAACTGACAGAGGCGGAGCGATCTCTTCTTCAGGCTTCAGGAGCGATTATCTCTCATCCCTTTATTGCACCTGCCAGTGGTCTCTACACCTGGCAGTCGCCGATCATATTCCGCACTCCGACGCCCATTTCCGGCCCTTCTCCTTCACCTGTTGCGGAACCGACGCAAGGAGCGGAGTCAGAAGCCTTGTCTCTCCTGCGCTACAGGCGCGAAGAGTTGCGACTGGATGTGGATGGGCGCTATCCGCAGATGACCGCCAGTGGCACAATCTCTGGGCCTATTGCTTCTCGCATTCACTGGATTGCCAAGCTCATTGCCACTAGCCCAATCTCTTGGACCGGATCGATTTGGTACAAGGATACCGGAGGTGCCGCTTTCCCTTACACGACCGTGCAAATCCAGGCCACCCGTAGCTGGATCCCGGGCCAGAGGACGGTCGTGGTGACGTTCTCTGGTGGCGGAGGTCCGAACCGGGTTCGCACGTTACGTTTCGCGTCCCCCTACTTCCATCCGGTGAATCTCGAGTTCGACTGTGCGGAAGGTGAGCCCGCAGCCCTCAGCGTTAATACCTGCGCCCATCCAAACCGACCAGCGAGTCTGCCATGTGAAGATTTGTCCGTCCAGACCGTCTTTCAGCGCGCTGGGTTCGAGGTCACAACCTCGCCTGGTGGACCGGTGCCGGTAACCGGCGCTGGCCCTAACACCAAGTGGAGTGACCAGGAAATGCACGATGCCATGCAGACCTACTGGTCGCGCTTTGCGAATAAGGCACAATGGGCTTTTTGGGTGTTTTTCGCCTCCCTCCACGAAATGGGCACAAGCCTTGGCGGCATCATGTTTGATGATATCGGTCCGAATCATCGCCAGGGGACGGCGATCTTCAACGATTCGTTTGTCGCCACGCCGCCTGCTGGTGATGTGAGTCCAGCAGCCTGGGTGCAGCGCATGATCTTCTGGACCGCTTGCCATGAGATGGGACACTGCTTCAATCTGGCGCACTCCTGGCAGAAGTCGTTGGGCACGCCGTGGATTCCGCTTGCTGATGAGCCGGAGGCACGGAGCTTCATGAACTATCCTTATAGAGTGGCGGGTGGACAAACCGCCTTTTTCGGTGATTTCCAATACCTCTTCAGCGATGCAGAATTGCTGCTTATGCGCCACGCGCCCGAAAGATTCGTCCAGATGGCCAACGCCGACTGGTTCGACCATCACGGCTTTCAAGGCGCGAACGTCTCTCCTGAACCATCGCTGAAACTGGAATTGCGGGCGAACCGGGAGACGACCCTTTTTGAGTTTCTCGAGCCAGTAACTCTTGAGTTGAAACTCACCAATATCTCGTCGCAAGTGTGCTTGGTGGACGAGAATGTCTTATCTTCTGCCGACACGATGACCGTGATTATAAAGAAAGAGGGTAAACCAGCCCGGCGACTCCTTCCTTACGTGCAGTACTGTTGGCTTCCGAAAAAGAGGGTGTTGACGCCAGGAGCCGCGACCTACGAGTCCCTCTTTATCTCCGCGGGCCGCAATGGCTGGGACCTCGCCGAACCGGGGAGGTACACCATTCAGGTGGCTCTACATCTGGAAGGCGAGGACATCGTGTCTAACCCACTGCCTTTACGAGTTGCGCCGCCGCGCGGCTACGACGAAGAGCTGATTGCTCAAGACTTTTTCACCGACGATGTCGGCCGGATCATCGCCTTGGACGGGAGCTACTTTCTCGAAAAGGGTAATGACGTGCTGCGTAACACGGTTGAAAGCCTGGCTGACCGCCGCGTTGCGATTCATGCTCGCGTCGCCCTCGGCCGTGTTTTGATGCAGGATTACAAGCAGTTAGTTGCCGAATCCGTAAACGGACGGAGAGGACTTGCTGTGAGGCTTCGCTCTGCTCAACTGGAGACGGCGAAACAACACCTCTCTGCCGCTTTAATCGACAAACCGGAAGAGGCGATGATGTCCCTTGGGCACATAGACTACAGATGGTATGAGGAGCGTTTGGCCGATTGCATGGTTCAACGCGGGGATGTGAACGAAGCGATGAAGATCCAGCAGCAACTCTATCAGGTAATGTCGGCCCGTCGGGTCAACGGGCGCGGTATCGCAGAGGCGGTCTTACAGAAGATCAAAGAACGGCGTGATAGCTACGGCCGCCCGGAGATGCGAGAGCCGGCGCGAGCCGGCGCCTGGCTGTTCGAGGAATCCATCGAGACCGTACACTAGAAAGTTTGGCTCCTGTGTCTGGCAGAGATGCCGGAACGCTCACTCAGGTTGTCTCTCAGGCTGCCAACGTAGCGTTCCGTTTGGTGAGTCGTAGAGGCGGTTTGCGAACCGCCTCTACGCTTCGCGGTTGCTTCGCTCCACGCGAGCAGTTCAAAGCGTTCAAACGGTTCAAGCCGTTCAAAAGGTTCAAAGTGCGCGCCTCGCCTCTCTTTTTTAGGCAGCCTGCAACCCGACGCCCATTGACGGTCATGACAAGTCTGCCCTATTTTAGCTAGGCTTTAAGCCTACCAATTTGGAGCCGGTATTTCTTGATAAAGTCGCGCCTCCTTTGGCGCGGGGAGTTTCCCTGGAAACCTGGCTGATCGTCACGATCGTTTTGATCTTGCTTTCCTACGGCTGGCCCCTGGCGGATCTGGTTCGAAACACCGACCTCTCGTCGGCCGGTTTAAGAGCCTAGTGAACTACCGAGATCTCGATCAAGCGCGCACGAGAAAATGCGGTTCGGGAGAGATAGTCAAGATTACGACGACAAAGAGTGCGACAGCCGTTCGCCGACTGTAAGCTAAAAATGACTTTTATTCGGCCCGTGCCATAATGTCCCTTTAGGAAGGTAGATCAGATGGAAGCCGAAGTCCGTTCACCGCTCATTACACACTGTTCTTGGGGCCGCCTGGAAGTTGAAGGTGGTAGGCGTTTCAAAGACGCGAAGCTCTTTCCCGGAGGTTCACGCGAATGGGATTGGAGCGAAACCGGAACCGATCATGTGCCTGGTATCCAGCCTGCCGACGTAGAGGAACTCCTGGAGCACGGTGCTAAAGTGGTCGTGCTCTCTAGGGGAATTTATGAGCGGCTTCAAGTCTGTTCAGAAACTTTAGAGATGCTGAAGCAAAGGGGGATTGATTTCCACTTGCTCCAGACCGAACAGGCCGTCGATCTCTATAATAAGCTGAGAGAAAACGAGCCGGTTGCCGGCCTGTTTCACTCCACTTGCTGAAAGCCGGCAAAGCCTCATGGCCTCGCAATTGCTCTAATCCGGTCACACGACGAAGTTTTTACTACTGGCGAAGCCCTAATCTTATTATTGAGAAGGAGCGCCGATTTGGTTTTGCACTCGTGAGAAGAGGTGTCGTGCACCATCCTCCTTGTTGAAATCACGCTAATGCAAGTGAACGCCTGGTAGAGCGTCTGAGGGACGGGCTGCCGACTTGCTCTTTCCGGAGATAATGCCATGACCTTCAAAGTGATCGTTAACGGCCGGTCTACAACCGTTGACGTGCCTGCGGAGATGCCGCTCTTGTGGGTGCTTCGGGACATCCTGAATCTGCGCGGCACGAAGTACGGCTGCGGTATAGCCGTTTGCGGCGCCTGTACGGTGCACATCAACGGCGCAGCAGCGAGATCCTGCATTACACCGATCTCCAGCGTGGTGGGAAAGAGAGTGACCACCATCGAAGGGCTGTCAAGGGATGGCAGCCACCCGGTGCAGCAGGCCTGGATGGATGTGGATGTTTCACAGTGCGGGTACTGTCAGCCCGGCCAGATCATGTCGGCGGCAGCGCTGTTGGCGAAGCATCCTAAGCCCAGCGATGCGCAAATCAACGCCGCGATGAACGGGAATTTCTGTCGCTGCGGGACCTACTTGCGCATCCGTCAAGCGATTCACAAAGCGGCGCTAATCGTCACAAAACAATCCAAGCGGTCCGCTGCAGCGGGCCTCAAGGGGATCGAATAGCGAGGTCCTGTGGAAACGACCCTTATCAACCGGCGCTTTTTTCTCCGTGTGACCGTGATCGCAGGAGGCGGCATGATCCTCGGTATCTACTTCAAGCCCGCCGCCCGTGGACAGACACTTCCACCCTCCGGCTCGTTGGCGCTCAACGCCTTCGTCCGCATCAGGGCGGATGGCACGGTGACGATCATGGCCAAGAACCCTGAGATCGGCCAGGGCGTCAAGACCATGCTGCCTATGCTGATTGCGGAAGAGCTCGACGTTGATTGGAAGAAAGTGAGAGTCGAGCAGGCGGACGTCGATGAGTCAAAGTACGGCATGCAGTTCGCTGGCGGGAGCACGGCGACGCCGCTGAATTGGGTCGGGCTGCGGCAGGTGGGCGCCGCTGCGCGGCAAATGCTTATTACGGCCGCCGCCAACAGCTGGAGGGTAGCGGAATCGGAATGCTCGACCTCATCAGGCCGCGTGCATCACGGGCCAACGAAGCGCACGCTCAGCTACGGCGAGCTGGCGGCGAAGGCGGCAAGGCTGACGCCGCCTGATCTCAAGACGGTGCGGCTAAAGAATCCAAAAGAATACAAGATCATCGGCAATTCGACGCCCGGCATTGACAATGTTGCCATCGTGACCGGCAAGCCTCTGTATGGGATCGACTTTACCGTCCCCGGCATGCTCTGGGCGGTTTTCGAGAAGTGTCCCGTATTTGGTGGCAAGGTCGTTAGCGTTAACTTGGATGTGATCAAAGCGATGCCTGGGGTGCGACGCGCGTTCGTCGTGGAGGGCGGCAGCGATCTGGCGGGCCTACTCGGTGGGGTCGCGATTGTCGCCGATAACTGGTGGGCGGCGCGCGCGGCTCGGCAGAGCTTACGGGTGACTTGGGACGGCGGACCGGCGGCCGCGCAGAGCAGCGAGGAGTTTGCGCGCCGCGCCGAGAAACTGTCAAAGCAGCCGCCCGCCCTATCGCTGCGTAGCGACGGTGATATCGACCGAGCGCTCAAGACCGCCGCCAAGATCGTGGAGGGCTCCTATTTCTACCCGTTCCTCGCCCACGCCACGCCCGAGCCGCAGAACTGCACCGCGCTGTACAAAGATGGTAGGCTCGAAATTTGGGCTCCGAGCCAGACGCCACAGCAAGGATTAGAGCAGGTTGCCGCGACGCTTGGCATTTCACCTGACAATATTACTATTCATCTCCCTCGCATCGGCGGCGGCTTCGGCCGGCGCCTGGTCAATGACACCATGGTCGAAACCGCGTGGATTGCTAAAGTCGTCGGTGCGCCCGTCAAACTCCTCTGGACGCGAGAAGATGACATGCAGCATGACTTCTATCGCCCTGCGGGGTTCCACTTTCTCAAGGGCGGCATCGATGATTCTGGCAAGCTCGTTGCCTGGCGCGACCATTTCGTGAGCTTCGGCGAGGGCGACCGCTTCTCGCCAGCGGCGGATCTATCACCGGAACAGTTCCCGGCAGGTTTCGTTTCAAACTTTGCGTTCCAGGCTTCGGTCATGTCATTGGGGGTGCCGACCGGTGCGCTTCGGGCCCCGGGGGATAACGGCCTGGCATTCGTGGTGCAGTCATTCATCGATGAGCTGGCGCACGCCGCGGGCAAGGAGCCGTTGCAATTCAGGCTGACGCTGCTCAAGGGTCCGCCCATCCCGGCTCGTGGGGGTGCGAGCCCCGCAGGCCGGTTCCAAGCTCAATTCAACCCGCAGCGCATGCGGGGCGTTCTCGATCTTGTAGCGGAGAAGTCCGGTTGGGGTTCCCGCACGCTGCCGAAGGGCACTTCCATGGGCATCGGCTGCCATTTCTCGTATCGCGGATATTTTGCCGAGGTGGCCGAGGTTCGAGTCGATGGAAATTATCGGGTGAAGGTCAACAAGGTGTGGGCGGCCGGCGACATCGGCAGCCAGATCATTAATCCGAGCAATGCCGTCAATCAGGTGCAAGGGGCAGTGATCGACGGGCTGAGCCATCTCATGGGCTACGAGATCACCTTCGACCGAGGACGGGCGGTGCAAAGCAATTTGCACGACTACCAGCCGGTTCGCATGTCGCAGGCGCCCGCCGAGATCGAGGTACATTTCCTGCGAACGGAGAACTCGCCCACGGGGCTTGGCGAGCCCGCCCTGCCGCCGATCCTGCCGGCCGTGTGCAACGCGATTTTTGCAGCGACCGGCAAACGAATCCGCTCGCTCCCCCTTTCTAAGCACGGCTTCCGCTGGGCATAGAGCGGTATCGGCAAGGAGACCAAAGCTGTGTGTGCATCGACGGGAAAAATGAGGGCCGGGAGCACAGCCAAAATGACAGCAGACCTCTCACGGCGTTAGGGTGATCTGCAGGATAGACTACACAGGGCGAAGACCATGGTCGCGACTGATGCTAGGAGTATTCAACACGTGCCGGCAAGACCTGAGAAAGGGTGTGCGGCACCGAATATGGAAGTGGACATCAAAAATCTGGCGAAGACCGTTCTATATTCCGAAGAACTTGAGATCAATCTGCGGGTAAAAGACGACAAGGAGGTCTTCAAATGGTTTCTCGCAAGCCTGCTCTTCGGGGCAAGGATCACGGAGACTATCGCGAAGAACACCTATCGAGCTTTTGAACGCCACGGGTTGCTCGACCCCAAAAAGATACTTAGCTCCGGCTGGGACTTTCTGGTCAATCCCATCATGAGCCAGGGAGGCTATGTCAGATACGACGGACGGAAATCGACCCAAATCCTCACGGACTGTGAATGGTTGCTTGAGCACTATGACGGGAGCCTGACGCAACTCCATCGTCTGGCAAAGGACAGCAAGGAACTCGAAAGCAAATTGCTCGAATTCTACGGCGTGGGCGAGATTACAGCAAATATTTTCCTAAGGGAGTTGAGACCCTACTGGAAAAAAGCAGATCCCGAGCCACTTCCTCTCGTTAAAACAGTTGCTAAAAGGTGCGGAATAGATCTTGGTCGGTACGACAGAAAGAGCTTGCTGTTTTGCCGTATAGAAGCGGGCTTGATCAGGTCAGGGCACCGGTTAAGGGGACTCGGCAAGACACATGGCGAAATGAGCAGGAAGAGAAAAAATCGGTCAGCCAAAGAATAATTGCGTATTGACCGAGGAGCAAAATCATTTCTGCAAACCGTACATATGCTGGCACCCAAAAAGGATTACGCGCTAATCAGGGCGCATCGGAATAGGCCTGGATGTCGATCATGTGTACCTCGAACCGCGAAGCAGCCGCAACCCGGCGTGCTACGCAAGCGGTGGCTTCATTGCTCCTTAGGGGTCGGCTCCGCCGGGGCTATGAATTCTTTCCCCTCTTCGCTGCTCTCCACGATGTCTTCAGTTCCAGCAGGCTCTTGCCCAGGTGCCAGCATCTCTGGCGGTTTCTCTTTGGTGCGGCTTTCGCGTTCCCATAGCAGCTCTTCCACTTGAATCCGATCCACGACCTCCTTGAGGCCGAGGACGTCCGTTACGGTGTCAAGCAGGATCTGGCGCTCGGCTTCGCTGGGAAGAGCTCCTGAAAGGTGAACCACTCCCTTTCGGCAGAGAATCCGTAGCTCTTCCGTGTCAACTCGACCATCTTCCTTTAGGTGCTCGCGAATAACTTCCGCGAGCTCAGTGTCATCGAGCCCGCTCAAGTCTTCGGGAACCGGCACGGTTGACGGAGTCCTCGCCTCTTCAGCTGGGGGCACGATTCGTTTTTCGTATTGCCTTGCGCAATCCGTACAGTATCGGGTCGCCGGCAGAGCGCGAAGGCGGGTCACCCCCACGCCATCTCCGCATGCCTCGCAGATTGCGTAATTGCCTTTCAAGACTCGTTGCAAAGCCGCATCGATCTCTTGCACAGCATGCAGCGTTCGATCATCCATACGAGCCAACAGTCGTGCGGACTGTTCTTCTTGAGCGTGCTCTTCCAGTTCGCTCTCGCGCTCCTCAGCAATCGATTCTAGGTCCTGTTCGGCTCTTCTAAATTCGTCCAAGTATTCCTTACGCAGTTTACGCAATAACTCCGCGAACGAGTCCAAATCATTTCGATCCATAGTATCACCTCGCAAAAAAAGCTCTTCTCGCTCTCATTCAATGGCAAAAGGTATGCCACTAAGGAGTAATGAGGGTGGCCTTTCCGAAGGTTCGTTTGGTACGGATTGTGCAGCGACTTAGTCCACGAAAACGCCGCTTTTAAATTTCGCTGTAAAATCATCTAGCTCGAAAAGGTGCCGACGAATAAAAGAACCCGGTAGGCGCTTACAATCGGTACGATGAAAAACCGCGACCCAGGGAAAGACGCTGATTTTACTTGGGTTGGAAAACCGCAAGAAAGCTGAACGCTGGTTAGCTTAAAGGGAATTATTCGCACTGGTGATAAAAAACGGTTTTTCGTAATCACATTTGGAAAGCCTTAGAGCGGGAGGCCGAGGGCGTACCGGCCGGTCGGCGTTTTCAATGACATGATTATTGGTGAGGATCGTGCCATCGCGCTCGATGATGAAGCCCGAGCCGAGGCCCTGCTGCCGAAAATCAGCCGGGTAAGCTTCCCCGAAGAATCTCCTCCAGAACTCAGCTAGCGGATCTTCTCCTCCAAAAGGAGTCGAGGGTCTTTCGATGCTAAGAATCGGCGGACGATTAAACACGTGTCGACGGCATTATTGAATCCTCTTAAAGGGGCCGTCATAATTTTTCTGAGGAAACACGTTACGTCTTTCCTTCCATAAGTAGCTGTTCCGGCTGCGCGTAACCCGATTCGCTCAGTTGGCGCAGCGTGTTTGAAACACGATCATCTGTTCCCCAGTCGCTCCAGGTGACTCCTGATACGGGAAGAACGACAAGCGCTTGGCGAAGCGCGAAAGGGAGAACTTCAAGGACGCCTTTGGAAAAATCAAGCGAAGGCAACTTATGATAAACCTGTTCGATCACGCGCTGCTCATCGGCCGTCCTGATCGCATTTTGGATGGGCTCGAAAGAGCGACAGAGCTCAGGCGTGGCACGCTGGATCGCCTCCAACAGGGTTCTACACCGGCAAACGATAACCAGTGTATTCCATAAGGCGCCTCTCTGAATAATCTTCTTTGCTGCTTCCGCCGATGGTTTTTCTATAAACAGCTCAACTTTTCTGCAGGCATCGACCCGAGTATCGTCGTTCTGTTCACCGGGGACGATGTAACCGTATCCCGAATCGGGCTCGTGGGGCTCCATCCCCAAAAGGACTATGCGTGAGCCGTCCGACTCCACGACTCGGAATGCGCGATCGACATGCTGCATGAAGCGGTCTTCTTCAAGAATAAAATGATCCGAGGGATAGACTGCGACAGCTGCTTTCGGATACTGCTTATAAACAAAGAGGAGCGGAAGCAGCAGCCCAGGCCCGGTGTCCTTGTTCTCCGGTTGAATCACCACACATTCTCGCGGCCGCGCAGCAACCTGGCGTCGAACCTCGTCGAACTGAAGGTGTTCCTTTGCGATAACGACAAAGAGCCTCCGCGCTGGAATCAGCGTTTCGGCCCGGTCAAAGGTATGCTCTAACATGGACCGTTTGCCGGTGAAGTTGAGGTACTGTTTGGGCAGGTAATCGGCACGTGTGCGATAAACAAAGTCCCGCATTCGCGTGCCATCCCCGCCGGATAAAATAATCCCGCAGCGATCTGCGGAACTAGATGAGGCTTCTGGTTTGAGCTCCGTCACGACCTCTAAGTCACTTTTTTTAGCGGCGATGGAACTTTTGGAACTTATTAGATCTTCAAAAAGAGAAAATCCGTCCACACTTCCACACTACATAGTTTCTCCGGAGCCCCAGACTAATTGCCATTGGAAAAAAACCTGAAACAACTGCAGCCATTTCTAGCGCACCGGCCATTGGCGCGCAATTGCCAAAAGAACGATTGTTATGTCCGCTCTAGAACTACAAAAGACTATTTACGGGGAGGTTCCCCAGGCTGCAAAAAGCAGACGGATCGGCTAGTCGATGAGCTTGTTCTCCAAAGCGTAGCGGATAACTTCCGTATTGCTCTTCATGTTCATCTTCTCAAGCAGGCGGGCACGGTACGTGCTGACGGTTCTAACGCTCAGATAAAGTTCTTTAGCGATCTCCTTCATCGCTTTTCCTGCGGCGATCATGCGCATGACCTGATACTCACGGTCCGATAGGGTCTCGTGCAAGGTTTTTGTTGTCGGTGATGCCAGTTCCTGGACTGCCTTCTCGGCCAGTGAGTCGCTTATATACCTTCCACCCCGCAGGACTTTTCTAATGGCGGCAAGCAGAACCTGGGGGGCTTTGTCCTTGGTCAGGTATCCCGCCGCTCCCGCTTTCAGGAATCTCAAAGCCAGTTGCTCTTCCGGATGAGCGCTCAAAACGAGGACGGGAAGCTTGGGCCGTTCACGCCGCAATTCCTGCAAAACCTCCAGGCCGCCCTTTCCAGGCATCGTGATATCGAGTATGACTACATCCCACCGTTGTTTTCGCGCGAGATCCAGAGCTTTATGCCCGTTGTCGGCTTCTCCCACGGAATCCACATCGCTCTCCTTCGCCAGAGTTTCTTTCAACCCCGCGCGAAAGATCGGATGATCGTCGGCGATGAGAACTTTCATTTCAACGGACTCATGTTATTTTGCGGGATCCTCACACTCACGAGAGTGCCTCCCTCTGGCAGCCGGGTGACTTCTGTCTTTCCGCCAAAGGACAGAGCCCGCTCCCGCATACTGAGCATCCCCATCGAGTTATGAGCGTAGATCGCGTTTTCGTCGATGCCTTTTCCATTGTCGCGCACCTCCAGAATCAAGCTTCCAGCTTCACTTCTCAAATCGACGACCACTTTGCTTGCATTGGCATGGCGCGCGACATTCGTAAGGGCCTCTTGCAAGATCCGGAAAACCGCGGTGGATCGCTCGGGCTCCAAGGGGATTTCTTCGGTTGGTAGATGGGTCTGGCACGCGATCCCTGAGCGGTCCTGAAATTCGCCTGTCTGCCACTCAATGGCTGCAACCAAACCGAATTTATCCAGGACGGCCGGTCGCAGTTCCGTAACGATGGTGTGGACTCGATCCAGAGTGCGGTCGACAAGCCCGGACATGGAGCTTAGTTTCTCCAAAAACAAACTGTGATCCTTGGCCACTCGATCGGGCAGCAGGGATAGATCCATTTTAAGCGCGGTCAGAGTCCCGCTCAGCTCATCATGGATATCCCGGGCAAGCTGAGTCCTTTCTTCCTCGCGAGCGGCCTGCAGGCGAGCCGCCAGGGCCCGCAGTTCCTCCCGCGATCTGTGCAGCGCTTCTTCGGCCCGCTTCTCTGCCGTCATGTCCCGGAAGACCACCACTAGACCCACGATCACGCCCTCCGATTTGATAGGCGAGAAGCTAGAGACCACGGGGAAGAAAGTCCCGTCCTTGCGGATAAATACTTCCTCGTAATCCGATAAGACCTTCCCGTTCTGCAAGACCTGTAACCCGGCGCACTCGTCAGCGGGGAAGGGGCTGCCGTCGGGATGCTGGTAATGGGTCATGTCGTGCATCTTGCGCCCCAGCAGTTCGGCGCTTCGCCAACCGAAGAGCCGCTCCGCAGCAGGGTTCATATACGTCACCAGACCTCGGCTATCGAGGGTGTAAAACCCTTCGGCCATGTTGGCCATGACCGCCTGATTGAACTCCAACGCGTGGCGGACCTGCTGCTCGCTCTCGCGCAGCGCCTGCTCGGCCTGCTTGCGGTCGTGGGTGTCGACCGCACCCCCGATATACCCCAGGAAGGTCCCGTCGGAGCTGAATTGCGGCGCGCCGCGATCCAGGATCCAGCGGTACTCGCCGGAGCGGTGGCGCAGGCGGTACTCTACTACGAAAGGTTCACGCCGGTCGAAAGCGGAGTTGTAAGTGTCGAGGCAACGCCGAAGGTCGTCCGGATGAATGCCCTCGACCCAGCCGTTGCCGAGCTCCTGCTCCATTGTCCGCCCGGTGAACTCCAGCCAGCCCCTGTTGAAATAAGTGCAGAGTTTGTCGGTTCCGGACTGCCAGACCAGGACAGGCAGCGCGTCGGCCATGGTGCGGTACCGCTCTTGGCTCCGGCGGAGCGTTTCCCCGGCCCGTTCGCGCTCAGCGGCCCCATCCACCAGGGCTCCCTTGGGCTTTGCCAACTGCGATCTCTTTCCTATCTTTGTTTTCCGAATTCTCATTCTTGCAAACCATTTATCACACCGACACGCATTGGCGCCAGAGTCCTGGCGAAGATAGAGTTCTCTTTGCCTGGCATCGTTCTTGTTTACAGCAACGTTGTTAGCTCATGCGTCGACAGGCCTTGGGAGTCGCGCATGATGAATCCTATCGGTGCGGTATGTACATCGCAATGCTCGTGCTGTTGGTCGCACTCGGTGGCGCTCTAGTTTTCAATGGAGCCCAACGTTATAGACCCAAAATTCTACTGGTTGGATCCTTCATTCTGCTGCTTACGGGGCTGTTTTTTGGACTGCTGAGTTTCTGGGGCGAAATGCTTTGGTTCGAGGAATTGGGCCAAAGCCCGCGCTTTTGGACGGTTGTCTTTGCCCGAGGCGGTTTTGCCGCGCTCGGTGCACTTTTGGCAGGGCTGGGGGTCTTCATTCTAACGTTACCGATTCCCACCCGGACTCCGCTCTCGCGCATTTGGCCCGCTGTCGTCGGCGCCCTGAGCGGCGGGCTCTGGGGGTTGTGGAACTGGCAAATCATCTTGAAGTATATGTATCAGGTCGCAACGGAGATCCGTGATCCTATCCTCCAACGCGATACCGGCTTTTATCTTTTTTCCCTCCCCTTTTACGACAGCCTCTACTGGGGCCTCTTGTGGATCACGGCGATTGCGCTGGCAGCGGCTTTGCGTTTGGCGATGGACACGCGAAGCTTCAATGAGCTTCTGAGTGAGCCGGCGGCATTTGCCAATCGGTTCGAGTCCGGCCGGCGAATCTCCGCACATCGCCTCGTTTTGCTCCCCCTGGCGGCCATCACCGGAGTGGTGGCCTGGGGGCAATATCTGAACATTTATCATCTCTTATACTCCAAATGGGGAGTGGTTACGGGTGCGGGCTGGACGGACGTACACGTTCGTTTGCCGGCCTACCTGATCGCTGCCGTAGTTACTTTGCTTCTGGGTCTTTCGCCCCTCGTTCCAGCGGTTTACTCCAGAGTCGGGGGGCCACTCCAGAGGCGGCGGTTGATTGAAAATGTGGGGTTGATCGTGATCGGTTTTTCCTGGCTCGGCATTTTCGCCATTTGGTTCCTGGCGCTGGGCCTGGCGCCGCTCCTGGTGCAATGGCTGCGGGTTCAGCCCAATGAAATCACTCTCGAAGCGCCCTACATCGCACACAATATTGAGTTCACGCGTCGCGGGTTCCAGCTTCACAAGGTCGAAGAAAGGGAGTTCTCCGTCTCGCCGAGATTTACGCAAGAGACCGTGAGTAACAATCAACATCTCTTGTCTGAAGTGCGTCTTTGGGATTGGCGCGCCATCGAGTCTGTCTATAAACAATTCCAGGAGATCCGCCTCTACTACGAATTTGCCGATGTCGATATCGATCGCTATCAGACGGCCCGTGGGTACCGCCAGGTCATGGTCTCCGCGCGGGAGATGGAGCTGGCCAACTTGCCGGCGCAGAGCCAGACGTTTGTGAACCTGCGGTTCAAGTATACCCACGGATATGGACTCACCGCCTGGTGGCGGTGATGCACGCCGACAATTTGAGTTATGCGGAAACCTTCGACAAAGCTCTCCAGGGGTTGTTGACAAAAGAGGGTAAGAAGCCGCCCCCGCTCGTGGCGCCATGGTTCAAAGGCGAAAAGATTCCCCTTAAGGAGTTGATCCTCCAGGCGAAACAAGCCTTCGACAGCTACTTACGCCTGCAGTGAGGGACGCTTTGTTGAGGCAGCTAAAGAGTTGACCCGATTGCAGGAGGCGCTGCAACAGCTTGCGAAGCAGAGGAATAGAGACAAGGGGACTGGCGCTGTCATCATGTCTCAATCGACTCTTTTCACCGCCGCTGCGACCCAACTGAAATCTATACGCTCTTTATGTCCCAGATGTCGCGGGCGTATTCCTTAACCGTGCGGTCACTGGAAAATTTGCCGATCCGAGCTATGTTTATGAGGGCCATACGCGTCCAACCCGCTCGATCGTTGAACGTTTTGCCGGAAATTTCCTGTGTCTCCAGGTATGCGGCTAGATCTGCCAGGTGAAAATATTCATCCTTCTCATCGAGGAGATATTGATAGATCCAAGAGAAAAGGTCAGGTTCATGCGGGCAGAACAGATTGGAACGAAATGCATCGACCACCCGTTTCACGCGCGGATTACGATTGTAATAGTCCCACGGACAATATGACCTATGTCCGCGCATCCTCTGGACCTCATCGATTCTCAGCCCAAAGATGAAGATGTTGTCCGCGCCCACCTCTTGCAGGATTTCGATATTGGCGCCGTCGAGCGTGCCAATGGTGAGGGCGCCGTTGAGCGCGAATTTCATATTGCTGGTTCCCGAAGCTTCCTTGCCGGTAGTCGAGATCTGTTCGCTGAGATCGGCTGCAGGAATGATTTTTTCCGCCAGTGATACACGGTAGTCCGGGATAAACAGCACTTTGATAGACTCGCTTGCCCGCAAATCGTTGTTGATCACACGGCCCACATTGTGGATCAATTTAATGATTTGTTTGGCCATCCAATAACCGGGCGCCGCCTTGCCGGCAAAGACGTAAGTCCGGGCAACCGTGGGTTGCCGGTTGTCCTCGATCAACGACAGATACTCGTCAATGATATGCATCACATTGAGTAACTGGCGCTTATAGGCGTGAATTCGCTTGACCTGTATATCGAAGAGGGAGTCGGGGTCCGCTTTGACTTGGCAGCTCTCACGAATGACTCTCGCGAGCTTCTCTTTGTTGGACCGTTTGATCCTTCGAAACTCGGCCTGGAAGCTCGCATCCGCCGCCCACTTTTCGAGAGACCTCAGTTTGGAGAGATCGGTTATCCAGCCGTCGCCAAGGGTGGCGCAAATCAGCTTCCCCAACGCCGGGTTGGCTTGTAAAAGCCACCGTCGCTGCGTGATACCGTTTGTCTTATTGTTGAATCGCTCCGGCCAGAGCTGGTAAAAATCCGGCACCAGCGACGTTTTTATCAAGCCCGTGTGCAAGGCTGAAACTCCATTAACCGAATGGCTTCCGACCACCGCCAGATGGGCCATCCGCACCTGTTTGGGCGTGGATTCTTCAATCAGCGAGATCCGTCTTAGCCGCTCTGTGTCTTTCGGGTAAGCCACCGCCACCTGCTCCAGGAAGCGGCGGTTGATTTCATAGATGATCTGCAGATGCCGCGGAAGGACATATTCCAGCAGCAAAACCGGCCACTTCTCCAGCGCCTCGGGCACAAGCGTGTGATTGGTAAAACCCAAAGTTGCCTGCGTGATTTCCCAGGCCTCTTCCCAGAGAATATTTCTTTCATCTACCAGAAGCCGCATCAACTCCGCGACCGTCAGAGCAGGGTGCGTGTCGTTTAGCTGAATGGCGACCTTGGCAGGGAACTCACGGAAACTCGCGTGGCTTTGCTCGAATCGTCGGACGATGTCCCGGACCGCGCAGGCGATGAGAAAGTACTCCTGAACAAGACGCAGCTCTTGGCCGGCGACAACCGCATCCGAGGGATAGAGCACCTTGGAAACGGTTTCCGATGCAATCTTCTGCTCGACGGCTTTGAAATAGTCGCCATCATTAAAGATCTGCATGTCAAAGTCGCGGGAGGAGCGCGCCGCGTAGAGCCGCAGGAAATTCACCGTCTGCCCGCCGTAGCCCGCGATGAGTATGTCGTAGGGCATGCCGATCAGGACTTTCCAGTCCATCCACATCGGGTTGTACGCGCCCTTGCGATCGACGCTATGCTCGATCCGGCCGTAGACGGGAACCAGGCAGGCTTCGTCAGGGCGGCCGATTTCCCAGGGGTTGCCTTGAGCGAGCCAATTGTCCGGTTTCTCCCGCTGATATCCGCTGTCGATCTCTTGCTTGAAAAGACCATACTCATAATGGATGCCATACCCAAATCCAGGCATACCCAAACTGGCAAGCGAATCCAGGAAACAAGCGGCGAGCCGGCCGAGACCTCCATTGCCCAAAGCAGGGTCTGCTTCGCTCTCCTCCACTGCTTCCAAATCCGCTCTCAGGTTCCGGAGCGCCTGGCGGCACAACTCGCGGATCCCCAGGTTGCGGAGATTGCTTCCAAGCGACTGTCCGATCAGAAACTCGATCGAAAGATAATAGAGCCGCTTGGGATCTCTTTGCCGATATCGCTCTTCAGTTTCCAAGAAACGATCGACCATGCGGTCCCGGACCGCCAGCGCGACCGCCGTAAACAGATCGCGTTGCGAAAGGTCGCGCCAAGCTTTGCCCAGCGAGTATTTTGCGTGACGGCAGATCGACTCCTGGAGGTCAGAAACCGAATAAGTCATCGCGTGTGCGTGCTTGATCAATGAGCACCCGCGCACATATTTAATAAGTTCATTACTATCT
>JACQUW010000168.1 GCA_016210115.1 Deltaproteobacteria bacterium | reverse complement strand
TTCCGCGCGGTCGAGCGGGCGGTCCTGGAGCATCACTCGCAACCATCGGGCCTGCCGCTGATTTTGGCGGCGTTGCCGCAATATCACGAGTTATTCCGCCAGATTAGCCAGAACCCATTCCTGATGGCGGCGGGAATAGAGATTCACCCGGACGCGCTGCCGTTGGCGGCGCTCCGCGACCGCGCGTGGCGGGTCGTCGAGCCTCAATATCTTGCGCGCTTAGCTGGTCTGGTCGAGGAATTCGGTAGGGCAAACCCCAAGGGGCTGGGCTCCGATGATCTGGCAGTTGTAGCCGAAGCCGCGGTGGCCGGGCGGATCACGACGCTCCTGATCGAGGCCGAGCGCCATATCCCCGGACGGATCGACTATGCCTCCGGTCGGATCGAGTTGGGCGATTTGGCGCATCCGGAAGTGGACGACCTGCTTGATGATCTCGGGGAGCTGGTCCTGAAGAAGGCCGGCCAAATCGTGATCGTCCCGGCCGAGCGGATGCCGACGCGAACCGGAATCGCCGCTATCTACCGGTTTTGAGCCGGACTTATCCGCTGAGGGAATATCTTTTCCATTCCAAAGCATAGCCAGCAACTGAAAGGAAGTGAAGGAATGGCGCACGCCCGCGAGAGCATATCCCAAGCGAAACAAAAGGCAGCTCAATGGAGAGCGGAGAACCCGGATTTCGCTCGTTGGGCTAAAGGCTACGGGGTCATCCAACACAGCGATCTCACGCAAGCGCGGATCCGCGACATGGAAACTCGGCTCGCCGAACACGGAATCCGCGGAGACGGCGTGTCTTTCTACGATCTGCTCCATGCCCTGGACCGGGTGGCGAGCGCCGGCATGTGGCTGGTGGTTCATGAAACCTACGCGCGCAACGTTTACATCGACGGAAGAGCACTCTCTGCGGAGGACTTCAAGCCACGGCCCGAGGGACACACCGGCGGCGCGCTCAACATGGTGCCGGCGTATGCCGGTTACTTGGGAATCAATGTTTTGACCGGCGTCACGCGAGCCTGGCTGATGGGCCAGGGCCACTGCGTCGCAGCAATCGATTCTCTCAACCTTCTTGTGGGCAACATGACGCCTGCGCATGCCGGTCGCTACTCTATAACAGACGAAGGTCTCACTCGTTACGTCCGGGATTTTTATTCTTACCGCATCGCCGATGACGGCAAGCAAGACTCGCCGCTCGGCAGCCATGTCAATGCCCACACGGCCGGAGGCCTGGCGGAGGGCGGCTATCTTGGTTTCGCAGAGTTGCAGTATGTTCACATGCCGCTGCCCGGAGAACGCCTTGTGGCTTTCCTGTCGGACGGAGCCTTTGAAGAGCAGCGCGGAAGCGACTGGGCGCCCCGTTGGTGGCGCGCTGAAGACTCAGGGTTTGTCGCGCCAATTATGATCAAAAATGGACGGCGCATCGACCAGCGCACCACCATGTCCCAGCAGGGCGGTGCAACCTGGTTTGCACGCCACCTGCGCCTGAATTCATTTGATCCGATTCTCTTCGATGGTCGTGACCCCGCGGCCTTCGTTTGGGCGATCTTCGAGATGGAGCGGCGCCTGCAAGCAATCGCTGAAGAGATTCGCGCAGGTAAAATGAAATACCCGGTGGCGCTTCCGTACGGCATTGCCGTGGCTCCAAAAGGCTACGGATTCCCCGGCGCGGGCACCAACCTGGCGCACAACCTTCCCCTGATGGCAAATCCGCACGCGGATGAAGAAGCAGCACACCGGTTCAATCGAGGCGCCAAACGACTATGGGTAGCCTGCGATGAACTGAAAGAAGCTGCCGAAAAACTGCAGCGCCACGATCGGTCCGGCCGGCCGCGCGAGAAGGACCACACCCTCGTTCATCGCGAGGTTTCTCTGCGCGAGGTTCCCCCACCGCCGTTCCGCCCCGTTAACGAAGAGAAACGGCAGCATGGAATGCCGGCAGACACCGCATCCCCTATGGAGGCCGTGGACAAAGTGTTTGCCGCCACCGCGCGGGCTAATTCTCATCTGAGACCCAGAGTAGGCAATCCCGACGAGATGCGCTCGAACCGGCTCATTGAAACGCTTGAGCTTCTCAAGTTTCGAGTAACGGACCCGGAACCGGGTGTTCCGGAGTCGCTGCACGGCGCTGTCATCACGGCTCTAAACGAAGAAGCCGTTGCCAGCGCCGCGCTGGCCAACAAAGGCGGAATCAATCTGATTCACACCTACGAGGCTTTCGGGACAAAGATGCAGGGGGCCGTGCGCCAGGAAATCATTTTTGCCAATCACCTGAACGAGTCCGGTCGCCCCCAACGATGGTTGTCGGTGCCGCTGATCCTCACGTCCCATACCTGGGAAAACGGCAAGAACGAGCAGTCCCATCAAGACCCCGGCATGGCCGAGTCGATGCTCGGAGAGCCGTCGCATATGTCCCGGGTTCTCTTTCCGCCCGACTTCAATACGGCTGCGGCTGTGATGGAACGGATTTACCAGACCCATGGTCAGATCTGGACGCTGGTGATTGCCAAGACGGATGCCGTTCCGAATCTATTTGCGCCGGATGCCGCCCGCCGAATGGTTGAAGAGGGAGGGCTGTCGATCGAGTGGGCCGGGCACGCCAGTGCGCGGGCAGAACTCACGCTGGTTGCGGTTGGCGCCTATCAACTTGGTGAGGTGCTGCGAGCATCACAACGGCTTGGTGAGCGCGACGTCCCGCACAAGGTGGTATACGTGCTTGAGCCCGGCCGCTTTCGCGTCCCGAGAAGCATGGCCGAGGAGGAACATCTGGCGCCGGCGGAAGTCCGAAATGCGCTATTTCCGGAAAACGTTCGCTGCCTGATCCTGGTTACCCATACGCGCCCCGAGCCGATGTTAGGCCTGCTTGAGCCTTTTCGCCGCATCGGCTCAAGCTCCGGACTCGGTTACATCAACCTTGGAGGCGCCTACGACACGCCCGGCTTGCTGTTCGTGAACCGCTGCAGTTGGGCGCACTGCGTATCGGAGGTAGCGCGGCTTACGGGGGTCGAGAGGGAGCGGCTGCTGGAGACAAGAGAACTCGCGGCGCTCGACGGCCAAATAAGCCCGCAGGGCATCATCATTCCAGAACGTGGGTAACGGTTGGCGAATTGCTGGAGGCTATCGCTCATCACACAAAACATCCGACGATCCTGCTAGCTGCCTCAAGGCGTCGAATTCCCTTCATTTTCATCGCAGACAATAGCACGGCGTCTGCATCCGATGATGCGCCTGTATAAGGAAGAAAGACTCTTGTCACTATCAAGAAGAACAATCTTTTGAATTCGCGGAAATGACAATCTCACCAAGAGACGCTATGTTTTTCCGACAACACCGACACTGTTGCAGATATGCGCCGTGAACGGAAAGCTCTTGAATCCGCTAAGTATTGCGACACGACTCCGGACTCCGTTTCCGCACATCGGGTGAGGCACAGTTATTGCGGTCTTCCCTTTTAAAGGGAGGACAAGAATATGAAACAAATATTTATGACGTTGGTGGGTTTACTTTTCATAGCAGGAGTTGTCGGGTGCTCCACGCCGATGACGACACGAGAAACCGGGGCTGCCGTAGGAGGCGTTGGCGGCGCGGCGGCGGGCGGCATCATAGGAAGCGCTGTTGGGGCGCCGGGAACCGGGGCTGCCGTGGGCGGAGCGCTTGGTCTAGGGGCGGGAGTATTGATCGGGGATATGATCCAGTCTTTGCAGCAAAGACAGACGGAGTTAGAGAAGCAATTAAAGGCTGATGAGGCAGAGCTGGAAACTCAACGGAGAGAGTTAGAACGCATTAAGAGGGAAGCAGAGAGAGAACGTTAGCCAGGGACGATGTTTAGTGGACTCTTCTCAGTAAAAAGTTTCTGGTGCTGTTCTACGTGCGCTCAGCTCGGGTAGCGATTTGCGAGGAGAAAGAGGTAGTCGACAAACTTTGTTGAGTGCCCGCGGGTACAGGCCCTTGACGGTGAGACCAGCCCGCATGGGGTGATTCATCCCGGAGATCGCCGAGCATGGAGAACGACCATGACCGAGCCGCCGAGTGCATTGGGTTTGAAAAGACTTCTGGTCGCGACTGATTTCTCGCCGCGCGCAGATGTTGCGATGAGGCGCGCGGTTCAAATCGTGAGCGAGCATGGGGCAGCGCTCACGCTGTTCCATGTCTCGGATCCCGACGCGCGTGACGACGCGCTGGCTCGACAACTCGCGCTGGACGCCGAGGAAACGCTGCGCCGAAAAATCCGCGCGCTTTCCCTGCCTGACAACGCCGCCGCGACCGTCCGTGTCGCGACAGGTAAGCCGTTCGTAGAGATCATCCGCAGAGCGCGACAGGAACGGGTTGAACTTGTGATCGTTGGCGCGCACGGCCAACATTTCTGGAAAGATCTGCTTCTGGGAACCACCGCTGAAAAGGTCGCGCGAAAAGGTGACCGTCCGGTGTTGGTCGTCAAGCGGGCGCCTCGAGGTCCGTACCGCCGGGTATTGGTGCCAGTGGATTTCTCCGATCATTCCCGGCGCGCGCTTGAGCTCGCGTTGCAGCTTGCGCCACGGGCCCAATTCCACGTCCTGCATGTTTATCAAGGATTTGAAGCACAGCTCAGGCGAGCTGGTCTCCCGGTATCCGAGATGGTGCGCCACCAGCGCCCGTTGGCGAAGGAGGCGCGACAGGAAATCGACGCGTTTCTCGGCACCATCGATCATCGCGGGAAACCGATCCGGCGAGAGGTGTGGAACGGACGCGCGCATCACGAAATCACCAGGGTTGCCAGGCGCCTGCACGCTGACCTCGTCGCCGTCGGAACGACGGGTCGCACAGGCCTGCCTTACATTTTGCTCGGCAGCGTGGCCGAACATGTCCTGCGGGAGCTCTCCTGCGACGTGCTGGTGGCGCGGGCCGGGTCTGCCCGCTTCAAACTCCCATGACCAATCTGGAACTGAGTCGCTTCCATGATTTCTATCGAACAAATACTTATTGGTATAGCGGTCATCCTTATCCTGAGCGTTTTTGCAAGTAAGGCATCGGAGAAGTACGGTATCCCAGCTCTGTTGTTGTTTCTTGTCCTGGGCATGCTGGCAGGCTCTGAAGGACCCGGAGGCGTTTACTTCGATGATCCATGGCTCGCGCAAGCGCTGGGAGTAGCGGCGCTTGCATATATTCTCTTTGCCGGCGGCGTCGATACCAACTGGCCCAACGTCCGTCCGGTTGGCGGCCGTAGTTTAATGCTTTCTACCGTAGGGGTGGCTATTACCGCTGCGGTCGTCGGTGTGACGGCATTCCTTGTGTTTGGCTTTTCTCTCCTGGAAGGATTGCTCTTGGGCTCAATCATAGCATCGACAGACGCGGCGGCCGTGTTCTCCGTTCTCCGGTCGCGGAGCATCGGCTTGCCCGACCGCGTCAAACATCTTTTGGAATTCGAGTCCGGCAGCAATGATCCGATGGCGGTTTTTCTCACGGTAGCCCTCATCGGTCTTCTGATGCAGGACGCAAATCCCTTCATCGCGCTCACTCAGATGTTTGTCCAGCAGATGGCTTTGGGCGCCATTCTCGGTTTCATTCTCGGCTGGGTCCTGGTCTGGATCGTGAACCATATCGGACTTGAGACCGAAGGCCTCTACCCAGTCCTGACGCTATCGTCGGTTCTCTTCATCTATGGCGTTATCAGTTTCTTTGGCGGAAACGGTTTTTTGGGAGTTTATATTGCTGGTTTACTGATGGGCAACAGAACCTTCGTGCATAAAAAAAGCTTGCTTCGATTTCATGATGGGCTCGCCTGGCTAATGCAGATCATTATGTTTCTCATCTTGGGTTTGCAGGTTTTTCCGTCGCAGCTCGTCCCTGTCATCGGGACGGGGCTCCTCCTCTCGGGAGTTCTGATGTTGGCGGCTCGTCCCATTGCGGTGTTTGTCTGCTTGTTTCTGAGTTGCTTTAGTCTGAAGGAGACGCTGCTGATCGCCTGGGTGGGATTACGCGGGGCCGTGCCAATCATTCTAGCCACGTTTCCGCTGCTGGCGGGCGTCCCCAACGCCGATCGTATTTTTAACTTGGTATTTTTTATCGTGCTCACCTCTGTTCTTCTTCAGGGCACCTCCATTCCCCTCGTGGTCCGGTATCTGGGTTTAGCGACGCCTCGATCGTCCAAGCCTCGATACCCGCTTGAATTCGAAGAAGGAAAGGGGATGGAAGCAACCCTGATGGACTTCATTATCCCGTACAACTCCGCGGCCATAGAAAAACCCATCGTAGACCTCAGACTTCCGGATCAGTGTGTCATTACGCTCATTTCCAGAGATGATGAATACATTGTCCCTACGGGCACAACGCGACTTGAGGGTGGAGACGTGCTGCTGATTATTCTGAACAAAGCTTCCATACCTGAAGTGCATAAAACCCTGTCCACCCCCAGGTCGGAGTAGACGCGATCGTTTATGCCAACCAATCATGAGCGGAACATGAATCTGGGTCCAAGCACTTCCGGGACCAAAGTAGGCCCTGGTATGTCCTGGATCGTGCGGAGGTTGAGAGAATCCTTGGCACGAGCGCTCATGGTCTTGACGCGGCCGAAGTCGAGGCGCGCCTGGCGAACGCGTCCTTCATCGAGAACTGCAGCGCCAGCGGGAGTAAGCTTCGTAGGACGGACCAAGGACCAACGTATGCAGGGTTAAAGGGGTTAAGCTTAAAAGGACCCGAAACCTTGAAGTTCTTTTAACTTTGGCCTGTCACGTTAAGGAATCCCCGGCTGGTAAACGGATTATTGATTCGATATAGTCAGCCGGCTTTAGATTGGGAAAGTTGTGAACATTTGCACCATTCGAACTTTAAAACGAGTCGGGAGCCTGGTCCTCCTGGCTCTGGGGTTGTTCACGACCTATCCGGGCAAAACGTTTCTTGCTCAAACGGAAACCGTAGTTTACGTTGCGCCGATCGAAGGGATCATCGACCTTGGCCTCGCGCCATTTCTCCAACGAGTCCTGAATGAAGCGACGCAAGCGGGCGCCGCGGCCTTGATTCTCGACATCAATACGTTTGGCGGACGAGTGGATGCGGCAGTGCTTATCCGCGATACACTGCTCAACGCTCGCGTTCAGACCGTGGCGTTCGTCAACAAGAGGGCCATTTCTGCAGGCGCCCTCATCAGTCTGGCTGCAGAGAAAATCGTAATGGCCGACGGAGGAACGATCGGCGCCGCAACCCCGGTGCAAATGGGCCAGCCGGGCGCGCCCGCCCAGCCAGTTGAGGAGAAGACGGTTTCTTATGTGCGAAAAGAATTTCGCGCCACAGCCGAGAGCCGCAAGCGGCCTCCACTGATTGCAGAGGCGATGGTCGACGCGGACGTGGAAATCCCTGACCTCATTCAAAAAGGAAAGCTTCTGACGCTGACAACCGAGGAAGCTCTCAAGCACAAGATTGCAGATTTTCGCGCCGACACCATAGAGGGCGTGCTGGAACAATTGGGTCTTGCGGGAGCTGAGGTCAAGCGCGCGTCGCCGAACTGGGCGGAGAATTTAGTCCGCTTCCTCACTCATCCGGTGGTCAGTTCTCTTCTCATCACCATTGGTATGCTCGGGATTATCCTGGAACTCCGAACGCCTGGATTTGGCGTGCCCGGTGTGCTGGGCATAACGAGCCTGGCGCTTTTCTTCTGGGGACACTGGTTGGTCCAATTGGCTGGTTGGGAGGAGCTGCTACTGGTGGGATCTGGCCTTTTCCTCTTGGCTCTGGAGATCTTTGTCATTCCAGGCTTCGGCATCGCCGGCGTCCTGGGTATTGCGGCCGTCCTTGGCGGGCTAAGCCTGAGTCTCGTCGGATCCGGCGCAACGTGGGAATTCATTCTCAGAGCGGTGGGGCGCGTGGTCTTTTCTCTGCTGGCGGCGTTGATTGCAAGTCTGGTGATGCTGCGATTTTTGCCGCGCTTGCCTTTCGGGCGCCGGCTGATCCTCGAAAGCGGCCTTCCCTCCGATGAGGGGTACGCCTCCACGCCTGAAACCGACAAGCGCTGGCTGGGGAAAAAAGGGACAACGGTTTCTCCGCTTCGAACAGCAGGTATTGCCGAAATCGAAGGTGAACGGGTGGATGTGGTGTCCGACGGAGAATTTATCGAGTCCGGAGCGCCGATCGTGGTGACGCGAGTAGACGGCAATCGCATCGTCGTTCGGCGCTCACACTGAGAGAAGGAGGGGATACATGCCTGGCATTGAGACCGGAATAACGGGAGGTTTTGCGTTGCTGATACTGCTGGTGGTCGGGATCATTTTCATCTTGTATTTGGTCCCGATCCCGCTCTGGATCGCCGCCTGGGCTTCAGGGGCCTACGTAGGGCTCTTTACTCTGATCGGGATGCGATTGCGACGGGTGCCGCCTGGTACGGTGGTGACGGCGCGGATCAGTGCGGTGAAGGCTGGCCTTGACATCTCCATCAACGACCTGGAAGCGCACTACTTGGCGGGCGGCAATGTTGTAAGGGTCGTCAACGCTATGATTTCGGCGGACAAGGCCAACATCCCCTTGCCCTTCAAGCGAGCCGCCGCCATTGATCTGGCCGGGCGTGACGTGCTGGAGGCGGTGAAGATGTCGGTTATCCCCAAGGTAATCGAGACGCCGAAAATCGCGGCGGTAGCTAAAGACGGCATTCAGCTCATCGCTGTCTCTCGCGTGACTGTCCGCACCAACATTGACCGGTTGGTGGGAGGCGCTGGGGAGGAGACCGTTATCGCGCGGGTTGGGGAGGGTATGGTGAGCACCATCGGTTCCGCGGCGACGCACAAGAATGTGCTGGAGAATCCAGATCACATCTCCAAGCATGTCCTTGGCAAAGGGTTGGATGCCGGAACTGCCTACGAGATCCTTTCGATTGACATTGCAGACGTAGACGTGGGCGAAAACATTGGAGCCAAGTTGCAGATCGACCAGGCCAACGCCGACAAGCAGATCGCTCAGGCGAAGGCCGAGGAGCGGCGCGCCATGGCAGTCGCTCTGGAACAAGAGATGCGGGCGCGAGTTGTCGAGGCCGAGGCGGAAGTGCCGCGGGCGATGGCCGAGGCTTTTCGCCAGGGGAACCTGGGCATCATGGACTACTACCGAATGAAGAATGTGCAGGCTGATACCGACATGCGCCAGTCAATCGCCGGGACGGGAGAAGAGCCCGGCTCTAGCCAGAAAAAATAGGGCCAAAAAATGAAAGACATAGCGTTGGAACAACTGCTTGTCGTTGCTGTCTTTCTCCTGCTGCCGCTCCTCAACTGGATCCTGCATCGAGTGCAGCGGCGGCCGGGAACCGAACCGCCGCCGCCTCAACCGGCGCGCGAAGCGCGCCGCCGGGCGCCGCTGAGCGCGCCGCGTCCCGCTGCGCCGCAACCTACACGAGATCGAATTCAGGGCCGGGAAACGCCCCTGGCAGCCGCGCGGCACAGTCGTTTTTCCAAAAAATTGCTCTTCAGAACAAAAGCGGATCTCCGGCGCGGAATCGTTCTCATGACGATCCTGGGGCCCTGCCGCGCTTCCCAACCAGAGGAGAGGACAACAGGGCGACAGACAACAGGACCAGGAGACGGTTAAAAGGCTGAACGGTTCAAGGGAGATCGCACCACTAGACGGGAAATTTGCGGTGAAGGAAAGGGCCCGGTGAGATCTTATTAACAGTCTTGTAATAGTCTGTACATTGTCCGAAAAATCCCTCCCCTCCTCCCTTTTCAGCCTTAAAGATTTGGCTGATCCGTCCTCTGGCGGAGCCAAAGGGAGGAGTTCCCCTCTTTGAAAAAGAGGGGACAGGGGAGATTTCGAGATTCATGTTAAGTCAATTCTGAGACCCTTAATAACCGGTGATAAAGCGGAAGAAGTCTGTTTCTCCCTTGTCAGGCGGGCCGGACACAATCACCGCCTTATCTCGGGCGCGATGATCTTTTGTCGCGAACAAGGTCCGTCGCGGCTTTAATCATTGCATCGGTTGAGGTGAATTCCTCAGTGAGAAACGGCCGGACACCCCATACAAGCATGAGCCCCCGCACGGTTTGCAGGTGAGGAGTAACCGCGACAATGGGTTGGGCAGGCCCGTACTTGGCGAACGTCGGGTTTGATTCGCCGATATTTTATGTTGGTGTGATGACCCCTTTCCGATAGTGGCACCGGGAAGGTTCTCGTCAGCATATCTGAATTTGGAAAAGCTTTGGAAGCATTCCGTCAATTTTGATCTCGATCAAAGAGCTACCGGCGCGGCGAAGTCTTTCCCGACGATGCCTCCGGATACGATAAACTTAAACGCTTCCTCGACCGTGAAATCCACATCGATGACATCCTCGGGAGAGACAATGACAAGGTACCCCGATGTCGGATTGGGAGTGGTCGGGACAAAAACAGCGAGGACCTTGTTGCCGGGCACCAGGTTGAGAGTATCCACGCGCTCGGTTGCCACCAAGCCGATGCTCCAGACGCCCTGACGGGGATACTGGATCAGAACGACGCGCTGAAAGCTCCCTCCTGGCGTCTGAAACGTTTCCACCACCTGTTTTGCGCTGCTATAGATAGTCTTGACTAACGGGACTCTCAATAGCAATGACTCGAATCGCGCGAGCATCTGCCGGCCGAGAATATTGGTTCCGACCAATCCGAGAAGAAATATCACTGCGAGAGAAAGCAGGAGATTGATAACTGATACCAGCGGATAGGCCAAACTGTTGGCCCCGATGATTCCGAGGAATCCCGCAACCAGCGGGGCGCCGACTCCGGTAAAGATATTGAACAGAAACGCAATGAGCATATAGGTGATAAACAAAGGTAAAAGGATGAGCAAACCGGCGAGAAATGTCCGCCGAACGAAATGTGGTGTCATATCCGCAGGCATTATTTGGTGCTCCTAATGAAAATATGATTTAAAGGTGGCGCGCGTCGGAATTGAGCAGCCCTCGTGGCGGCCCCGAGCAAAACATCCTCTTTTTGGATAAACGTATTTCCGTGATATTACAAAGGGGAGATAGTAGGAAGCCAACGGTTTAAAGGACGAGTTTTCCCAACTTAGACGCCGAATCCATCCCAGTGCCGCCATTTACGCCGATTCATCGTTTTGACGGTTACCTGCCGATTGAAGACCACGGGTTGATCGGCGATGGCACGACTGCAGCGCTCGTGGGCCGCGACGGGGCGATTTCGTGGATGTGTGTCCCGCGCTTTGATTCGCCTCCTCTTTTTTGTTCCATTCTCGACACCAAACGCGGCGGATCGTTTACCGTAGCACCCGACAGTCTGGTCGAATCGCGCCAGTTCTACGAGAAGGATACCGGAGTCCTTGTCACCGAAATGCGCTGCCCTTCCGGTTTGGTCCGTCTTAGCGACGCGCTCACGCTGCGGTCCGGAGCCGACCTGAGCGAGGACGTCGCCGCAGGCCGTTGTGAATTGCTGCGTTCGGTGAGTGTTCTAGATGGGCGGGTGCGCTTGCGCATCGAGATTGAGCCCAGGGGCGAAGTTCAGGCCGAACCGCGCCGGGAAGGTTTACGGCTCCGTTGCCCTTCTCGCCCGGACATCGAGATGCAACTTTATTCCACCTACCCGCGGCCGCTGCAAGGCCTCAACAATTGGCTCGATTTGAGCAGCGGTGAGCGCTTCCAACTCACCTTGCGCTGGGGCTCAGGCCTCCCGAGCCATGCCCATCTTTCCCCGGAAGAGCTTTTAGGAGAAACGCTTCGCGCATGGCGCCGTTGGATGCATCGCTTTCAATATGAAGGTCCGGAGGAGTCACTCGTGCGCCGCTCGGCGATAACGCTAAAGCTCCTGGACTATACGCCCAACGGCGCGATTCTGGCGGCCCCCACTTCGTCGCTTCCCGAGGCTATCGGCGGCTCGCGAAATTGGGATTACCGATACTCCTGGATTCGGGACGCGGCCTTTTCGGTCTACGCTCTTCGCCGGATTGGGTTTAACGTCGAAGCTGAACGATTTCTCGGATGGGTCCTCGATGCGGTGGAATCAGGAGAACGTCCCAGGGTGCTCTACAATCTTGACGGACGCCAGCCACAACCCGAGACGGAAGACCCTGAGCTGGAAGGCTACCGGGGATCTTCACCCGTGCGCTGGGGTAATGCCGCAGCCGAGCAGTGGCAGCATGATGTTTACGGAGAAATTTTGGATTGTGCTTATCAATGGACGGCCCATGGCGGAGAAATTGATGATGTCCTCTGGATGAGATTGAAGGGCTTGGTGAAGGCGGCGCGTTCAGAGTGGCAAAAACCCGATCACGGCATCTGGGAAGTTAGAACTTCGGGCCGGCCATTCACCTATTCCGCCGCTCTCTGTCAGGTGGCGTTGGATCGTGGCGCGCGCTTGGCGAGACGTTTCAAGCTGGAGGGGGAGTCCGAAGCTTGGACAGACGCATCGATCCACATCCGAAACGCCATTCTGGAGCTGGCGTGGGACGACCAGATCCAGTCGCTCACGGAACATCTTGGGGGCGGAGGCCTCGACGCAAGCCTTCTTTCTTTGCCGCTTCGCCGGGTGGTTCCCGCTGATGATCCTAGGATGGTTGCTACCGCGGCGGCCATCGCGGAAAGGCTAGCCGCGGGCAACGGGCTTCTCTACCGCTATCTTCCTCAGGAGTCGCCCGATGGGCTTCCGGGTCACGAGGGAGCATTTCTTCTTTGCAGCTTCTGGATGGTGGATAATCTGGCCTACCAGGGGCGGATTGAAGAGGCCCTGGAAATGTATCGCTCTCTCTGTGCGCGGGCGGGTTCCCTGGGGTTGCTTCCCGAGGAAATCGATCCAAGCACCGGCGCTTTCCTCGGCAACTACCCGCAGGCCTTCAGCCATATCGGCGTAATTTCCAGCGGTGTGAATTTGTCTCGTCTAACGCAGGAAGCGCGGCCGTCATGATTCGGTATTTCGTCATTTTCGGGGCTTCAGGGGATCTCACCTCCCGGTATCTCCTGCCGACGCTTGCGCAGCTTCACCAAGCGCGCATGCTGCCGCTTGATCTTCGAGTGACCGGCATAGCGCCCGAAGCCTGGGGCCCTGCTTACTTTCGCAAATATGTCCGCCTGAAACTCGATCAGTACGCCGCGCAGGTGCCCATTGAGTCGCGAGAGGCGCTCATCGCATCGCTTGATTATCGAAGGGCCGACGTAACCAAACCGGAAGAGGTGAAGGCTGCCATAGCATCGGTTAAGGAGCCCGCTGTGCTCTACCTCGCGCTGCCGCCCAGGGTGTTGTCGTCTGCCGCGCAATCTATCGTAGCGGCTGGAGTTTTGCCGGGAAGCAGGATCGTCGTGGAAAAACCCTTCGGCGTCGATTTTGGCTCGACCCGCCGTTTGAACCGATTGCTCCACAGCGCATTTCCAGAGCAGAGCATATTCCGAATGGACCATTTTCTGGGAAAACAAACCGTGCAAAATATCCTTGGGCTGCGTTTCGGCAACCGGGTCTTTGAACCCGTGTGGAACTGCCAGCACATCGAGCGCATCGAGATCACCTGGGACGAGACTCTTACGGTTGAAGGGCGGGTTGGTTTCTACGATTCCACGGGGGCGCTGCGAGACATGCTGCAAAATCACCTGCTGCAGTTGCTATGCCTGGCGGGAATGGAAGCTCCTCCGAGCTTTGACGAGCAGGACTTGCGCGGGTACAAAGTGGCTTTCTTGCGCGCGGTGCGCCGTCTCTTGCCCGACGAGATACGGCGATGCACAATCCGGGGCCGCTACAGCGCGGGCCGTATTGGATCCCGGGAGGTTCCGGCGTATGTCGACGAGGCGGGGGTAGATCCCACGCGGGGAACTGAGACTTTCGCGCAGGTCACTTTATCGGTCGACAACTGGCGCTGGGCCGGTGTTCCGTTCTCGCTGCGCTCAGGCAAGGCTCTCGGCAGAGATCGCATGGAAATCGCCATCCATTTCAAACCGGTTCCTCATCTCGCGTTCCCGCAGCAGGCGGAGCCGCGCATGAACGTTTTACGACTGGAGTTGAATCCAGACCGCATGGCCTTGGGCGTGAACATTAACGGTCCGGGCGATCCGTTTAATTTGGAATATGTCGAGCTTGACACGGCGCTTGCGCCCCAGGAGATATCCGCCTACGGGCGACTGTTGCTGGATCTGCTGAGAGGAGACCTGACTCTTTCGATTCGCGACGACGAGGCGGAGGAGTCCTGGCGCATCGTGGAGCCGATTCTGGAAGCGTGGCGCAAGGGAGATGTGCCGCTGCTTGAATATCCGGCCGGCTCTGACGGACCTGCGGTAAGCTAAATAAGTCGCTTGACGATCTCAGTGAGCTGGCTCGCAAGAAGGTCAGCCAGTCGTGACCGTCCCGGCCGCGCGCATGCCGACGCGGACAGGATCGCGGCGAGCTACCGGTTCTGATCCAACCCGGTCTTCGTGAATTCTTTCCACCGTTTTTACTTCTCCGGGGACTTGGCCGACCGGTGTTGCCGAACCGGCAGCCTCTCAGAGCCTCATGTGATATGAATCCGTCCGACGGAGGTAATGATAATGGACATCTTCAAAGAGATATCTTTGGAAAGCATTCTACAACCGCTGGCTCGCTCCGGCGTTGTTCTGATCTTGGCCGGAATCGGTCTGTGGGCCAACAAATTTCTCGTAAACCGCATTCGCGCCTTTCTCCTTAGCAAAGAGACCGCCGGGACCGAGCAGTCCAAGCGGATCGAGACCGGCATGCGAGTGCTCCAGAGCGTTGTTGTGGCTCTGATTACGGTTATCGTCATCATGCAGTTGATGGCGCAACTCGGCATCAACCTGGCTCCGCTGCTTGCCGCAGCGGGGATCGGCGGTCTGGCGGTCGGATTTGGCGCGCAGAGCCTGATCAAGGATCTGATCGCCGGTTTTTTCCTATTAATCGAGAATCAGATTCGCATCGGCGATGTTGTCACCATCGGGGGCAACGGCGGGTTGGTTGAATCCATGGGATTTCGAACTCTTACGCTGAGAGACTTGAGCGGGAGCGTCCACATCATTCCGAACGGCAGCATTGACAGGGTCGTCAATATGACTCGAGACTACTCGCGCTACGTGTTCGATGTCAGGGTGTCCTACCGTGAGGATCCCGACGAAGTCATGGCCATCCTCCAACAGCTTGCTGACGAGCTGCAAGACGATCCCGAGTACGGACCTGACATCCTGGAGCCCCTGGAGATGCTCGGGGTGGACAGCTTTGAGGACTCCGCGGTCCTCATCAAGTGCCGGATCGCGACCAAACCGATCAAACAATGGCGGGTGGGACGCGAATTCAACCGCCGCCTGAAAAAGGAATTCGACAAGCGCGGCATAGAAATCCCTTTTCCACACAGAACGATTTATTTAGGAGATCCGAAGCACACCGGGCCATTCCCGCTCCACGTCGTGGTGCATGAAGGGCCAGGTTCCAAGGCAATCCAGAACAGCGCTTCCGAAGCGGCCGGAGGATAGGCCGTGGAGCGAAGTGGCAATTTCACTGTCGTAACGGGAATGGAAAGCGGGACGAGAGCCGCTCGCTCTCCGCGATCAGAGTTGAGCCGCCGCGCCTTCCTTTTCGATAGCGGGTGAACGCCGTCGACGGCTCTCCGAGTGCCTGCCATTCTTCCGTTACGTTTAGTCCACGCTGCGGTTAATCGATCGGCTACGGCTGGCGGTCTTGGTCTTGGCGGCCCGGCCTTTGGCCTGCGGCGCCGCGGCCGTAGGTGTTTGTTTCACTTTCGCCGACCGGGGGTTCTCCGGATGTTTTGCTGCTTGTTGTTCACGCCAGATGGACTCCGCCTTGAACCAATGATCGAGATGCCGGCCATGCGGACAACCCTCGTCTAGCCAGAGGTGATAGGCAATCTGGCGAATCTCCTCCTCACGGTTCGGATGGTCAATGGCTTCGCGCACTTTTGCCATAGTCTTCTTTGCCGTGCGAGCAATCTCGTTCCAGCCTTGTTCCACGGCCGACTTGATCTGCTCCCAGGCGTCCTGGCTCGTCGCGGAGAGTTCTTTGAGCAGCTTTTCCGCTCTGGCTCGCTTGTCATGCAGTCGCTCAAGTTGGTCGTTGAGCTTGGCCTCGCTATCCATTTCGGCCTGCTCGAGCTTGGTCTTTAGGCCGTCAATTGCGGTTTTCCACTTGGCCAACTGGGCTTCAATCCGTTTTTGATAAGTCGCTTTGCTTTTCATGCGATCTCCTCCCCGTAGCGAGACTCTATCTAGACATTAATGGATATGACAGGTCAGTAATATGTTGCCGCTAAGCTAGTTTGCGCGACTCAGACGGCGCCCTGCCGTGACCGAGATGATCGTCTATTTCAGCCAGCGCCGCCGCCAACGCGTTTTGACACTGCTCGATAGACTGGCGCAAGTCGGTTTCAAGACGGTCTAAGCGCGCGGTCAATTCCGACCGGGAAATTTCGGTCTGTTTCCCCAGTGTTTGTAGCTGGGTTTCCAAAAAGGACCGCAACTCATGGATGCGCGAGATTTCGGCGTGTTCGGCCAGCTCGCGCTGGGCGTGCAGCTCGCGGGCGTGGCGGCGAGTTTCAAACAGCACGGATGATTGCAGATATAAGACGTAAATCAAAAACAACGCGGTGAGCAGTAAAACCACGCCGAGCAAAACCAGCCCAAGGGGTGCCTCAACGTTGGCGACAATCAGAGAAAGCGTCGTGGGCCTTGTAAAGGCGTGCCAGTTAGCCACTGTAAACAGCGCCAGGGCGCCCAGTATAAACACCATCAAAATTGTGCGCAGATACATGAGGTCCTCCCGTCACACAGAGGGCATTGCAAGCCGTGCCAGCGTTAGTCGCGTACCTAACCTGGTCGTTGCAATGTGCAACTTTCGACTGGTGATTTTCTCGCTCTCTTCCTGCCGCGTCGATGGTACGCATGTCTGGAGATGCCAACAGGCGCACCGAACCTACTTTGACACGCCGAAAGAGAAAGACAAGCTCGGAGGCTCCCTGAGCGTCGCGCTCGCACCTGGTAAACCGAGCGAGTCACCCCGGCTATTACCAACGTGACGGGGTCCATTTAGTTTGAAATGAGACGCCTGCGCTTGCTTGCTCGATAGCACGCAAGCGCCGTGCCCATAAATATCCGTCTCGATTCTTTTCAGCAATGATAAGCCAGCGGGCTATGATTGCTGCCGCCGTTTGGTTTCCCACTTGATCCGCAGCGCGTCGCTCCCCCTGCGCCAAAAGATATTTCGCAGCCATGCGTTGAAATTGCCGCGCGGACTTTCACCTTTGCGAAGTGCGCGAGCATCTTTTCAACAGACTTGGTTGTATCGCTTAGAACTCGGAGGGCGCCAAGGTCCCGGCATGAATCCTGCGGATGCAATAAAACGCGCTACCGTATTTTTCCATAGTTACAAGCCGATGAGTGCCGATCGCTACGCGCGGAGCGTTTTCACTGCTGGCTTTGGGTCTTGCAGGCTCTGTTGCCACGAAGCCCAATGGTTCTCGATCTGTGAACATTATGCGTAACGGCAGAGTTGTTTGTGAATTTGCTGTACATCGCGGTAGTTCCGGTCACAACTCTTGACGCTTCTCTTCGTCGGCGTTGTGGGCGACTGCATTAACGACTGGTATTGGATCAAACAAGAGAGCCAAAATGAGTGATCCGACGGGTATCCATGCGCTGTGCGTTTGCCTATGGCCGCAGCATAGCCTTCGCCGCTGCGATCATGCTTGGCGTATAGCGTGCGACTGTCGAGATTCTTGCGGTATCGGGTTGCCGGTAGGGTGCTGTTGCTTCTTGTGCGGCGACCGCCGGGCGTGAAACATCATTGAAGGGAGCGATCGCGTGAGAGTTGCAGCAACCCTGGTGATCGCGCTGGTTGCCAGCGCAGCGCCTGGAAATAAAGCCATCCAAGCGCTGTGGGCGACGGTCGCGTAACTCCAGGCCTGTGGATCGCCGGGAGCCTTACCCTGCGCTTGGGGCTAATGCTTGGAGGGTTCGTGTGGCTGCAATGTTGGGGCGGCTGGCCGGCCCTCGTTGCCGGGCTCCTCGGCTTCATCGCCGCCCGCACTGTGCTGGTTAGGCTTTTGCAGCCGCCAACAAACAACCCGAAAGAATTAGCGTGACTATCAGCCGACAGCATCATTCTGTGGCGCCTCGGTCCTTTCGCGGTCAACGCCGGACTGGAGGAACAAACGGTGGCGGCGTTCATCCGCCGCGCGAAGATGTCAAGGCAGCCCACGACCGGCTTGTTGCGTCATTTGGAATTCAAGCACGTGTTGACGGAGTGAGAGGCGGATGAACACTTGCCACGAACCTCGCAACCAAGCTGCGATATTCTCGCTGCCCTACCCAGTTTCGGTTCGATGATCGCTTGTTCTTGCGCCCACTCGCAACAATTTCTATTCTAGAAGATCAAGAGCTGTATGATCAAAGAAATCACCCGAACTCAGAGATCTCCCCGGAGAACTGAGCGCCAGGGGATTAATCATCCGAAGGTCGCTGATGACACTCCTAACGGCCTTTAGTAGGAAGCCGGAGCATTTATAGGCCACGAAAGTCCTTGTGCTGAACTGCGGCAGCTCTTCTTTGAAGTTTCAGGTCTTGGAAATGAAAGCGTCGAGGGCTCTTTGACGCGCCGGAAATTGGCCGGCGGCCTGATCGACCGCATCGGGGGCGAGGCTGTTTGCCTGTTTGCGCCGGATGACCGTCCGGGAGTCAAAGAGGCTGCCTCCATTCGGGATCACCGCGAGGCCGTGCAGAAAATTGTTTCCTGGATGAGGTCCGAACCTGACTCGGGACTCGGCGAGGTCGATGCCGCGGGCCATCGCATCGTACACGGCGGTGATCGCTTCACCGCTCCCGTACAGATCGACGATAGCGTTGTTGCCGCCATTGAGGCGGCAAGCGATCTCGCGCCTCTGCATAACGCGGCCTGCCTGAGCGGCATCCGCGCCTGCCGCGAGGCCTTGGGACCATCCATCCCAATGGTGGCGGTATTCGACACGGCGTTTCACCATACCAACCCGGATTTCGCCTCGGTTTATGCCATCCCCTATGATCTCAGTGTGCGCCACAGGATCCGGCGCTACGGCTTTCATGGCCTTGCCCACCAGCACTCGGTTACGCGCTACGCGGAGATCGCGAATACACCGCTGGACCGGGTAAATGTCGTCACGCTTCATCTCGGCAATGGCTGCTCGGCCAGCGCGATCCGAGGCGGCAAGTCTGTGGACACCTCCATGGGATTTACCCCGCTCGAAGGGCTGGTGATGGGAACGCGTTCTGGTGACATAGACCCGGCGCTGGTCAGCTTTCTCGCCCGCAAGGAAGGAGTCGCCATGGAGGAGGTCGAGGCCTCGCTGAACGAGCGCTCGGGCCTGCTTGGGGTTTCGGGAACTTCGCGCGACATGCGCGCGATCATTGCCGAAGCTTCCCGCAACCGCCGGGCGCGCCTGGCTCTGCAAATCTTCTGCTATCGGGCGCGGAAGTATCTGGGGGCCTATCTTTCCGTCCTCGAAGGGGCGGATGCGGTTATTTTTAGCGGCGGAATAGGTGAGAACAATCCTGTGGTTCGAGCCGAAATCTGCCGGGGCATGGAGTGGTGCGGTCTCGAGCTGGATCCAGAGCGCAACGAAAAAACGATGGGCGCAGAGGCGCGGCTTTCTCCCGCCAGCGCCCGGATCCAGGCCTATGTGATCCCGAGCGATGAAGAAGCGGTAATTGCGATCGCCACAGCGGAATTGCTTGGAAACGGAAAGATGGACCAAGCCGGTGGGGCGAACGAAGACTCTAATTCAGCTTGAATTCCTCTCGATCTCTGACAGCAAGCGCTCCTGTCCAACCAAATCCAGTCTGAGACCTCAAGCAGTCGTGGCTTTGAGTATTTCGTCAATGGCCTCTCTCCACCCGACCGGACCAATCGCAGAAGTTTGTTCTATGCAGGGCATCCTTCTGAGAACCTGCGGGTCGTAAGAGCCATTTGACTTTTTTACCAACACTGGCCGGTCAACCTGAAGCAGAAGCGGCAGATCATTGCCCGAATCCCCCAGTCCAACGCTGATGACGCCGGAATCTTTCCTGCGATAAAGATCGAGGAGAATCTTTACCGCCTTTCCCTTCTCGTGGCGGCCAATAAGATGAAAAAAACGACCGCCTTGCGTCACCGTCAGCCCTTGGTCTGTCAAGCTCCGGAACAGCATTTCCTGGTCCCCTTGCTCAAGGACAAACGGCTCATCGTACTTCCGTTTCAACGCGAGTCTGGCTTGGTCCTTCGTCAGATCGGTGAGCGCTGAGACTTCCTCGATGCTCATGGCGCTGAAAGGCCTGACGGCGGCATGGGAGCGCTCCGCCGCCTCGGCCAGCGCTTGCCTTAATAGCCGCACATCCACGCCCAACTCCAACACGTTGAAGGATCCGCGCGTTTTAAAACCCGGGAGCGCAAACGGAAAATACCCCACGGGAGAGTAGATCGCACCCCCGTTCTCCACGATGAAAGGGGCCTTCAGTGCCAGCTCCTTCCACAGCGGCAGCATCTCGGCGTAAGTCTTACTCGAGCAAAGGATTACAGGGACCGCAAGGCGTTTAAGCTTCTCGATAGCCGGTTGGCTCGCTTTGTAGCTGTAGGTTTTCTCGTCCAGGAGAGTGCCATCGAGATCGGTAAAAACAACCAGTCCGGAGGGCGTCAAAGTCGTTGCCGTTCCCTCAGCGAGAGGGTTTCTCGCCTTGCGGCTCGATATTCCGGAATCGAGATCATCGGAGGACGTTCCTGGTCTCTGATCTCCTTGACCTCAAGCGCATAGCCCCTTCGCTGGTGCTTGATCAGCTTCATGCTGCGGTTCACATCCTCTATCAGCTTAATCCTGCTCTTCCCCTCCAGCCGCTCGATGAAAACTTGAATGATCGCAAAAGACATCTGGCTCAAAGCGGCAAGGGGCTGGTTGCGGTGAATCCGCTCCTCGAGATCTACCTGAGCAACCGAGCGCAGGCCGAATTCATTAAAGAGATCGATCAGGAGTCCGGTTTCGACCCCGTATCCGGTGAAGAACGGAACTCGCTCCAAAGCCTCCCGGCGACCTCCATATTCCCCGGCCAGGGGCTGGACGATTCCAGAAAGCTGCGGAAAGAAAAGATTCAAGAAGGGGCGGACGGTAAGCTCTGTCACCCTTCCGCCGCCCTCGGCGAGAAGCCTCCCCTCAACTTTGAGGGGGCGACGATAAAAGCCTTTGACGTAACGGATCTCAGGTTCTTTAAGCAAAGGACCGAGAATACCGTAAACGAAGCCGGGGTGAATATTCTTGATGTCGGTGTCGATCCAGATGATGATATCTCCGCTAAGCACGTGGAGACTTTTCCATAGCGCCTCGCCCTTTCCCCTGTACGAGCCATACTGGTGGAGAATCTCCTGGTGGACGTAAACCGGTATTCCCAGATCCTTCGCAATGGCAACCGTATCGTCCGTAGAGCCGGAATCGATCAGGACGATCTCGTCCAAAAGCGGCGCTTCGTCGAAAAGTTTTTCCTTAACGGTCTGGATGATATTCCCTACGGTCTCAGCTTCATTCAAAGCCGGAAGTCCCAGGCTGATGCTCACTCCCTGCTTTTCTTTGAGCTTAAGCAGGCTTGTAAGATCTTCAAATTCCTTTCGGTGAAACGTGTTCTCGGCAAACCATTTATCCACCGTCTCGGACAGAGATCTCGGCATTTCCAGCGGCCCTTCGCGCGCCCAGGCATGATAGGAGCGAGGGGTCTTAACCACTAGCAAAGGCTTTTCTGTTGCCTGCGCTATATGCGCCACAATCGGCCCGAGAAAAAAAGCGTGGGGCTCCGTTCTCGCGCCGGCTCCCAAGATGATAAGATCGTGTCTCCGGGCCTCTTCGATGATGATGCTCCTGGGGTCGCCTTGGACGGCGAGAAGCCTTTTCACGTGGGGATGCAGGCCGAGCTTTTGGATAAAAAATCGGTAGGACCACTCTCCAAAGTCCGGCTCGGTAAACCGCTGTTCACAGTGAAGCACCGTAATTTCCCCCCCAAGAGAAACCGCGAGCTGGCCCGCCAGCTCCAGCGCGAATTCGGCGTGGGGACCGCCGCGGATAGGAAGCAGTATGCGCGCGCAGCCGGAGAGATCGTTCACCCGGGCAACCACGGTGTTGCATGGCGAGTGCTCCATGAGTCGGTCGATGGTCGCGCCGAAGAGGCGCTCTTCGGATACAGCGTACCCCTTCCACGGGAGAATCAGGAGGTCGCAGGATTCATCTTTGGCTGTCTCCGCAATGCCCGATGAGAGGCGATGAGAAACACGCACAAGGGTCTTGGGTTCTATCCGCTCGTCCGCCACAAGAGTCCTAAGCTCTTCCAAGACGGCGCGAGAGTTGAGCGCTTCCGCGGCCCCTTCGCTCAGCGAGCTCTCCTCTGGCACCCGGACCACTTTCAAGGCGAGAATTTTCCCCTCGGGAGACAGAAGTCGGATGGCGAGCCTCAGATGGGGAAGAGCGTCGGCAGGCTCGATCATCGGTATTAGAATCTTCGTTGTCATGCCGCTTGAGTCCCAGAATGCCTGGCTTTACGATCTCCACCCGCCCAACATCTTCTGGAGAATGCTCCTTTCCTCGGTTTCTTTTGTCTCACGCTCCCATAACTTCAGCAGATAGCTTTTCTCCTTCTCGAACACCTCGGCCTGCTCCTCAATCGCCTTCTCGGCATCCCAGCTGTTCAGCTCCGCCGTTTGGTTGATGAACGAAGCCACCCTCCCGTTGTAAAGAGGGCTCATGAGCTCGATGAGCTTGTCGCGGTCGGTGGGCCAGTGGTGAAAAGTTGTCGCGAACTCATAGAGGATCTTCGCCCAGCAATCCACCGGCAGGTGGAACTCCTTGTTCTCAGCGCTGGCCAGACGGCTAAGAACGTCATAACAACTCGGGCTCAACAGCTCTTTCCAGAGCGTGCCGAAATGCTGGAAACCCAGCTTGTAGTTGTAAATCAGAAGGTCCAGATTAACCTCGATGGGCTCGGGTTCGATCAGCTCCGTGAGACCGAAAGTCTCAATCGGCTCGCTCCCCTGTGTTTTTTTCCAGATCTCGGCGTTTTTTTCCATGAGCGTAAACAGAGTCCACACCACCTGGCGAAACATGGGACCCAGGGAGGAGGCGGGATCCTTTGGATCATGGACTTTGACCCCGAGATTGGCCTGACAGGTCCGAAGGCCGCTGGTGATCGCGTGCGTGGTCATCCAGACGTCAATACCGAAGCGAGCCACGTCGGTTACCCAGACGTTTTCCTTTAGATACGAGGTAATGGTCTCGCGAGAGAGGCCGAAGTCACCTCCGATGGGTTGGCGGATCCTTTTTCCGTAAAGCGCCCGCGTAAGGTTGTAGACGATATGATTCGTAATAGTGCCGTCATATTTATGGCGGGAATAGACCGGCACAACGAACTGGTAGTCGCTTTCCAACACGGGCTCCAGCAGATACCGGATCCAGTCCGGCGTGATACTCCGTAGGTCGGCATCCACAACAGCACAGGCGCGGGCTCCCAATTTGTCCATCGCCTCAAAGATGGCCCGAAGGGCCGTGCCCTTTCCTGCGACGCCCCGATAGATAAAGACAACCTTCTCCTGCCAGGGCATGATCTCTTCTTCTCGCGCCACCTCGCGGGTGTCATCGGTTGAGCCGCCATCCGAAAGCAAAATGACGGATCTTGCCGACTTGTAGTGGCGCGCAAGTCCCTTGCTCACCTGCTTGAGCACATGGGCGATCGTCGACTCATTGTTGTAACACGGAATTCCAACAACGATGTCGGCGGACTCGATTTGCTCAATTCGCTTCGCCAGATAAGGGCGAAAAGCCGTATTGTAAGTCACCGCTACTTCCCGATAAGCTTTTTACTAAACAGGTCGGCTACCTGCAAGCAGATTCCCCCCAAGAAAGCAAAAACTCAGCGCGGCGAAATTGGGTCTGGCCTCTTATAACTTGGCGCCCGGAGCCTCTTCGGGGTGATGGCCATCGGATTCCGTCTTGAGGTGGACCGTGCGAATCGGGAACGGAATCGTGATGCCTTCTTTCTGATAGCGAGCCTGGAGTCTTTTGATGAATTCATGCTTGATCAAGAAATTATCCACGAATTCTTGCGCCCGCAAAATCACGGTAAAATCGATACTGGACTGGTTGAACGTGTGGTATCGAATGAAAGGGTCGAAGTCCGGCACGCCTCCCGGCACGCTGACCAGAACCTCCTTGGCGACCTCACGAGTGACTTTCTCCACCTTTTCGAGATCACTATCATAGTGGACCCCTACCTGGACCAGGACCGCCAGCTCCTTTCCCGGAAGATAATAGTTGATCACGAGGCTCTGGACCAGTTTCGTATTAGGCACCACCACCATATTATTAGGAAGCATCCGGATCCTGGTGCTGCGCCAACCAATTTGATCCACGTATCCCTCTTCGCCGCTCTCGAGGCGGACATAATGCCCCACTTCGATGGGCCGGTCAGCCTTGATGTGCATGCCGGCGAAAACATTTCCGAGGGTGTCCTGCAGGGCAATCGCCACTGCCAAGCTCCCTATACCTAAGGTAGTGATAATCGGAGTCAAAGAGATCCCGAGGTTGTCGAGGATAATCATCCCGCCGATAACCACAAAGATGACTTTGGTGAAAATTTCGATCGGACCTTTTATCCTGAAGAAGCCCTCGTAACGGCTTTCGACGTTGCGCAGCACTTGAAGGGTTGCCTTGCCTAAGAGGAAGATTCCCAGGACGATTCCGGAAAGCGCAAGAAGGCGATGAATGGTCGCAAGCGCTTTTTTTGGCAGAGGCACGGCATCCAGGATGATCAGAAGCCCTACCACGATAAGGAGTGGAAAAAGATACCTTTCGATGAGTCCATAGAGGCGACCGTCCAACTGCGCTGAAATCCTGGGAGCGGTCTTTCTGAAAAACCAAAGGACAACTGAACTGATCAAATAGGCGAAAAACAGTGCGGCGAGTATGATCAGCGCAAGCAGCACCCATGGATTTGTGGGGACCTCAACTCCCAGAATTCTTGTCATAAATCTCTCCTTGCCTCTTCCAGCTATTCTTTTTGCGATAGGACGCCTCCGCAGAAGCGGCGATATCGAAAAATCCACAACAACACTGAAATAAAACCGGCATAAAAGCAACGAAAAAAGCGCTGACGAAGAGGCTGCTGAAACGGGGCTGTCATGCATCGATCATGCATCTTTCTTGCATCTTCCACTGGTGTGGCGCCTTTCAAAACGTTCGCAAAGAGCTAGACTGTAGACGTGGAAGCAATAACTCACTCGAAGATATAGGAGGGAGAGGTGCTTGAGACGGTGGACGTTGGACGCGAGTGCATTGACTGCTACGCGGCCAGTGCAGGACACGATGCGGTAGCGCAGCTCGCGGAGCTCGCCAAACCTCTCAGGGGAATGCGCCTGCTTCACCTGAATGCCACACCGTATGGTGGTGGAGTGGCTGAAATTCTTCGCTCTGAAGTTCCGCTTCTGCGAGATCTTGGCCTGGCGGCGGACTGGAAGATCATCACAGGCGACGAGACGTTTTTTAGAGTGACGAAGGCCATCCACAATGCCCTTCAGGGCGCCGTGCGCCCGCTCACACCCCAGGAACGGGAAACGTATCTCACGTATTCCACGAGGAACGCCAAGCTGCTGGAGGAGGAATACGATATCATCGTCGTGCACGATCCCCAGCCGCTGGCTCTGCTCGAGCTTCATGGGAAAGGCCGGACGAAATGGATCTGGCGGTGCCATATCGATACTTCGGATCCGAATCCTGAGGTCTGGGGCTTTCTTCGCCTGTATTTGGCTCAATACGACGCGGCGGTATTCACATTGGGCGGTTTTGCGCCTCCCGAGTTGCCCACCGCACGAATCGAGATCATTCCACCGGCCATCGATCCGGAAAGCCCAAAAAACATGGAGCTCGATTCAAATACGGTGAGGCGCGTCCTGCAGTGGATTGGTGTGGAAGTGGATCGTCCGCTCGTCACGCAGGTCTCACGTTTTGATCCATGGAAAGATCCTCTGGGTGTGATCGCTGCTTACAACCTTGTGAAGCACGATGTTCCTGATTTGCAGCTCGCGTTGGTCGGGTCCATGGCTCTGGACGATCCAGAGAGCTGGGAGATTTACCATCACATACAAAGTGCTTCCAAGAGTGACCCGAATATTCACGTTTTCACCAATCTAACCGGCGTCGGAAACATTGAGGTTAACGCGTTTCAACGTCTGTCGGATGTCGTGATTCAAAAATCGATCCGGGAGGGCTTCGGCCTGGTCGTTTCGGAGACTCTTTGGAAGGAAACTCCGGTTGTGGCGGGGAGGACCGGCGGGATCCCGCTGCAGATGCAGGAAGGCGCCGGAGGATTTCTCGTAGATTCGGTGGAAGAGTGCGCAGAGCGCGTACTCTGGTTGCTTCGTAACCCTGAGGAGGGTAAGGCGCTTGCGGCCCAGGGGAGGAAACTGGTGCGGGAGCGCTTTCTCCTGACCCGCCTCATTGCCGACGAGCTGCGGCTCTATGCCTCTGTTCTCGGAGAGCCGCCGCAGAGGGAGCAAGCGGTCGCCAGGGTCGGACTGACGGGAGAGGCCCGGGATCCGGTCTGCGGAATGCATGTCCTTCCCCGGAAAGCAATCACTTCAGAATACGAATCTCGTGTATATCATTTTTGCTCCTCGGCATGCGCCAAGCTTTTTAAAGAGGACCCGAGTCGATTCCTTAGGTCAACGAGGGATGATGCGTGAATGGTTCTCATTTCTCACGCTTTTTGGGTATTGGTCCAGGGCTGTTAGCGGTTTTGGAGCTGGTAACGGCCTTCGCTGCGAAGCCGGAGAGTGTGACCGTTCCTGTATCGGAGGACAATGTACAGCGGCTTGAAATCATAGTCGATAGTTACTCCTTCACGCCTAACCGCTTTCTCGTCAAGCAGAATATTCCCGTGGAGTTGGTTTTTAAAAGCACAAGTTGGATGGTTCCCCATAATTTTGTCGTTAAATCCCCCGAGGCTGGAATCACGATTGAGAAAGACATTGGGCCTGGCGAGACAACAAGGGTGCGGTTTACCCCCACCCGCATCGGCGAGTTTAAGTTTAGCTGCACCAAGAAGCTCCTTTTTTTCCCAAGTCACGAAGATCTGGGAATGGTGGGAACCCTGGTGGTCGGGCAGTAGCAATTGCGCTGGGCATGACCGAATATCACCAGATCAGGTTTTTTGATTTTCCGCCAGACAGCGAAATAAGACTGCATTGAACATCATAACGACAAGTACATCCACGTTGATCGTGGGTTTCTTTGCGGCTGCTGTAACTCTTGGCGCTCCTCGACATTTTATTCACTCCCAGGACACCTCGGCATCGGAAGCGGTGGGAAGGATTGTGGGGACAGTACGGCTGAAGGGCGGTTTTAAGACACCTCCGCCGCTCAGAGTCAACAAAAACCGCGACTTCTGCGGCGCTGAGGTTCCTAATAAAAGCTTGCTCATTGGGCCGGAGGGTGGTGTTCAAAATGCGGTCATTATTATCCGCGGGCTCCAAATAGATAAATCGGCGAGGCGGCCAGGGACTTTTGTCCTTGACAACAAAAACTGTGCTTTCGTTCCTCATGTCCAGGTAGTCCCCGTCGGAAGCGAGCTCTTGCTCTTAAACAGCGACCCTATCCTCCACGACGCCCACGCGCGGATGGGCCGGGAAACACTTTTCAACGTCGGGCTTCCGTCTTGGCGCCAGGTGAAGAAGCGCCTGACCCGAGAGGGACTCGTAAAGATCGAATGCGACGTGCTCCATACCTGGCAAAACGCTTACATCTTGGTGACATCGAGTCCTTATTCATCGATCACAGACAAGATGGGAGAATTTATAATCGAGCAGGTGCCGGCTGGCCGGTATGAGGTGGAGTTCTGGCACGAGAAGTTGGGAAAACAGCGAAGGAAGGTTCGGGTCAAAGAGGCGCAAACTTCCAACATCGAGGTGACGTATTTTGAGGCTCCGGGTTAGTCCATCTGATGTTTGAAACTATTAATGAGTTCACTAGTAAGTAGACATGGGGGCACCCAATGGGCGTTTCTCTCGGTCTGTTGCGAAGTCCGGCCTCTCTCCGTCATGCCCGCGCAGGCGGGCATCCAGTCCGCTTCTGCCCCTCCCCTGGATTCCCGCTTTCCCGGGAATGACGAAACCTCTGCCTTCTGGGCGCCTTTGGAGAACGTAAAGTTACTTATGAACTAAGCCCCCTTGAAAAAGCAGACAGCCATGCTACTTTTCTTCGGACAACAATGAAGCGACTCGGTGCTTTTGCTCTCATTCTGCTTATGCTACATGCCGGCGCGGCATGGGCTTTAGAGACCTGCTTCCTACACAACGCGGGTAGATCTCAAGTCCATTCATCCGACAGCACGTCCCGCGACGATGGTCATTCTCCCGTGCGTCCACCAGATTTCCACTGTCCTGACCTTGGGGATGGCATTGGGCCGGCGCTGCAAACTTCCGCAGCGGACCGTTACCCCACGGCCGCTCAGTCCGCGCTGAAAAGTTCTTCTCTGTCGAGTCAAGTAGCGCTCGACGATAAGGATTATATGAAGGCGTTTAGCCTTCAACTTTCTCCTCCTTTGTTAAAAGACCCATCCCTTCATCTCTTTCTCTCCGTCCTTCGGATCTAGGCAGGCCGCGCAGTTCACTGCCCGGTATTTTGGGCAGTTTCCGAAGAATAAAGTTTCGCAAAAAAACACCGAAAGGATGTGCTCGCATGTCGAGAAGTGCGATTTTTGTTGGTTTGTCTATGTTCCTTTTTGTCTTTGCTTCTGCCGTGTCCGTGAAGGCCGCAGAAAAAAGAGAGCTGAAAGCGGACCTGGAGATGCATCATCCCAAGGGCTGGCAGTTCACCATGCCAAAAGGCGATCCATCTAAGGGCCGCGCCGTCTTCGACAAGTTCAGCTGTTATTCATGCCATGAGGTGCGGGAAGAAAAGTTTCCGGCTCCGGGTGGCGAAGCCGTCGGTCCTGAGCTTAGCCAGATGGGACCTCTGCACCCGCTGGAATACTTTACGGAATCGACCATCAACCCGAGCGCCGTGGCTTCGAAGAAATATCGGGGCGCGGACGGAAAATCCAAGATGCCCAGTTTTAATGAAGACATGACCGTTCAAGAACTCATCGACCTCTCCACCTATCTGGCTTCTCTACGACCCACGGGAGTGCCCAAATTCGTCACGGGTGAAGGTAAAGTCATCGCGCTGGTTTCCGGCAGCCACCAGGTGGTGGTGGAGCACGGGGAGATCAAAGGGTTCATGGATGCCATGACCATGGGTTATCCCGTGGATGCAAAGCTCATCAAGGGGCTCAAACCGGGGGATATGATCCGCTTCACCATCGACACCGAAAAGCGCGCGATCACCAAGATTGTGAAACTTAAAAACTGATGTAACGGAAAGGAAAAAACACATGAAGTCCCAAAGCAAGTTGTCACTAATGCTTGTTTTCTTGATTTTGGCGGGGTGTGCTGCTTACCAGCTGGAGGCGCTCACGGTTAAGCACCCGGCTCACCCGGAAGCGGCTGTTGCGCTTGAACGTCCGTCCTCTAAAACACTTGCTTACGCGCCGTCGGATATACCGTCGGCGCGTCCGGTCTCAGCCATGGCCATGGGCCAGCAAGAAGGCCGTGGATCTTCTACGCCTGAGGCCGGCGCGCAACAAACCGTGGTGGGCGAGGGGAAAGTCATCGCGACCGTGCCCAATGCCAGCCAAATTGTTGTCGAGCATGGAGAAATCAAAGGCTTCATGGAAGCGATGACGATGGGATATCGGATCGATCCGCCCTCGCTTTTGGAAGGGCTCAAGTTCGGCGATAAGGTTCGCTTCACCATCGATGTTCAGAAAAATGCCATCGTCAAGATCGAAAAGCTGAAGTAGGACTGGGCGTACGGCAAAGTGTAGGAAGGGGGGATCGAAGAATGTTATTGAGACGAAACGCCGGATGGCTGTTCGCTTTGCTGGTTTTTTCAAGCGGTTGTACGTCGGTAGTCCTCAACGCGGGATTCGATGACATCAGCGCTACGGTCGAAGAGCGCAGCGGGATCAAGATCTTTTGGAATAATGGAACCGAGCTGGACAAACAGGCTGAGGAAAAAGTTCGCTCCTTGCTGAAGGGTAAGCTCGCTGTCGAGCAGGCTGTGCAGGTTGCCTTGCTGAATAATCGGAAGCTTCAAGCGGCTTACTCTGAGATGGGGGTCGCGCAGGCCGATTTGGTGCAGGCAGGGCTTTTGCGGAATCCGGTCTTTCACGCCGCTGCTTTTTTTCTGCAGAAGGGCGGTCGGCCGGAACTCGAGTTCGGCGCAGACATGAATTTTCTGGAAGTTTTCTACGTCCCTCTCCGGAGGCGGGTGGCTGCAGCCAGGTTCGAAGAGGCCAAACTACTGGTGACCGGCGCCGTGCTCGACTTCGCCGGGCAGGTCCGATCAGCTTTTTACGTCCATCAGGCGAATGAGCAAATGCTCGAGCTGCGTCAGACGATTGTTCAGGCGCTCACCGCCTCGTTGGAAGTAGCCCGGCGGCTTCATGAGGCGGGGAATATTACAGATCTGGATCTGGCAAGGGAACGCGCCCAAACGGAAGCATCTAAACTGGCTCTCAGATCCGCTGAGGTTGCAGTGCGCCAGAGCCGGGAGCAAATGAATGCCTTGATGGGGCTGTGGGGAAAAGAGACGGAGTGGCAAACCGGCGGCCGCTTGCCGGACATTCCAGGAGAACCCCTGCGGGTGGATCGAATCGAGCCTGTTGCCCTTAGCCGAAGCATTGACCTATCGCATGCCAGGCAACGCATCCTTGTCGCCGGGGAACAATTAGGATTCAACCGATCGACAGCTCTGCTGCCAGAATTAGACTTCGGCGTGCATGGGGAGAGGGAAGAAGGATCATGGCAGATTGGCCCTGAGATTGCCTTTCCCATCCCCCTGTTCGATCAGGGCCAGGCCCGGATCGGGCGAGCGCTGGCGGAGCTGCGGCGGGCGCAGCAGGAATATTACGCTCTGGCGGTAGGGATTCGTTCCACGGCGCGCGCCGCTCGAGATCGAATGCAGGGCGCTCGGGATCGCGCGTTGTACTACCGCGATATTCTGCTGCCGCTCCACGAGCGGATCGTCAACGAGAGCCAATTGCAATACAACGCGATGCAACTCGGACCCATTCAATTGTTGCGCGCGCGGGAACAGCAAATTGAAACGGGCATTGCTTACATCGAAGCGCTTCGTGACTATTGGTTGGCTCGGGCGGATCTTGGGCAGATTTTGGGCGGCCGATTGCCCAGCTCAAATGGGCTGAAGGCCGGTCAAACCGACGGGAAAATGAGAAACAATAACAGAGAAGGACACTAAAAAAAGGAGAAGTGCTAATGTCTAAGAAGATCTCTAGACGGCAAATACTCGGCATCGGTGCTGCTGCGATCGCTGGCGGCGCTTTGTGGGCAAAGGAGGGACAGGCGAAAACTCACAGCGGCTCCGCCCCATACCAGTCTGCGGCAGCACAGCCGAAGTCTCAAGGAGGTCGGTCTTATTGGGAAACGACCTACAGCGGAGGACCTGTCAATGTAAAACCGTTGCCTCCGGGACTACCGGCAAAAGACTACAAGCCGGTCGTGGTCCCGAACGGCGTCGCTTTACCTTTCAAGATCGTGGATGGAGTAAAGATCTTCCATCTGATTGCGGAGGAGGTGGAGCACGCGTTTGACTCCGGCCTCCGAGCAAAGTGCTGGGGGTACAACGGCCGGGTGAACAGCACCGTAATCGAGGCTGTGGAAGGCGAACGCATACGCATCTACGTGACCAACCGATTGCCAGTGGCAACCTCGGTCCACTGGCACGGGCTTTATCTTCCCAATGGGATGGACGGCGTAGGTGGGCTCACACAACCATATATAAAGGCTGGGGAGACGGTAAAATATGAATGGACTCTGCGGCAGCATGGAACGTTTATGTTCCATTCCCATCATGACGAGATGACGCAGATGGGGATGGGACTGATCGGCATGTTTGTTGTCCACCCGAGGAGTCCGTCCTCCGATTATCACGTCGATCGCGACTTCTCGCTTATGATCAGTGAATGGAGTATTGAAGCGGGAACCTCCAGGCCAAATACCTTGGAAATGAACGACTTCAATGTTCTGACCATCAATGGCAAAGCCTTCCCATCGACTGCGCCGCTGGTGTGCAAGACCGGCGACAAAGTTCGGATTCGTTTGGGAAACTTGGGCGCGACGGACCATCATCCGATGCACATTCACGGCCATCACTTCCGGATCACCGCAACCGACGGTGAGGATATTCCTCTCTCGGCGCAGTGGCCGGAAACGACCGTTCTGGTTGCAGTCGGACAAACGCGCACCGTCGAATTCATCGCCGATGCTCCCGGCGACTGGGCTTTCCACTGCCACATGACTCACCACGTCATGAACCAGATGGGACATGAGTTTCCCAATATGGTTGGCATGAAGCCCGGCGATTTGGACGAAAAGCTGCGTCCTCTACTGCCGGCCTATATGACGATGGGGCACACAGGAATGGATATGGGGAAAATGGCTGAGGTCATGCCCTATCCCCGGAATACTATCTCCATGAAAGGCGCGACGGGGCCATTCGGTGACTACATCTCGATGGGCGGGCTATTTACGATCGTCAAGGTCCGGGATCGTTTGAAGAGCTACGATCAGGACCCGGGCTGGTATGAGCACCCGCCGGGAACGGTGGCTCTCAAGCCCAATGACGCGGATCTTTCGCGCGACGGAATCGCCGTCAATGAGCGCGGCGGCCACAGCGGCAAGTCGATGAAACATTAAACGTGGCAGGAGTGAACCCATTCGACAATCTCAGATGGGTATTATATTAGAAATCGATGGAGCATCGGTACAGCAAAAAAGCGTTCTTCTTCAGCGCCGTCGGGTTTTTTCTGGGCGGCCTCCTTGTTGGCAGCTTGTTAACCCGCGCATTCCTCCTTCCCGCGTCTCCCCCGCCGCTGGCAGACATTTCGGCTCAACTGAAGGAGGCGCACACGTTGCTAGACAAAGGCCTTATTGCGGATGCTGAGAAGAACTATCAGGCCATTCTTGGACGTGATCCGGGCAACCCCGAGGCATTGAGCCATTTGGGGAACGTCGCCTTTCAACAGGGAGACATCGAGCGAGCCCTTCGGTTCTACAATATGGCTCTCCAACAAGATCCCTCCTATGCCCATGCCCTGTGGGATAAAGGGACTGCCCTTGGCGCCAAAGGAGACGATGCCGGCGCCATCGAAGCCTGGGAGGCATTTGCACGCCTCTTCCCCCCTGATTCATCCGACGTTGTCCAGGTCAAAAAGTGGATCGCTGAGGCCCACGCACGGCTTGGGTCAGCCCCAAAGAGCCCGAAAGGAAGCACAAAACAACTTTTAGAAAAGCCACCTCAGAGTTTGCTACAAGGCAAATCCGTCAAATAGTCCAGCGAGTTTCCCTAAAAGCCTGGGGTTTGGGCTGATTCTCTCATGACTGGCGCAGGAAGAGAAGAAAAAAAAGGTCTCTCTGGTTGTCGTGAATTGACAGCCTACGAGAAGACGGCGGATGAGCATGAAAATCCAGCGACTGGTATTCACACTGGCAGTGTTCCTGGGATTGGTGCCAGGGTTTGTGCATGTACAGGCAGAGCACGATACCGGCAAGATGACGCACATGGAGGACATGGCTGGCAGCCCGAAGGAGCACCCCATCAGCAGGCACCCCTTCTATGAGGAACGTACATTTCATGTGCTGGTGGGATTCGTTGTGGCCGGAGCTGGCTACTCTGCTCTCCGTATTGCCAGGCGGCGCTGGCCCCGGAGGCGAGTCCCTGTGGAGTTTGTGAATGAGGCTGTTCTTGTCGTCGATCTCGTGGATTCTACGCATCTCGCGACGCACTACGGTGATATTATAGCCATGCATGCCAGGAATATCCTGAAGGAGCGGACCTTGGAAGCGGCCGGTGCTCACGGACTGGCTTTTGCAGAGGATACAGGCGACGGTTATCTCATGACCTTTCCCAGAGTAGAGGCTGCCGTCAATACCGCCGCCGCACTTCTTAAGGATCTAAAAGACCGGCCTCCGGACCTCTCCCCCGGCCCGGCTCTGGAGGCGCGTGTGGGGATCAGCTATGGCCAGATCCTACTCGATGGGCACGCTTCCCGTCACGGTGCCACTATCAACAAGGCCTTCCGCCTCGAAGGCCTCTCCGTTGAGAACTTCACTCAACTGGAAGTGGGAACGGGATCGCATGATCTTCCAGACCGGAATCGAATATTCGTTGATGAAGAGGCCGCGCATGAACTGCGCTCCAGCGAGATTCCTCTACGCCCCATTGGCTACTGCAGACTCAAGGGTTTCTGGGGGCTTCACCGGGTATATGAGGTCAAATGGCGGGGCTGAGTAGCATCCGGTGACTTCAGACTTATATGCCGTGCTCGATAATCGGGCAAACTTCGTTTCCACGTGGCGGCCCGGCTTTGCGCCGCAAGAGCACCCGAAGCTCATTCCGAAGCGTTTGCAACTCGCGGATCTTGTCGTCGATCTCCCTTAGGTGGTTCCGTGCTAACTGCTTCACATGGCTGCAGGGTTGCTGACCCTGAGAAGCCAGATTGAGAAGCGGCTTAATTTCTTTCAGCGTTATACCGAGAGATTGCGCACGCTTTACAAACAGCAACAGCTTGACCGCATCATCGCTGTAAGTCCTGTACCCGTTCGCTCCGCGCACTGTCGGTTGAAGCATGCCCTGCCTCTCGTAATATCGAATCGCTGACGGTCGAATCCCGACGCGCCGAGCAACTTTCCCTATTGTCAACATTTTTTTGGCCCTCCACTTGACCTTAAACTAGAGTTTAACGTTTATCATGTGATTTGACAGGAGGTCAAGATGAACACGGCGACATTCAAGATCGAAGGCATGCATTGCGACGGCTGCGCTGCAAATATTCAGTCTCTTTTAGAGCGCAAGGCCGGCGTTCAAAAGGCGGGCGCCTCCTTCAAAGAGGGAGAAGCTCGGATCCTTTACGATTCCAATGCCGTCACCGAGGAACAACTGGTCACCGCCATAGAAAACAGCGGGTACCGAGTTGCGAATCGAAATCGTGGCTAAGGAGGACTGCGCTTTGTGATGAAATGTCCCAGACCTGCACACAGAAATCCTGGCATCATCAAGCAAGGAATGAGGTGTCATAATGAATACCGTAAGCTCTGCTGAATCGGTTTCCGACTATTGGACTGAAGAATCTACAAATCGGCCCGATCGGGCCAGGATTCGCGCCCGGATCGGTGGACTGCACTGCTCGCTCTGCACCGGCACCATTGAAAAGGCGCTGGGCAAGCAGCCCGGCGTCGACAAGGTCGCGGTGAGCCTCACCCACGAGCAGGCTTTGATCGAGTACGATCCGCGTGTTGCGCATCCTGAAGCACTGCTTCAGATCCTACAGGACATCGGTTATACGATCTCCGATCCGCGCAAGCTGCGGCCGTTCGAAGAAGAAGAGGCATCGCTCGTACGGGAAGGCGGGCGCTTTTTAGCAGCGCTCGCCTGCAGCCTCGTGGCGATCGGGCTGGTGGCTCACCCGGAAGGATTCTGGTTGACACTGCTATCTACTGTTGTCTTCGCAAGCCTGGTTTTATTCGTTTTTGTTGTTCTGAAAGCCCGCGGGTTTGGCATCGCGTTAGGTGGAGCAGCGGGTCTGGGTATGATCGGCTTGGCCCTATATTTCGCCAAAACCCACGGTTGGTTGCTCGAAGCCATTCCATGGATCACCGGAGCCCTGGCCTTTGCCCTGGTTTTTGGCATCGGGAACCACATTCTCATTATGGCGGTCCAGGCGCTGCGGCGCGGGATTTTGAATCAGCACGTGCTCCTTGAGACCGGCGCCTTTGCAGGGATTGTTGGTGGCCTGATCGGTCTCGCCCTGCGCCCCTCGGGTTATCCTACGGCTTCTTTCTTTGCGGTCACGGTGATGGTTGCTACCTACCACATCTTTTCGGAGTGGCTCTCTTTAATCGTCAAGACGCGAAGCTCACAGGCGGTCAAGAAGCTGCTCGACATGCAACCGGATACCGCCCGAGTGGTACGTGCCGACCGCGAGGAAGAAATTCCGATCGAACGAGTAAGAGTCGGAGATCAGGTGCGCATTCGACCTGGCGAGCGCATCCCTGTGGATGGAGAAGTAATCAGCGGCCATTCGGCGGTCGACGAGTCCTTCATCACCGGGGAGCCTGTACCAATCGAGAAAAGAGAAGGTAGCCACGTTGTCGGAGGCTCGATCAATCGCATGGGAACACTACTGGTACGGGTTACGACAATTGGAGAAGAGAGCTTCCTGCAACAAGTGATCCGTTACGTGGAAGACGCGCGCGCCTTAAAGCCAGGGCTACTCCACCTGGTTGATCGTGTGCTGCGGGTCTACACTCCGACCGTGCTCGTGGTTGCCATACTCGCGGTGATCGGCTGGGTGGCGGGATCCTGGATTGCGAGCGGGCATGTCGATATTGAGCGCGCGGTGTTCGCCGGTTTAAGCGTGCTCGTTATGGGTTATCCCTGCGCCGTCGGCATCTCAGCGCCGCTCTCGATCGTGCGTGGTGCAGGCGAAGCGGCGGAGCGCGGCATTCTGATGCGCACCGGTGAAGCGTTTCAGGCTTATCGGCTGGTGAAGCATGTCGTATTGGACAAAACGGGGACTTTGACCGAGGGGCAGCCATTGGTGCAAGAGATCTTGCCCCTGGGATCGACTGAAGAAGAACTGCTCGGATTTGCAGCCGCCGCAGAAACATCCTCAGAGCACCCACTTGCCCAAGCGATCCTGAACGCCGCCTTCGAACGCAAGGTAACGCCTCCTGCAGTCGAAACTTTCTTGGCGGTTCCAGGCCGTGGTGTGTCCACCGGTATCGAGGGCGCAAAGGTGCTGATTGGGAACCCGAGGTTTTTGGAAGACGAACGTATCGACCTTGTGCCTCTCGCGGCAGGTATTCACGAATTGGAAGAAGCGGGGCGCACCGTTATCGCGGTCGCTAGAAACGGTCACGCATTAGGCATTATCGCGCTGGGCGACCGGTTGCGGGCGGATGCGGTGAAGACGGTTGCGGCGCTTCGCAAAGCCGGGATCAAACCCGTTCTTCTCACTGGCGACAATGAGCGGGCAGCTAAGCAAATGGCTCAGGAGGCCGGCATCGACGCAGTGTATGCTGGCGTCCTGCCTGACCGGAAAGCAGACATCATTCGTCAGCTCCAGCGAGCGGGAAAAGTCGCAATGGTGGGCGATGGTATAAACGACGCCCCTGCGCTTATGCAGGCGGACGTCGGCATCGCCATGGGTAGCGGTACGGACATCGCGATCGAGTCGGCCGATATCATCATCCTGGGAAACCGCCTCGAATCAATCCTCGTCGCGCACGAGATCAGCCGTCGCGGCTACCGCAAGATGGTGCAGAACGTGGTGCTGGCGTTCTGCTTCAATGGCATCGGCATTCCGGTCGCCGCAACCGGACTCGTTTATCCCGTATGGGCCATGGCGGCGATGGCGGGAAGCGTCACTGCGATCTTCTTCAACTCGTTGTGGGGGAAGCCGTCGCTCTTCTTCAACGCCGTAATGAGCGTGGGACGCCCGCAACCTCGATTGCCGGTAAGTGCGAGCTGAGAGACGTTCCGTTACGTCGGGAGAATCGCATGGTCCCCTACTTTCCATTTATGAAGAACGCGAGCAAAAACTGGGCATTGTTGATTCTTGGGCTTGGGATCGCTGCAGTAGCTTACTTCTCGCTCGATGCCCCTCCAACTGCTCAAGTAAATAGTTCGACCAGTCATGCGAGTGGAACCGTGCCGGCTCCAAGGGTGGGCCAGAAGAAGGTTGTTCTTAAGAATCTCGGCATGACCTGAGTACTCTGCAGGGCCGCAGTTGCGGCAAAATTAAAGCAAGTAACGGGGGTCATTGCGTACGATGTAGATTTGAAGAGCGATAGTGCAACGGTCCTTTACGATCCGGCTAAGCTGAACATTGAAAAATTGAAAGAGGCGATCGCGGAGGCCGGCTTTCAAGTCGGAGGGACGGAGGACGTTGCCAGGTGATAGAGATCATCTTCCACTGGATGCAGCAGCTCTACGAGGCGCTCGGGTCCACTGCGCAGCTTTCTCCCTGGGTCTACGTTCTCGTTACTCTGGGTGGTATCGCGAGCGCGATAAGCCCCTGCTATGTCCCTGTGCTCACCATATTCGGTGGATATGTGGGCGGCTACGCGCCCGCAATCAAAACAGGCGGACTTCGTCTCGCTCTTCCGTTTGTTCTGGGAAATGCAGCTACTCTTGCCGCAGTGGGAGCCGTGGCCGCAGTCATTGGAAAAACCGCTTTGCATATTTTCAGCGGCTATCAGCTGGATCGTTGGGTTCCAGGGGCGGTGGGTCTGATCATGGGTCTGCAGCTGCTCGGGATTTTGAAACTCAAGATGCCGGTCATGTCGATGTTCGATTGGGAGCGACAGCCGGGCAGCGCCTTGGCCTCTTTCATTTTGGGTCTTCCCTTCGGCCTGGTCGTCACTCCCTGCACGATTCCCATCTTTTTTGCCATCGTGGCATTCGTCGCATTGCAAGGGAGTGTTTTGCATGGAGCACTCCTGATGGTGGCCTATTCGGTGGGACGTGGCATCGTTCTCACAACCGTCGCCGTCTCTGTAGGGCTTCTCAAGGCGTTCCATATCGCGCGTTCCTCCAGGTACGTCGCGCGTGCGAGCGGCATTCTTATCCTGGCCGTAAGCATTGGCCTGCTACTCTTCTACGACGGCTTCGCTCGGTTCACAATGCAGTGGATGCCGATGTAAGGGATCGGCTGAACAATAGGAAGTGATGAGCGCCATTCAGGGAGGCTTAACAGCAGAAACTGTCGTAAAGACTAAGGAAGACTTATGGAGACAACTCGCCCTCGATATAAGTCATGAATTATTTGACCTGGAACGTAGATCCTGCAATTTTCAGGCTCGGCCCTTTCGCGCCGCGATGGTATGGCCTCCTGTTCGGATTGGGATTCATGCTGGGCTATCTGATCCTGGTCCGAATCTACCGCCATGAAAGGCGACCGGAAGAAAATCTGTCGAGCCTCTTCTTGTACATCTTCCTGGGCGTCGTGATCGGCGCCAGGCTCGGACACGTCCTCTTTTATCAGCCCGATTACTACCTCGCGCGCCCCTGGGAAATCTTTATGATCTGGCAAGGCGGCCTGGCGAGTCACGGTGGTTTCACCGGAGTTCTGATCGCGATCTATCTCTACTTGAGGAAATACAGAGACATGAGTTTTCTCGAACTCAGCGACAGGCTGGTGATCGCTTCGCTGCCGGCGGCCAGCCTGATTCGGATCGGAAATCTTTTCAACTCGGAAATTCTCGGTGTTCCGTCGGACTTGCCCTGGGCCATCATCTTTGTCCGGGTCGACGACATTCCGAGACATCCGGCGATGCTCTATGAATCTCTCGCTTATGCATTCGTCTTCGCTGTCGTGTACATCGCCTACTGGAAAACCGAGATCGTTAAAATCCCCGGACGCATTCTCGGAGCCGGTTTTGTGGCGTGTTTCACCGCGCGATTTCTCATCGAATTCGTAAAGGAGGAACAGGTCCGCTTCGAGCAAGGCATGCCGCTCAACGTGGGGCAACTACTGAGCATTCCGTTTATTCTGACGGGACTTCTTCTACTTTACAGACGTCAAAAGCTCGATCATGCCGACACCCGGACGAGAAAAGTTCGTAAGCTTGACTCACCCCTCAATGGCTCTTGACGTAGTATTCATCCAGGGTGGTTGGTGAAGACACCGGTTTTCGATTACGGGCTTCCTCGGTGGTCCGTCCCGAAACTGCGTTTGCATGTCTGTTTTCCGTTGTGACGAGCGCAGCGAGAACACAAGGCAAGCGGGGTTCAGATTCTTGAACACCTTTATCATTCCTGCGACTATCCCGCAGCTCCGTTCCTGGTTTTGACAGTTAAGGCCCTGGTCTACACTCAAAATAAAGGCATTTAGGCGGCATATCTTTTGCGAACGGTTGTAGGCGAAATTGTTGTTCAGGAGAGGAGAGTCGCAGATGAAGAAGTTAATCATCGTTTTTGCAGCAATGTTCTTGGTATCGAGCGATGCATTCGCGCAGATGGGCGGCGGTCATATGGGAGGCGGTGCCCCCGGGACCCATATGGGCGGCGGGTCGGGCTACGGAATGAGAGGATACGGCGGCATGGTTTCACGAATGATGGGGAAAACGATCTCCCACGGATATTTGGATATTCTAACCCCGCTCGAAAACCCCGGCGATGCGCGAGCGGCTATTCAATCATTTATCGATGCCTCAAGCAGCAGTCTCCAAATTTCGGAACTTTGGGAATATGAGACGGCCTATAAAGCCGAGCTTTCAGACCTTAACGGCGCAAGGGCTTTCGATCTCATTGCGGACAGATTCACTGGCGCTGTAGCGCCTGAGATGGGTCTTTCGATGATGATGAATGCAAGCTACGGAAAAGGCATCTATAAGACGCCTAGTTTCGGGAAAAAGCTCAAAATCAGCGCCGAGCAGGCGACTGCCATCGCCCAAGACTTCGTGAACGACAATAGCCTGAGCTACAGTCTCGCGACGCCCGAAGACTACCCCGGCTACTACAAGTTCCACACCACAGATTCAACCGGCTTCGGTTTAGATGTTATGGTAAACGGCTATAATGGCGGAATTTGGATGAACACGGTACTGGGAAAACCGGTGGGGAAATTTTAGTGGCGAACCGGAAAAAAATGACTGGACACCAAAAAGGATTACTGGCTGAATATTTCACGGTCGGCTGGAATGTTCTGGAGGGAATCATCGCCATTGCGGCAGGAGTTGCGGCGGGTTCTATCGCGCTGGTGGGTTTCGGTTTGGATAGCTATATAGAAGTGGCGTCCGGGGTAGTTCTGATATGGAGATTGCGCAAGCATGGCTTCAGCGACGAAGATGAAGAAGAAGCGGCGGAGAAAAAGGCTATCTTTTTTGTCGGACTCACTTTTTGCCTGTTGGCTTTATATGTGACCTACGAGTCCGGGAAGAAATTGCTTTTCCAGGAATATCCGGATGAAAGTCTGATTGGAATTATTCTGGCAACTGTCTCCTTAGTTGTAATGCCCTTCCTGGCTTTTTATAAGAAAAAAATAGCGCAAGAAATCAACAGCCGCGCTTTGAGAGCGGACGCATTGGAAACACTCGCCTGTTCCTATCTTTCCTTGACCTTAGTTGTGGGTCTTTTGGCTAATGCAGTTTTCGGCTGGTGGTGGGCTGATCCTGTGGCCGCCTTGGCGATGGTCTATTTTTTGGTCAAGGAGGGATGGGAGGCGATAGAGGAAAGTCGAGGGAGGGTGGAGGAGGAGACGGAATTCACGGATTGAATTTGGATGGATGGAATCTTCTAAAACTACAAACGGAAGGTCGCTAGCGCCAGATTGACTTTTAGGGAATAAAGGATGACTATTAACCTGGTGAAGCGAGCATTGAAAAACATAGTTATCTTGGGTCTCACCCTCTTTTTTGCTCTCGGAGTTTCGTGCCCAAGTATCGCCTCCCCGGTTCCAGAGAGGGGCTGCTCACATCATGGCTCCGCGTTGGAAGAAGGGGGATGCAAGCTCCCGATTTTCTTCTGCGAGTTCGGCTCGATGTCGAGTGGAGAGCCTGTCCTGGTCCGGGCCAACGGCCCTGTTCAGATTGCCCAGCTTGTGGTCTGCCAGCTTGTTTATCCAAATCCGCCTGACGAATTCTCCTTAACAACCGATTGGCTGGGCGCTTCCCAATACTCAAAAGCAGACAAAATACCCGTTCACCTCTACCTATCTGTCCTGATCATCTAATCTCCCGCATACTGA